>CADBFE010000061.1 GCA_902793845.1 uncultured Lachnospiraceae bacterium | reverse complement strand
GTATTCTGCCTGCACTGGACAGTATTTAAATATCTGGAAAATGAATCATTTGACGGCCTTGGCTACTGGACTAAAGTAGGGATCAATATTGCGGTATGCATCCTTATCTATCTGATTGTAAACGGTATAAGCAAGCTGATAAAAAATAAAAAATCCGCATAAAAACAGTCTTAATATATAAAAAAGTATCCCTCCCCACGCTGAGCTAACCGCAATGCATGGGGAAGGATACTTTTTTATCTCACTACTATATCAGATTATCTGTCGAATTCCGCATCAACAGTATCACCGTTACTGTCCTCAAATATGAAGTCAAGACTTGCAGAACCGCCATCCTGGATGACAGATATTATCGTCTTACCTGTTGAAAGCTTTATCTCATTTCCGTAATCATCAAAGAATCTTGTCGGTGTCTCATTTCCGGTCTTCTGCCACGTAATATGGATTGCCTGGCCGTTTGTGATGAACCATCCGTCCTCTGTGGTCTTGTGAACTTCAAAGGCTCTGTAATCGTGATCATCTCTTGAGCATCCGATTGCTCTCTGAAGGATTATATTTGAAAATGCGAGCTGAACCGGATTGTCCTCATCAGCATTATCCATATGAGGCTTGCCATAAATAAATCTGTAATAGAGACAGTCATCAGGATTGTATTCATATCTTGTCTTTGTGACAGGGTAGCAGTTCTTTAAATCTACTGCATATACCTCAAGGACATCTCCCGTACCGTAACTGTCAGATAATATGGTCTGTCCTCCATACGGAGCAAACGAGAAATGCTTCTCTACATACTGGTCTCTGTGAGTCTTTTCATATCCGTATGAACTGATATATTTATTTACAAGATCAGCTGTGTAATATTCATTGTGCGGTGCACTCCTGCTGCTCTCTCTGTAACCCAGACCATTAATATTGTTTGTAAGGGGATCAGCCAGCCATGATGATACATAGAGGGCAGGACCTCCGTCATGAAGGAGGATTGCATCCCACTCCCAGCTCCAGAAGATGAAATAATCTCTGGTGCTTCGGATATTACCGATCTTTTCCATAGACTCCCAGTCCTCAATAATGTTCATCGTTCTGGTGATCGAACCCTCTACGAGACACTCATAGACAACGCCTGCCTTTGAGTTGCCGTAATCGGGCTGGGCACATTCATCCATAGGGATCATGACAGCTATCGGTCTTGTATTGGCCACTTCCTCTGTAACAAGTTCATTTGTAAGTGAGCTTCTCACATATCCTTCCGGAAGCTCCTCATAGTACTCGTCCTCCGCAGCCGCATCATCACCTGTATTTACAGGGCTGCCATCCAGATTGATCACTTCTCCGTTTTCATTGACAGTTGTATTTCCGGAAATGCTGCTATCATTATTTCCGCATGCTACTATGGTAGAAAAAGTAATCGCACCGAGCAGCAGTGAAATACCAGTCTTTTTTAATACTTCCATAAAACTTTTTTTCATAATAAAATCCTCTGCATTTAAACGCACAAAAATAACGAGGCGCAAACCTCGTCTCGATTATATCATATTATTTTTAAAAAACAAAATCGACATGCGTTACCGTAACAGTTAACTACTCCCAGGCACCCTCGCGTCACATGCGTATTCCTCCTTAGTGCTGCTACGTTCCCGTCCTGACACGGTTCGGTGGCACACATTGCGCAAGACCCGGGGATAAACGTCACTTATTACGGGCAGCCATGCCGACTATAAGAGTATATAAGTTTTATGAAAATATATCAAGTGCCTTGATTTTATCTTCCGGGAAAGGTAGTGTTCTTACCCTCTTCATCCCTGTATTTCTCAAGGAGTTTGTCTATCTCGCTGTCATTTCTGATGACATCGATCTCTCCAAGCTTGTGCTTGAGTCCCTTATCTTCAAGGAATCTGTATGCGATCATAAAGCTGATATCATCAAAAGATGTTAAAAACTTGCTGTTTACCTTTTCTATCTTGTCAGCAATCGTACCGTTTATGCTGTCGGCATATTCAAATACTTCCTGGAAAGCATACATTGCAATGCTCTCCTGGGCTCTGATATCCGATGTCACCTGCTGTACATGGAAAACATAGAGATATACTCTGAGCCAGTTGGTCGATCCGTTAAACCACTGATATACACTGTCGTACTGATGGTTCATCGCCTCAAGTTCGGACAGCCATATCTCTGACATATACGATGAATTGATTATACTCGTCATCTGCTCATCGGTGAGATCCAGTTTGTACTTTACATTAAACGCCTCACATATCTTTCTGCGCAGATTTGCTTTCTTTGGAAGAGTTGAGCCTGTTGTCTTTTCCTTGTTGGTTTTCTCGACTTTGTAATTGGCATATGTATCCCTGTTTTTGTTCAGGTTATCCCACATCTCCGCATTCCAGCCGTAGAGTTCTTCGTTTTTCTTTTCCTTTTCTTTCATCGATTTTGTATATTTAAAATAATATACGAGTCCGATAAGTCCGAGAGCTCCAAAAGGTGTGAAAATAAGACCTCCAAGGAGACTGATGCCAAGCAGCACTCCCACAAGTTTAAAAAGCGTACTCTTAAGGTTATCAAGTTTTACATTTTTAATTATTAAAAATAATACAATAATGGGTATTATTGCACTCATTCGTGTCTCCCCTGTTTTTGTGCTCTTATGATTATATCATAATCGGCTTCATTTTTGATTATTCTCTTTTTCTTCCCGCATATGCATAAAGAAATCAGTGAGTATGCTGCTGCATTTTTTTGCAAGGACTCCCTTTGTCACCATTACCTGATGATTGAAATCCCTGTTCTGAAGGATATTAAGGAGTGTGCCTCCGCAGCCGGACTTTGGACTTTCACAGCCTATGACAACGCGCTTTACTCTCGCCTGTACGATGGCTCCGGCACACATCTGACACGGTTCAAGAGTTACATACATCGTGCAGTCCTCAAGGCGCCAGTCATTTAATTTCTTTGATGCTTTTTTTATCGCCGTGATCTCGGCATGAGACAGTGTGCACCTGTCTTTCTTGCGCCTGTTATATCCTTTACCGATTATCTCTCCGTCCTTTACGATCACGCATCCTATGGGAACCTCACCGTTTTTTGCGGCCTTTTTCGCAAGTTTTAATGCTTTCTTCATATAAAGTCTGTCTTCTTCATTCGGAGCATCATCCGATATCTCCGCATCAGGCTGATCGTCACATATCATAGTAAAGTCCTTAAACTGAATCTTGCTGCTGCCGTGATATGTCATGTAAAGATCTCTTACTCCGTCTTTTATCCTTACATCACCGGCGTATTCATTCCATATCTTTCCGTCATCTCCGGAAAATCTCTTTAATATAATCACACCGCACGGCTTGTCGCTCTCATCCATGGATGTCCGGATTTCAATGTATCCGTCCCCGGCTTTTTCAGACCCGGTCTCTTCTTTATCTCCTGAGTTCCCTCTGTATATCTCGTTTTCAGGCATAGGACCTTTAAAGACAATTTTATTTTTGTCACTCTCAAATCTCGCTTTAACCGTTATACTACGCAGCCCTCTGCACGAAAAACTCCTGTATCCGATAAGGGTACCGTCCTCTATCCCTGCGATAAACTGTTCTGTGCTGTAGTGCATGACCGCCGGAAATTCCGTCTCAAAGATGCGGTTGCTTCCGTGAGGCATATTTCCGTTAGTCAAAACACATGCAATGGGAGCAGGATATGTACCCTCACCGGCAAGACTGCCTTTATTCAGTCCACAGCTTGTTATCCTCGCCTGCCTGAATAAACCGTCCTTATCCATATAGATTTTCTCAGCGCAGACCTGTCTCGAATAATCGGAGCGATGGGTCAGTCTGTGATAAAAAACATAGTACTGATTTCCGATAAGTATCACACTGCCATGAGTAGTACCTGTCATGTTGAGCCTGTCTTTTTCATCACGGCCGTCTATACCGATATCTCCGTTTGATACAAGTGTACCCGCAAACTCAAAATCCCTGTCCGGCTTGTCACTTATCGCATAGCAGAGCTCATGATTGCGAAGAGATGAATATATAAAATAATACTTATCATTAAACTTTCGAAGGGATGCCGCTTCAAAGAATGGATGCTCCTCAAAAGGTGTCCCCTTTACCTTATACGGAATAATATGTCTCGGCTCATCTGCAACAGTCAGCATATCGTCGCAAAGCGTGACGGTAGCCGGTCCCATTATGGAATCTTCATAGCTTAAGATTTCCTCTTTTGATCTGCCAAACATCGTCATCATGGACTGCATATATGACTCATTTTCCTTAAAGTCAGGCTGCTCTTCAAAGTCATACCTGGTGCCATAGCTGAGTCTGATCACACCATCGTCATTTAATACAGCCGGATCAAAACAGATGTATTTCATCATAGGTGTGCCATCTTTATTTCTGACATAACCGAGATATCTGTATTCTCCTGCCGGCTCATCACATACAGCAACCTTAATGGTACCCTGGTATCCGCCTTCGCCGTAATCTCCCGATGTGCAGTAATAGAGATAATATCTGCCATCATTGCCTTTTACCACATCGGGAGCGTACATATAAGGCTGAGTCGCAAACTCAGGATCCTGCTCCCTTCTGTATATGACACCTTCATATCTCCAGTCAGTCAGGTCATCAACAGGCGCAGAATATGACACATAATCAAGCATGCAGAAAGTATATCCACCCTCCTTATCATGAGAACCGTATATATAAACCCTGTCTCCGAAAATATGAGGCTCGGCATCGGGAATATATTCATTTAAAGGGAGAAACGGGTTAAAAATCTGTTTTTCTTTTGTCATATCAGAATCCTTTTCTAATAAAATGAGTTATAATTATTTTATGGTTATTAACGGTTTTCAAAAAACAACTTTACTTGACTATCCGGGACACGTGGCTGCAACAGTATTTACCGGCGGCTGCAATATGCGGTGTCCTTTTTGTCATAATGCTTCTCTTGTCCTGAATCCGGAGAATACGATATCCGAAAAGGAGACCCTCCTCTATATCATCAGACGCCGTCACATATATGACGGTATATGCATTACAGGCGGTGAACCTACTCTAAACAAAGACCTGCCGGAATTTATCATGCAGATAAAAAATGCCGGTCTGAAGGTAAAGCTCGACACAAACGGTCTGATGCCGGGAGCACTGATCACCTTAATTGACGGACACCTCATTGACTATATTGCCATGGATATCAAGTCATCCATAGAAAACTACGGAACAGCCTGTGGTATATGGGATGTAAACACTGACAACATTCTTAAATCTATCGACATCATCAGAAACAGTAACCTGCCGTATGAATTTCGTACCACACTGGTAAAGGGCATTCACACATATGAGGATATGGAGGATATCGCCGAGACAATCAAAGGCGCAAAAGCATATTTCCTCCAGTCATACAAAGACAGCGGAGATATCATTATATCAAAACAAAATGATGATAATCTGACTCTGTCATCATTTAGCGAAGATGAGCTTGGCAGATTCCTCGCTATCGCCAAAAGCAAAATACCTTCAGCAAGTCTTCGGGGGATATCATAAGATTTCTCCCGATTTCTTTTTCCTGTATTCCATGTATTTCGTAACCATAAGTGCTACCTTAAGCGTCATGGCATCATCAAATTTTCTGATATCAAGTCCGACTTTTTTCTCTATGACATCAAGCCTGTGTACGAGAGTACTGCGCTTGATATCAAGATCCCGGACTACTCCTGCAATGCTTAAGCTATTATCAAAAAATGAATTGATAATCTTTATCTCTGATTCTGTCAGAACCTCGGCACTGCTCTCGCCAAATACTTCCTCAGTAAAAAGAGTACAGAGGCTCATCGGCAACTGATATATAATGCGTCCCAGTCCAAGCGACTGGTAGGATACTATCTGCATTTCCTCAAAGAAAATATCTCCTATCTCCATGGCCATATCAGCCTCGAGATAACTCTCCCTGGTGTCGGATAATCCCGTCCTCGTCTTTCCATACGATACTCTGGCCGTAACCATTAGCTCTGTATTTATCATGCTTAGAATTTCGCCGGCTATATCCGAGGGATTGCTGTCTTTTATAGCCTTTATGAGTACTATTGTATCCTCAGCATCTGTTAACAGATAATCCTCCTTGGAATCGGAGTACATATTTCGTATCATCTCTCCTGCAGACGAAAGAGCATCACCGTCAGTCTTTATACAGTACACACATCTCTGCAATCCTGCAGGTACCTTTAATCTCCTGGCCTCTCTCTCGATATCCCCAGGCAGCATTCTGTCAAAAATAATGCCCCGATAGAGATCATCGAGATCTGACGCTTCATCTCCCATACCAAGAAGACATGCCAGCTCGCTAAGGGCGATACGTCCAAACATGTATCCATCCCCACCGTAGCCATTTACAACAAGTGTCATGTTGTCGGCTTTTTCACTCTTTACGCGAAAAAAATAAAAACCTTCAAGAGTCTGGCTGTCCGCTCCGGATGAGATAAATGTGCCGATCGTTTCCTGCTTTACAGGCTGGGACTTAAACGTTCCGTAAAGGAGTGTTCCATCCTGACCGTAGAGAGCATAATCCGCCTTCGTAATGCGCTTAAGATCGTCAAATATATTTTTAATAACCTTTACCGAGTACATAAAAATATTATAACAAATCTTTATTAAAATAAAATTAGAAAGACATTAAAAAAGCCTGCATCCTTTCGGACGCAGGCCTTAATATTACTGACTAAATCATAATTAATTTGTGATGATCTGCTCTGTCTCTTTGTCGAATACGTGAATCTTGTCAACGTCGAAAGCAAACTTAACAACATCACCGGGTCTTGCTGTTGTACGAGGATCAACTCTTGCAGTCATAGGGAACTCCTCAAGATCGAAGTACAGATAAACTTCTGCACCGAGAAGCTCGTATACCTTGATTGTTGACTCAAATACTGAAAGAGAATGTAACTGTCTGTCCGTCATATCCGCCATCGATAAGCTTCTTAGACTTAGCAGGAGGAAGAGGAATAGCCTTGTTAGCAAGCTTAAGGTAAGCTGTATCTCCCTGTACCTCAACTACTGCATCGAGGAAGTTCATCTGAGGTGATCCCATGAATCCTGCAACGAAGAGGTTGCAAGGCTTCTCGTAAAGGTTCTGAGGTGTATCAACCTGCTGAACTACACCATCCTTCATAACTACGATTCTGGTACCAAGAGTCATAGCCTCTGTCTGGTCATGTGTAACGTAGATGATGGTTGTACCAAGTCTCTGGTGAAGCTTAGCGATCTCGATTCTCATCTGTACACGAAGCTTTGCATCAAGGTTTGAAAGAGGCTCGTCCATAAGGAATACCTTAGGATTACGAACGATAGCACGTCCCATGGCAACTCGCTGTCTCTGACCACCGGAAAGAGCCTTGGGCTTACGATCAAGAAGAGATACAAGGTCGAGGATCTTTGCTGCCTCCTTAACCATCTTGTCGATCTCATCTGCAGGTACTTTACGGAGCTTAAGTCCGAAAGCCATGTTGTCATATACTGACATATGAGGATAAAGAGCGTAGTTCTGGAATACCATGGCGATATCTCTGTCCTTAGGCTCTACATCGTTTACTAATCTGTCTCCGATACGAAGCTCACCTGAAGAAATGTCCTCAAGTCCTGCGATCATACGAAGTGTTGTTGACTTACCACATCCTGAAGGTCCAACGAAGATGATGAACTCCTGGTCTGCGATCTCAAGGTTGAAGTTCTTAACGGCTTCGAATCCGTTAGGGTAAACCTTGCAAATGTTCTTAAGTGATAAACTTGCCATTTCTGCCTCCTGAATAATTTATAGTTTTGAAATACCAAAGTGCCTTCTGACACTCACTATCAAACAGTATAATCTTTCGGATTTTTAAAATCCATTGTACCTATCCCCAAAATGTACGGAGTTTGATGGGCAAAATGTATACTGCATATTATATTATAGTTATAATAACCGTATTTTTCAAGTTTTAGTGGTTATTTTGTTCCCTGTTCATTCTTGAGTCTGCGGAGCTGCTCGTCTATGCCTGATGTATCCACATCCGGCTCCACCGAAGGAGAATCCCCGTACTTTGCTACAAGGTCTGCACTGATACCTGTCTCCAGTTCCTTAAGAGCTTCCTGATAATCAGCCTCGTACTGTGCTTTTTCTTCATAATCTCTGATCATCTGATCCCTGCCGTCATTTGTACTCATGAGGGCATCAGCATTTTTAAGCCTTGTTTCAAATGAAAGCAGATCCGCTTCAAGCTTATCTGCAATCCTCTGCATTTCATTAAGGGCATTTTGGTATCCGTCCCTGGTCATCGTAAACCGCTCCTTTGTACTTTCAAGTTCTCTGATTTTAATTAATTCTCTCTTTGCCGAATCGTCATCGCCTTTTGCGACAAATGCCTTTGCATCATTCTCGGCATACTTTATCTTTCTGTCGGTATCCTCAATCTTTTCATCAAGTTTTCGGATTTCCAGTTTGGTAGTTGCCACAGTACTCTTATATTTTGCAAGTTCTGAGCGCTTTTCCTCCATAAACTGGGCTATCTCAACCTTATCCTGCGCATTTGGATTTTTCTTTTTTGATGAAAGTGCCGCAAATATCGCCAGAGCAACTATTGCAAATATACCTATTCCCACAACCAGGCTGGCTATTCCGGCAAAATGCAGGATTGTAGCTATGATCCCGGTTTCCGGTCCTTTTAACAACGCTAACGCACCGAGTATCAGCAATATAACCGCGAGTATGCCGCCTTTTCCTTTTCCGCTATCCATAAACATCCCCTTCTAAAACAAAATATGAGATTTGTTTTTCCAAATATTAATATAACATATTTGGTCCATGAAGGCACTATACTCCCAAAGGAGTATACTCACTTTTTTAGACAATAAAAGCAAATAAACATTATTCAAATCGGAAGAAAAATCAATTTTGAATCGGAAGTTTGTGAGATTTATTCCCCCGTCACAATCTTCAGCACCGTTTCAAACACAGGCTCGTTGTCCATGATGATAACAGCGAGTTTTGATTTGGCACGGGAGAGACCGTGGAATAATAATCGAACAGGAGACTCGTCTTCGTATCCGCCTCTGGAACGGAGCCGTCCTTTTTCATCATATATGAAGTCGCTGTCTATCAGCATGACTACTTTCTCAAATTCGCGGCATGTTGCTTCGCTGGCGCCGATTTCTCCTGATGCGTTTTCAATATCGGCATCTTCCTCATCCCTGCGAATGTAAATGTAATCTTCATTTTTATATCCGGAGAGAAGCCACGCCGCTTCCTCTTTGTCACATGCGTATGACACCGAAACAGACGGATATTCCTTTCGTCTGTGGGCAATGTCAGAAACCATTATGTCATGGATAAATGCAGACAGCTCGCTGTTCATACGGATACGGTTTGTCAGTCGGTGCTGTATAAATCCGTCTATCTCTTCAATTGATTCAATCTGCGAAAGCAGTCTCTCTTCCTCGGCCACTGCAGACTCTTTGTCATATGAAAAGATTACGGGAATATTTTTACTTCTCGCATTTCCGATAAGTTCATCAAGAGTATCTTTCTGAATCCTGTGTCCCTCATCTACAAGAACCGCGCTGTAAAGTGCAAAATCAGGGAGACGCAAGCCTCTGCCGCAGTGATAAAAGTCAATCCTCTTTAATCTCTCATTCAGCATCATCATCTCTTCGGGATATGAACCGAAATGAAGCACGCACACTCTCTGCTTTTCGGTAAGTTCAAGTGCGATGTCATAGAGGAGCAGTGTCTTTCCCGTTCCCGGCAGTCCGGTAAATCCCTGGATACATCCCTTCTGCTCTTTTATATTGTTTATAATGCGATATTTAATATCAGACTGCTGGCTTGTAAGGAAATACTCACGGCGCAGAAATTTATCAGGGTCGGTTAAAGGAGAAATGAGGAGTTCCTCTTCTCTGAAAAGTTTCTCCAGATGGTCGCCGTAGCACTTTCCCATCTTTTTAATGTCTTCGCAGAGACTGTCAAAATCACTCTCAATTAGTCTGCCGCTGTTGGTGAGCCTGACTAATCTCTCACTGTTGCTGATATATGTATATGATCTGATATTGCGTCCAAGAAGTGCCATATAATGTCTGTTCTGGGCAAGCTGCTTTTTAATCTTTTCATCCGATACGTCACCACTCTTAAGCTCGATATTGATCACCGTATCATCATCCATACGGAGGAGATCAAATTCCTTGCCAAGTTTTGGAATAGTAAAGGAATAAAAGAAATCAAGATAAGATATGTCCCGAATCCTCTCATGAATTTTGTCCGTAAGACTCCGAAGCCCCCGTATCTCCCACCCTTTCACTTTAAGGAAATACTGGCGCCTGCTCATCTGCTTTTCCATCCGCTGGAGCTTTGATGAATTTGTAACCCTTGTAAGTGCATAAATGTTTTCCGATATCATAATCCTGCCCCGCATTTAACTTTTATATATAATTAAAGTCTACTTCAAAGTATATTTAAAGTCTACTTCCAAACCACCCTGGGATAAATAAAGATTTCGCTATCTCTCCCTGTACAAATCTGTATTTTATATATTAAAAAACCACAGCACATCTCTGTGCTGTGGCTATAGGGAAATATATATTTATACATCAAGCTTAAGGTCATTCTCTTTAATCCATCCGATCTTGCGGAGGATAAGTCCGAATACCCAAGTAAGAACTGCGGGAAGTACGAAGCAGATAAGGATAAGTCCTGCCCAGTCAAATCCTGTAATGGCATCTTTTGTACCGGCTGCTATGTCATTTACCCATCCTGTGTATACACCGATCTGGCCAACCAGTCCGCATGTACCCATACCTGATGCTATAGCCTCACCGTTCATCTTCATCTGGAATACGCATGTGGCAATAGGACCGGTAATCGCTGATGTAAGAATAGGAGGGATCCATATCCTGGGATTCTTTACGATGTTGCCCATCTGAAGCATACTCGTACCGATACCCTGTGATACGAGGCCGCCCCACTTGTTTTCCTTAAAGCTCATTACCGCAAAGCCTACCATCTGGGCACAGCATCCGGCTACTGCAGCACCTCCGGCAAGACCTGTAAGGGCAAGAGCCGCGCATATTGCAGCACTGCTTATGGGAAGTGTCAGTGCAATACCTACGATTACTGATACCAGTATACCCATTACAAATGGCTGCTGGTCAGTAGCCCACATGATGATCTTTCCTACTGAGCTGGCTGCACTTCCGATCCAGGGAGCGATTGCTATGGCGAGAGCCACACCTACTCCTATGGTCACGATAGGTGTCACAAGTATATCTATCTTGGTCTCTTTTGATACCAGCTTACCAAACTCTGTAGCTACAATTGCTATGATCAGTACGGCAAGAGGTCCGCCTGCTCCGCCGAGTGAATTTGATGCGGCTCCTACGGCAAGCATTGAAAAGAGTACGAGATTAGGGGCTTTTAAAGCGTAAGCGATGGCAACTGCCATTGCGGGACCCGCCACGCTCTTTGCATATCCGCCGATATCGATCAGTACCTGTATGCCAAGCTGGGTACCGAGTGTTCCGATGATCGTACCTACAAGGAGTGATGCAAACAGACCGCTGGCCATCGCTCCCATAGCGTCTATTAAATAACGACGCCATGTAATCTCTATATCTTTCTTTTTAAGGAACGCCTTTACCTTTCCGGGCTCCTTCTCTGTTTTCTTTGTTTCTTCTGCCATAATTAATTCTCCTGTATTATTTTCCTATGACACCTTCAGGTTCATGCTCTGTAAGTTCTGCGAGAAATCCGTGCTCCCGTAAAGTATTTTCGAGCATGTCCATGGTTTCCTGATCCTTTGTGACGATTGTATGATAATGGTATCCGGCAGTTGCCGAGGATAATGGTGCCGACATGCCGCTCTCGATATTTCTGCAGAAATCATCAACATCTTTTCTCGACTGGATCTCAAGCTTTGCATGCATCTCACCGTATACTCTGTGGTAGATAAATACATCAACTACCCTGGCTCCTAAATCAACCATGAGATTGAGTTCTTTCTTGGTATCCTTTTCCTTATGCCATACTTTGAAAACAGCCGTGATACTTCCGGGCGTACTGAGTGCATAACCCCTCGGAGTAGATAAGATGTCGTATCCTTCATTCTTAAGGCCTCTGATATCCTGGACAATTATCTGTCTGCTCACACCGAGTCTCTTTGACATCTCGCTGCCCGAGACAGGTTCCTGGCTGACTCTGAGTATGCTGATTATCTTCTTTTGTCTGTCTGTAAGTGGCATTTGAATTCTCCTTTCATTTGTCTGCTATTGTACACGACTGTAAATCACTTGTCAATACCACTGTAAACAACACCTGTAAACCAGTTAAAAAAACATATCCCTCCGGATACATTGTGCTCGCACTTAGTATCCGGAGGGATATGTTTTCATAAGTATTTATTCAATTGTCAGACTCATAGGCGTGTATATGATCCCGTCCTTTTGCTGTTCGCTGTCGGTATCTTTAAATCCCAGACGTCTGTAAAAGTTTTCCGCATAAGGAGATGAATTTACAGTGATTATCCTGCCTTTGTTTTCCTCCCGGACAAACATGGCCGCATAGTTAACAAGATTTCGGCCAACACCTCTGTGATGATAATGCTCATCCACAAAGAGCAGGGATATATGAGTCCTCGCCCTTAAGGATATGACACCGATTATCTTATCATCATCTACTGCCACAAACACGTGATATTCACCGATGAGAAACATACGATACAGTTTTTCATCTGATATAAAATCAAGAAAACTGTCTACTCCCTCCCTAGAATAATCATCTGCCTCAAACTTCATAAATGTAGTCCAGGCAAGGCTCATGGCATCTTCCCACTCGTCGCGCTTTGCTTCTCTTATGGGATAATAGTGTCTTAAATCCATACTGTCACGCTCTTAGCAGATAAGTCCGCCTGCCGGCATATCCTTCTCAGGCACCATAAGAGCCAGGTTGCCATCTGCATCCTCTGCGCAAAGGAGCATTCCCTCTGATTTTACACCTGCAAGTGTTGCAGGCTTTAAGTTGCAGAGAACCATTACCTTTTTACCAACCATCTCCTCAGGTGAGTAGTACTGCTTGATGCCGGATACGATCTGCTTTACTTCCGATCCGATCTTAACCTGAGAGCAAAGCAGTTTCTTTGACTTGGGCACTGCTTCACACTTGATGATCTTGCCTACTCTGAACTGGAGTTTGTCAAAATCTCCGTATTCTATCTCATCTTTTGCTTCGATATTGTCTACTACCTTTTCATCCTCAGCGGGTGCGATTCCGTTTTCCTTCTCATACTCTGCTTTCTGAGCCTCACGGATCTTCTCAACCTTTTCCATTACATCCTTGATATCAAGGCGGGCAAAGAGTATCTCAGGTTTTTCGCATACCTTTGCACCTGACTCGAGGAGACCGAATTTATCAAGATCTCCAAAATCTCTTGCAGGCTGGTTAAGCTGTGCAAGTATCTTTTCTGATGTAGAAGGCATAAACGGAGCGAGGAGTGTTGCGCCTATGATAATAGACTCTGTCAGGTTATACATTACTTCCTTAAGTCTGTCTGCCTTGGCTTCATCTTTTGCGATTACCCATGGCTCTGTCTCATCGATATATTTATTGCATCTTCTAAAGAGTGCAAATATTTCTGTGAGGCAGTCATTTACATGATAATCATCCATCTTTTTGTCAACTTTAGCCTTGGTGGCTGTCACAACAGCCTTCAGATCATCATCTACTGATTCTGTCACACCGGTTTTTGTCACAACACCGCCAAAGTACTTATTTGACATTGATATGGTTCGGCTCACAAGGTTTCCGAGAATATTTGCAAGCTCTGAATTAAATCTCTCTGTAACGAGCTCCCATGTAATTGTTCCATCGTTGTCATAAGGCATCTCATGAAGCACGAAATATCTCACGGCATCTACACCGAAGATATCGATGAGGTCATCGGCGTAAATCACATTTCCTCTTGACTTGCTCATCTTTTCACCGCCCTGTAAGAGCCATGGATGACCAAATACCTGCTTGGGAAGAGGCTCGCCAAGTGCCATTAAGAATATGGGCCAGTAAATCGTATGGAATCTGATGATATCCTTGCCGATAAGGTGAAGGTCTGCCGGCCAGAGTTTTTTGTAAAGGTCTGACGAGTTGCCGTCAGCATCATATCCGATACCTGTGATATAGTTTGAAAGGGCATCAAGCCATACGTATACCACATGCTTGTCATCAAAGTCTACGGGGATTCCCCACTTAAATGATGTTCTCGATACACACAGATCCTGGAGTCCGGGAAGGAGGAAATTGTTCATCATCTCGTTCTTCCTTGATACAGGCTGTATAAACTCGGGATGAGTATTTATATGCTCGATCAGTCTGTCAGCATACTTGCTCATCTTAAAGAAATAAGCTTCCTCTTTTGCAGGCTTTACTTCCCTGCCACAGTCAGGACATTTACCATCCACAAGCTGGGCTTCTGTCCAGAACGACTCGCATGGTGTACAGTAAAGACCTTCATACGATCCTTTATAGATGTCGCCCTGATCATAAAAACGCTTAAACATTTTCTGTATCTGCTTCTCATGATAATCATCTGTTGTACGGATAAACTTATCATAAGATACATTGAGGTTGTCGCATATACTCTTTATCTTACCTGCCACTCCGTCGACAAATTCCTTGGGAGTAATGCCTTTTTCTTTTGCCTTCTCCTCGATTTTCTGACCATGCTCGTCAGTACCGGTCTGGAGAAAGACATCATATCCGTCTTTTCTCTTGTATCTTGCGATGGCATCTGCCAGTACTATCTCATATGAGTTTCCGATATGAGGTGTTCCGGATGTATATGCGATTGCAGTTGTTATATAATACTTTCCTTTATTTTCCATTTTCCAATATCCTCCTTACTTTTAATCGGTATCGTCTATAGCGAAACCTCACGGATCAGTGACTGCTCCGGCATCAGGCTGGGGCTGAGCTTCGGGCTGAGCCTGGGTCTGAGTATCGGTTGTACCGTCCGGCTGGGGCTCAGGCGGAACCCATCCCTCTATCGGTGTACCGTCGGGATTAAGTCCGATTGCCGCAAGTGCTGCGGCCTCTGCTGCTGCCTGGGCTTCCTCTGCAGCTTCATTATATGCTCTTGTCTCAGCTTCCTGCTCTCTGGCTACTTCCACAGCATATTCCTCATCAGTCATGAGACCTGAGTTTTTCCATACAAAGAGCGGGAAATTGCTGTTAAGCATTTTATTTGATGCTGAATACTCACTGTCTACATATTGTATCATGGCATCCAGATAATTATCGAGCTGTTCCTGTGTATAAAGATGCTCTGTATCCTTCCATGTGGTCTCGCCTGTATTTGCATTGTAGTTAACCACGTCTGTCAGGAAACTGCCATTATATATTCTGGCACGGTGTATACCGTCTGAGAAAATATCATTACCCATCAGGAGTCTTGAATCATAATCGATACCGAAGAGATTTAAGACTGTCGGCAGTATATCTACATTACAGCAGTAAGTATCTGATATGATCGGCTCTTCAAGACCTTCCGTGTACATGATGCATGACGATCTGTAGAGTTCAAATGCCTGGTCGATCTCGTAATCTGCAAGGGTCTGCTTGCCTGTATCCGACAGGTAATACGGTGTATGATCACCGGTCATGACGATCAGTGTAGTCTCAAGTTTTCCTGCCTCATCAAGTCTCTCGAGGAGATACTCCATTGCAAGCTCAAGCTCATAGTTGCATGCAAGATATCCTATCGCATCATAAGTAAGATCATTTGCCCTGTCTCCGAGGAGTTCCTTGACTGTAGCAACATTTTTATTATACATACAGTTTGCTGATGAGTACGGTCCGTGTCCTGAGAATGTCATGTAATATGCGACAAACTGGTCTTCCTCGATGTAGTCATCTATTGACTGTTCCATCATCTCAAGGTCAGATGCGGGCCATGTATATGTAAAGCTCATACCCTCGCCCATAAACTTCATGTTTTCATATCCGAAGTTGGGCCATGCATATCCACGCCTGTAATAGTGACTTAAGTAATTGTGATAAGCATATGACGGTATACCCTCTGTAGCAAACAGATCACCTAATCCGTACGGCATGAACTTTTCACATGACTGGGCCAGGGATCCTACTGCTGTACCGCAGGCAGCATACCTTGATACATCAGGCCACTGAGATGTCTGGAATGCATACTCACCGTTACAGGTTGTATTTAAAAAGCTGTTGTAGAAATTATTAAGTACGATTCCGCCGTTAGCCATCTTGTAAAGTGTAGGCGTTACATCAGGATCGATAACAAGATTTGAATAACTCTCCGCACAGATGTAAATCAGACTGTAATCCTCAAACATACCTGTGTAAAGGTTAGTATTTGTCGGTGTCTTTGAACCGAAATACTGGCAGAGGGATTTTGTATCATTATCTGTAGCGAGCTCTTCAAGAGCTGCGAAATCAATATTCTCGTTAATATGAGGTTCCGGTACAAACGGTTCCTCCTCAGGCACTTCATTATCGGAAACCGTATTCTGGGATACAGCGTTTACCGACGCAGACACGAGACTGAGTGCACTGTTGTCAACAGTGGTCATGGTGTTGATCTCTTCACCTGATCTGATACCCAGGAAATACGAAGCACTCTCCACAACAGTGGTGGTCATCGCTCCTATCCTTGCAGATGTCGTATCAGTATCAGCCATAGAGTTGTTGAGCGCATAATATGCCGATACTCTGTCTGTACCGCCGAGTCTGATGAGACCGACTGCCATAAACCAGAACAGCACAACAGCTATCAGTGAAAATCCGTGGAGAGGCAGGTAGTAACCTTTGCCCATCTTTTTATTCATCCAGAAGAATATGATAAATGCGATGATTGGAACAGCGATGATAAGCATGTATCCGACTGCGCCC
The DNA here is from genome assembly GCA_902793845.1 of uncultured Lachnospiraceae bacterium. Taxonomy (GTDB): domain Bacteria; phylum Bacillota; class Clostridia; order Lachnospirales; family Lachnospiraceae; genus NK4A136. Next base: position 2,442 of record CADBFE010000061.1, on the reverse strand, counting down.
TTAACCGTATCTACTACAGCCCATCCGAAATTGCCTGCAGCATCAGTACCCATTCCCATCAGATTAACAGACAGGAGGGAACCAAAGTTTTTAAAGTAAATAAGCTGGGCAATATAGTAAATACAAAGAACCAGCGTCAATAAAGAAAATACTATTTTATTTATCACCTTATGCTTCTTTGCAAATCCGCAAAGGGTTGTAAATACTGCCGCCTGGGCAGGTACGAATAATAAAAACCAGAGATTTCCCGGCTGAATTTTTTTTGAAATAATGAATCTTAATATTACTTCACAAAAAACAATAAGTCCGGAGAAAAATCCAAAATATGCAAGGAGCGGTTTTATATCTGCCTTAATCCTTGTAAAGAATCCGGGTTTCTCTTCTTTATCCTCATCATCACTGCCGGATTCTCCGTCATCTTCATTATCAAGATCTATTATTTCCTGTTTGTTTCGGTTTTCATTCATCTCTTTTTCGAGAAGTCTTGTTGCTACATCCTCAGAGACATAATCAACTTTTTCCTCGGTCTCTTCTCCCGGGGATACTTCATCAAATTCGTAATCGAAATCGTCTTCTGCTTTTACACTTTCAGTCTCACCGGTCTTTTCCTTAAAGAAAACCGGTGATATACTCTTTTTCCGGTCCCCTGAATGCAGGTGTTTTATTTTTTGATTCCTCGTTAATCTCGCTCATACTAATACTTTCTAAAAATAATGATTAACAGTAATATAGTTATGTAAAGCTAACTCTACTATTATATATCATACTTTCTATCAATGTAACATACAAATTTAATAAATATTTACGATTCGAGATACTCTTTCATTAACTTGTAGTTAATGGCTGCATCATGGTATCCCTGGAGATAGAGAACTTTCAGTTTTTTCTCATCTTTCTCTATCCTGTCAATCTTGATGATTGACTCGGGACGAAATACGAATACCTTGCCCTCTGCCTCAAGCTTCTCAATATACTCAAGGGTCCTGTTGTATCTGATATGACGCTTTTTCATATCCTCAACAAGTCCGGGATAATTGCGGTATATAAACTTAATAAGGCTCATGCTGGATGTAGGCTTTTTCTCATATCCGAGCGGTCTTGTCAGCACGATGACATTTTTATCATGTCCGTCGTGCATCGACTTTTTGATGGGGATGGAATCTGCCATACCACCGTCGAGATACTCTCGTCCGCCTATCTTTACTGTTCTGGACACAAGAGGAAGGGACGCCGAAGCCTGTACTGCAACTATATCCCTGCGCATCTCCCTAAGCCTTATGTATCTTGGCTTTCCTGTAACAATATCAGTCACAACCACATGACCGGTACCTTTGCATTTTGAAAATGCTTCGTAGTCAAAGGGATCGAGCTCGTTTGGTATTTTGTCGTAGCACATGTCTACGTTAAACAGGTCCCCCGTCTTAATGAGTGAATATGCACTGCAGTAATATTTATCTTTCAAATATTCCGTACTGACTCTGAAAGCTCTGCCGGGCTGGTTTGAGAGATAACTGCAGAGGTGGCATGCACCTGCGGACACTCCGTAAATATCCTCAAACATGATTCCCTTTTCCATAAAGAAATCAAGGATACCTGCTGTATAAAGGCCTCTCATTCCGCCGCCTTCAAGTACTAATCCTGCTTCATAAAACATAGCTCTTCCCCTTCCGTTTAAGGAAAAAAGGGTGCGTCTTCCCCTCATGATAAGAACCATAAGAATCGAACGCCCCTTTATTATACATTCATATAATCAAAAGATTATTTGTTGCTAAGATACTCGTGGATACCCTTTGCTCCTGCTTTTCCTGCGCCCATTGCGAGGATAACTGTAGCGGCACCTGTAACGGCATCACCACCGGCATATACACCTTCTTTTGATGTCTGTCCGGTTTCTTCCGTTGCTATTATACATTTCCTTCCGTTTATATCAAGTCCCTTGGTTGTAGATGAGATAAGAGGGTTAGGAGATGTACCGAGTGACATGATGACTGTATCTACATCGATGACAAACTCAGAACCTGCAACTTCCACAGGTCTTCTTCTGCCTGATGCGTCGGGCTCGCCGAGCTCCATTCTGATGCACTCGATTCCCTTTACCCAGCCGTTCTCATCGGCAAGGATCTGGGTAGGATTTGTGAGGAGATCAAAGATGATGCCCTCTTCTTTTGCATGATGTACTTCCTCAACTCTGGCAGGAAGCTCAGCCTCTGAACGACGATATACGATATGTACTTCTGCACCGAGACGAAGTGCTGTTCTTGCAGCGTCCATGGCAACGTTACCACCACCGACAACTGCAACCTTCTTGCCTCTCATGATAGGTGTTGTTGAATTCTCATCGAATGCCTTCATGAGGTTTGATCTTGTAAGGTACTCGTTAGCTGAGAATACACCATTTGAGTTCTCTCCGGGGATTCCCATGAATTTGGGAAGTCCTGCTCC
>CADBFE010000060.1 GCA_902793845.1 uncultured Lachnospiraceae bacterium | reverse complement strand
TCTTCATCAAAACCTTTGCTGTATGCACCTTTATCCAAGACACGTTTTTTATGGTACGGGATTCGAACCCGCATAATCCGAAATTGCTTTCGGTGATTTACCAATTATCCAACCAGTGTATTTTGCTTTCTGTGTCTTTTGCTTTACTGTGATTTAATCATAGCGCGAATATTTGGAGATAAAAAGATGCAGATTGACTTATGATTACAACCCCAATATAATCAGTATTATAAACGTGTTTCTTAATAATATTGGTATTTTTACAACCCCAAATAAGAGATATATTATGACTGAGAAATATAAAATTTATCTTTCCGATGACACAAAAACAAGACTAATTAACGATGCGGAGCTCTTTGAATTTATGAAAAAAGATGAGACCGTCAATCTGAATGCGTTCCTAAAAACACTGATCGTTAATTACTTTGACAGGTACAGACACGACAGCGCAGATCTACTGTGCCGTATTCAGGAGGATCTGATATCAACTGCGTCTATCAGTGGCAAGGCTGCTGCCATACTTGCAGAGAAAATAGCCAATACCTATATCAGACAGGATCATGACAAGAGCGGTAAAAACTCTGCCATGACCCTGACTGTCAGCGGAGCCTCATATGAGATAATGAATATCATCGAACACAATATGCTTAAAGATACTTCACTGTCCCAGTATCTGAAGGATATGTTTAACTCATATCTTTCCATTCCCAGAAATGAGAGAGAAGCAATTATATTTAAGGATAATTTTGAAGACATTGCAGACGCCATAAAAAATCACAGGATTCTGACATTTACAACGACTACTTCGGAAGAAAAGCTGTTTTTTAATGTTGAGCCATATTTAATCGCACCGTCTAAGGAAGAGCAGTGCAATTATCTGCTGTGCAAAGACATAAAGACCAAAAAACCCAGAACCTTCAGAATATCAAGACTCAGAAGTATATTTGTTAAACCCGATACATTTACGGTTGATCCGGAAATAGAAAAAGAGCTCCGGGAAAAAGCCATCCGAAGCCCTCATTCCGTATCGAAAACAATTAAAGCCGTTATCAGGCTTAATGATATGGGAAAAAGTAAATTTAAGGTCATTACCAAAAACCGTCCCGTTGTCTCAAAGATAGAGGGAAACCTTTACTACTTTGACTGGCCGGAACTCCAGCTGGAGGAATATTTCATCAGATTCGGCAGGGACGCCATCGTCATAAAACCGTCATCGCTAAAAGAGCGTATTAAGAAGTTTTATTATTACGGTCTGCGGGAGTACAGTAAATAATCAGGACTTACTTTACTTACCGGGGAGAGTCAGTATAAAAGCTATCTTCTTATCTCCCGTTATCTTTGCAGTTAACGAGGCTCCGTTATTTCCGGCAATGGTCTTTGCTATCGACAGACCCAGTCCGTATCCGCCAAGATCGGAATTACGTGATTCATCAAGTCTGTAAAATCTGTCAAATATATGGGGGAGTCTGTTTTTATCGATCACATCCAGGGTGTCATTCTCAATGATAAATTTTACTTTTTTATTTTCTTTTATTATATCGGTGCTGATCGTACCGCCTTCCGGACAGTATTTTACTGCATTATCAGTGAGGATCGTTATTATGGCACGGATGGATTTCTCATCTCCCTTTATGATCACATCTTCCGACTGATTATTTATGATTTTCTTATTATCCCTCTCTGCCATGGACTTAAAAGAATCTGTTATATCAAGTACCGCATCCGTGAGGTTATAATCAGCCTCCTCCAGCTCTTCCCGGCCCTCATCAAGTTTTGATAATCTGATGAGATCGTTTGTCATCTTTGATAATCGTTTTGTCTGCTTTTTTATATCTGCGATCCACTCATTATCCTCACCGGCATCCATCATTAGCACATCTGCATCAGCACTTATGATCGCAAGGGGCGTTTTTATCTCATGACCTGCATCTGATATGAAGCGTTTCTGTTTTTCATACGCCTCGGCCACAGGCTTTACGACCCGGCCGGAGATTATGAATATTATAGCTCCGACAATGACCAGTATGATCACGGAAAATACTATACTGTTATTTCTAAATGACCTGAAATTGGCAAGTCCCGGACCCCGGTCGCAGAATATGACCATCCGGCCGCCGTCTTTTAATTCAGTTACAATGTATCTGTAATCACCATAAAAGCCTTTATTTTTACCGGACTGTAATACATTATCACCGTATTCCTCTGCCAGGCTTTCCGATACTGCAGAGATCTTACCTACGTCAGTTTTAATACAGTTACCATTTTCATCAAATAATACTGTGAAAAATCTTGTCTCAAAAGCTATTTCGGGAGAATAGATCCTGTTATCTCTTCTGCCGTCATTAAATGTATCCCGGTCTTCCGGCATTACATCAGTTTCAAAACCCTCTTTTTTTTCCATTGGGAACATGCCGCCGTTTGAGGCAAGCAGATCAAGGACTTTGTCACTGTCCGATACTACCTTGATATAGTTGGACAGATTGATCCCTCCAAGGAGTATTATGAGTACTGCCAAAACAGATATCATTGATGTTAATACAAATTTTATTCTTAATTTTTTTATCATTTATCTGTCTCCAGTGAATATCCCTGATTTCTCGATGCCTTTATCCTGACATCTGCCCCGATCGTCTGCAGTTTCTTTCTAAGATATGAAAGATTTGTCCAGACGATATTTATATCTCCCTCAAAATCAATACCCCATATCCTGTCAAAAAATCTCTCTGTCGATATCAGCATTCCGGGGTTTGACATAAGATATTCCATCATCTGATATTCCTTTGCTGCAAGCTTTACGCTTCCAAGAGGTCCTGACATTTCGCACGATGCTCTGTTTAAAGTGACATTACCGTATTTAAGTTCATTATCTGCTGTATTTGTATAGGTCCTCGTAATAGCCCTGAGTCTGGCCAGGAGTTCCCTGCTCTCAAAAGGTTTTGTCAGATAATCATTGGCACCAAGGTCAAGTCCCTCCACCTTGTCATCTGTCTGGGATTTAGCAGTCAGCATCATTACGGGAATGGTTATACCGTTTTTCCTGATTTCTTTGAGGACTTCAAAACCGTTTAGTTTTGGCATCATCACATCAAGGATCGCACAGTCATAATCCCCGCTCATCAGGTAATCCACAGCATCCTGTCCGTCATAAACAGCATCAACAGAATAATTATTTTTTGATAAAATAGCCGTCAGGGCTTTTGATAATGATATCTCATCTTCCGCAAGCAGGAGTCTCATTTGGTTTTCTCCGTATTTCTGATTAAATGTTTTTTCCGGGTAATATTATAATATTCCGCTCCTTTATATATTATACATCATCCTGACTCCCGGGCTCCATAAACTCCTGGTCTGACTGACCGGGTCCTCCGGGTCCCATCCCTCCAGCCGGTCCGGTCCCGTCCATGGGTTCTCCGAGTGCTTCTCCCATTGGTTTATTACCTTCAAATCCGTTTCCACCGGGAAATTCTCCCATCTGGCCTCCCGGCATCTGATTACCAAACTGGTTTTCTATCGTATCGGTTTCCTCACCGTTTACGATAAGTGTACCTCCGTTATACTCTGCATATCCGTCATAATCATATGCCGACTGGCCGGTTATATCGATGGTACCTCCGTTTATGATGATATTGCCGTTTGAGTCTATACCGTCCGTATCACCCTGACCCATGACGATCGTTATATTACCGCCGTTTATTTCAACGGTTGGAGTGTAGTCATCACTTTTGGCGGCTGCATTTATTCCATCATCAGTTGCAGTTATATTTATATCACCGTTATTTATCATCACATAAGTTGCTTCCAGTCCCTCGGCTGCTGTAATATCAATTGTTCCACCGTTTATACCCATATATCCGTCTGTGTGCAGACCGTCATCCCCGGCTTCGATGATAAATGTACCTCCCGATACTGTCAGCATATCATTTGTATTAATGCCGTCGTCGGCAGCCGTTATCATATATGTACCGCCTGATATCTCGAGACTGTCCTTGCAGACAATACCTTTTGCTGATGAAGATATTGCAAGGGTTCCGGATCCGCCGATCATTAAATCTGTCTTTGAATATATTACCCCGTCTGTTTCCTCTTCTCCATCAGGATTAAATACTCCTGTATTTTCAAGAATATTTTCTCCCTCGACGGTTATATATACCTGACTTGCGGATTTGATATATATCGGGGCAGAGTCATCAGAAGTGATTGTCACGTCTCTTAATATGAGCTGTATTTCATCATCTTCACCGCTGTTTATGATCAGGCTTCCGTCAGATAACTCTCCTGTAATAATATATGTACCGGGTTCACTGATCTTAGCAACATCTGAATAATCGGACAGGTCTACTGTGATTGCTTCGTCCTCATTATATTCAGGTATTACGGATGTTTCGTCATTTGTCTGTATTGCTTCTGAACTGCCGGCTGATGATGCATTATCATTTATAGTACTTTGTGTCATATTACTTTCTGACGCAACCGATTCGGCCGCGCTGCCGGTTGTTCCGCAGCCTGCAGTAAACACTGCCATCATAATCGATATTATTATCATCTTAATCATTTTATTTTTCATAAGGATTACCTCCGTTTTTCATAATTATTAAATTACAATTCCATGGATTCATTTCTCTTTACCGATGAAATGCTTATCTCAAGGTTACCGTTTCGGCATCTGATCTTATCCATTAATTCCTTTTCTTTATCCGTATCCTTTAGGATTATTTCATAATCAAGCTTATATAAAGATCCCATGTTTGCAGTCCTAGACGATACCAGACTGTATCCTGACAGATACTCATCAAAAATATCAGCAAATACTTCGGTATAATCAAGCTCCTCAGGTATCACTATCCTTAAGCTTTTCTTGCGCTCTTCATTTTTATCAGTGCCGAATCCTGATACCTGGAGGAAGATTATCATCAGTCCGATTATTATCAGGAAGTCAAACGCATAGATTATATATCCCATTCCCGCTAGGAGTCCAAGAGCCATCGCCGCAAATAATGTTCCGATCTCTTTTGCACTGCCCTGGGCTGACCTGAACCTGACCAGACTAAATGCCCCGGCCACAGCAATCCCGGCACCAATATTTCCGTTTACTGCCATGATTATCACGCATACTATCGCCGGTAATATTGCGATCGTTGCTACAAAGCTCTTGCTGTATTTATTTTTATACATATGTACAAGGGCGAGGGCAAAACCCATGATCAGTGAAGCGATGATCGGATATATAAATTCCGATGTTGTAATTGTTGTATTTCCCATGAGTGAATTTATAAAGTTAAGCATATTTAAGTTCTCCTTTACCGTTATTTTTGCATATTACATCTGTATAGTATTTGCCGTATTTTGATAATGAAGATTTATATATCCGATTATCATTCAGGAATCTTACGAGCCATAATGGTATTGATCCCGGGATCTTTATCTCCATTACTGTGATATCAGCCGGGATGATCCTCGTCCCATAGATTCCTTTTTTTAGTGACAGATCTGTGCTCCGTCCTAACAGATTTGTATCAAGGGTTATCCGTATATCAGTATCGTCAGTCGGGAAATATGCTTCCCGGTCGTATGATATAAAGGCTTTAGGCTTTATCCCTTTATAGAAACTTTTGAAATAATCAATCTCATCCACAATCTGTCCGCTTTCCTTGTTGTCTCCGTTTCCTGCGAGCCAGATCATAGCATTTGATTCAGGTGATGATATCCGTCTTTTGTAGACTATTCCTTCATATTTTTTCTTAAGTTCCACAAAGACTTTTTCATCATTCTTAATTATCCCGTAGCTCCTGACCCTTAATTTTTCTTTATATACCGGTTTATCAAGGGAACTACGGATCAGCCTGTAGTCATCAGTATCAAAATAGATATTTCTGATAGATGTCAGTCCGTAACTGTCTATCTCAAGCCTCCCTGCCATTTCGCTCTTTAACATCGTTACCTGTTCTTTTGTCAGCAGATATTTAAGCTCATATCTTTTAAATGTTGCCTGATAATCCATATTTATTTCCTCCTGTTCTGATATGAATATAACCGGCGAACCTTAAATGTACTTTAAAGAATAAAAAACTTTAACTATAATTCTTTTTTAGTATTTGAAAAAAGTAATAAAAAGTAATAAAATTATTTAAAAGTAATAAAAACTAATAAAAAGTAATAATACAATTCAAAAGTAATAAAAACTAATAAAAGGGTGATGATAAGATATGAAAAAGGGAACAAACAATCCTTATACATTAATATTTGGAAAACTTCCTACTGAAAATATTCCCCGAATTGTGGAATACAATGAGGTTTTAGAATCTTTTGAAAATGATCCGCCTAACCAGCAGACATATATGATCACTGGTGTAAGAGGATGCGGGAAAACTGTTTTTATGACAGAACTTGCCCAGGAATTACGAAAACGAGATGACTGGATGGTTGTGGAGTTGTCTACATCCCAGGATTTATTGCTTAATCTTGCGCAGATTTTATATAACGAAAATCAACTTGTAAAACTGTTAAAACATGGCGGAGGTTTTTCACTGCTGGGATTTGGTGTTCAGGTAAACGGAACCACAGAAATAACAAATTCCCAACTTGCAATCAAGGAAGCATTAAAGCGATTCAAAAAACAAAACAAAAAACTACTAGTTTGTATAGACGAAATAATTGCAAATGATTATGTAAAAGAATTTGTTAGTTTATATCAGATTTTTATCAGAGAAGATCTGCCTCTATATCTCATTATGACTGGTTTATATGAAAATATCAGTGATTTACGTGATGAGAAAAACCTGACATTTCTATACAGAGCTCCGGAAATAAAACTAAAACCTCTTAATAAGGGAACTATCGCGGAAAACTATATAAAAAACATAGGTGTTACACAAACGGTTGCAACGGAGATGGCAGAGCTTACAAAAGGATACTCTTTTGCATTTCAGGTACTTGGATATTTCACATATAAACATAAAGGAAATTATAAAGAAGCTCTTCCTGAGTATAGACAATATTTGGAAGATTATGTTTATGAAAAACTTTGGTCCGAACTGTCACGGGGAGACAAAAAAATACTGTATGCAATAGCAAAAACCAAAAATGCAAAAGCTAAAGACATAATGGAAATTGCCGGAATAAAAAATAATGAGTATACCCCATACAGAAAACGACTTATTAAAAAAATGATCGTCGATGGTGAGGAATATGGATATTTAAAACTTACATTACCTCTATTTGATGAGTTTATTTTGAGACAATGAGCAAATAAAAGAGACCATAGGAAATAACCTACGGCCTCTTTTTATATTTATTCACTTATCTCGGTATCCGGCAAATCCGGAATTTCAATATCGGGAAGTGTTCCTGAATATTCCGTATTGTCTGCGATCTCTGTCGGATCTTCCGGAGTAGTTTCCTCTTCATCTTCCCAGAGTGATTTATGTTTCTCACGTTCCTTTTCGGCCTGTTTGGCCATCATCTGCATATTTTTTGCAACCTGATACATTTTGAAATCATATTCCATGAGTTTCTTTTCATCAGTCTGGGGAACGATATCACCATTTGCAAGTCTCCTGAAAACCATGATGACCTTACCCATATCTGCAGCAGATTTTTCCATGGCTTCCCCTGCCTGCTTCGCCGACTCCATATTTGATACGGCACACCACTGTTCCATCAGGGAATCAACAACTTTCTGATTTTTCTCAAAAGCCTCGTTTGTTTCCTGTAATGATAATTCCAGAGTCGCTGCTTCCTCGGAAAATTTTGTATCACCGGTCAGCCTGTATTTTTGCTCGGCATCTTTCTTTTGAGCATACAGATTCCTCGTCTGTTCTACCAGCTTTTTTCGATTGGCATAATATATCGGTTGTGCTTCGGCTATTTTCATATAGACACCTCCATAACTGACATATTCTGATAGCGTTTATATTTGTCGCTATAATGTTTCATCTACTTTAAGTCCCTTAAGATCTGCATCAATAAGTGACATTTTATTTTTGATCTCATCAAGGGCTGCCTGGGTTTCACTCGATTTTGAAAATACAAGTTCCGGATTCGTTTCTGAAATATCAGTAAGATCGATATCTTCCCTTTTTCGCTCTCTACTTCTTTTTTGCGCAATCTGAACTGCTTCTTTATTATCACTTGCGAGTGCTTCCTGGATTTCCTGTTTTTCAAGACGCTCGGCAAGTATTTTCTCTTTTTCTTTCTCTTCTTCCTTTTTCTCTTCCTGCTTTTCTTTGTTTTCCCGAATCTCTTCTTCTTTCTTACGAACGGCCTCGTCAAAAGCAGTACTTACGACATCCTTATTTGCAGCGTTAATTATTGCTTCACTTTCTTTTATCGCATCCACCATTACATGCTGCTTATTATTTTCTGATTCCGCATCTGTAATACTTTGCCTTGCTGCCTTAATTGAATTATCAACTTCTTCAATAATCCGCTTGGACGTTTCTATCTGACCGTTTATTTCATACATTTGGGTTTGATAATCTGTAAAATTTGATTTTATCTCTTTAGCCCGCATTGAATCCTTTTTCATCTGTTCAATGTCTTTAAAGGCTTCACCGCTTTTTAATTTATTTTCGTAAGAAATAAGCCAGTCGAGATCTTTTTGTTCTTCTGAGTCTTCGTTTATATGATACTCTTCCTTTAAAGAAGCGGCTGTTTCATAAGCTCCCGCCAGCATTTGACCGGCATCTGATTTTTCCGATTTTTTCTCATTAATGAATTCCTTCAGCTCGTTTAATCTTTTCTGAAATTCTCTGTCAGAATCCCAAGCATCGGAAACTAATTTAAATGCCTGCTTTTTTGCATTTTCGAGTTTTTCATTCACGGGATTACATATGCCGGTTAAATTTCCTGCATACACATTATTTGATTTTTGATCTTTGGATTTTTCAGATGATTTTCTTATAACCTGGTCAGAAATCTGCCTGTCATTTGAACTAATCGAAATATTCATATACAAATCCTCCGTGAAAAAACATGCATCCTTGCATAAATGTATATATATCATTTTATCGGCAGGTTATTGATGAGAATTAACTATAAAAAGTTTTTTAAGATTAAGAAAATATTTTAATAAATATACATCAATTACCGTCCCGGATATTTATTCCCTGGATGATTAGATTTATCTCGCAGGCGATAATGATATTTTTTTAAAAATATTCTTTTAAGAGTAATGTTTTGTATAAGGAATTGAGTGATATATGTTATGTTTACCTAATGTAATTAAAAATCGACAGATTTTTCAACATTCTGTATTTTTTTAATCTTGTCATACTATATATAGTATATAACATTTTATATATGTTCTTTATTAATATTAATTTGCAATATTACCGGTTTAAAATATGCTTTCAGAACAATTTCCCTGATTCCTTATTTTAAATACATAACATAAATCTGGCATGGATTTGCTTCATCCCATAATGTTTCAATTACTTCAAATTCTTTAAAGCCAACTGAGAGATAAAATCGATTTGTTGCATCGTAATCATCATATACTCCCATCTTTACAGTTTTCACCTGCATAAATGAATATCCGGAATTCACAGCAAATTCTTTTGCTTTTTCAAATAATGCTCTGCCTGCTCCTTTTCCCTGATATTCTTTTAATACTCCTGTTACGCAGATTTCTACCGTATCTTTTCCGGTTTCCTTTAGACTTAAAAATCCTACAGGAGTTTCTTCATTATTATATGCTGCAAAAAACGGAAGCTCTGCATTTCCTTTAATGTATTGTTCTCTGCTTTCCTCGACTTCAAACCATTCTGTTAACGCTTCAAGTATTACCCTTGTGATTCTCTGTTTTTCATTTTTATCCGATATTTCTCTAACTGTTATCATTATTTAAAGTATCCTTCCTCTATTAACATCTCCAGCACCTTTGCTTCTCTTTCTATCATTACCGGGTCCTTCGGACCATGATCAGGTTTTCTGTTTGTCTCTATTGCATCCCGGGGTTTTACAAATTCAAAAGTAAATCTCTCCTTTGATTCATAATCGTCCAGTTTCTGACTGCTGATATCTTCCTCTGTATCACATATATAATAGAAGTTGTCCTGTATGAAACATTCCGTCTCATCATCTAGACTTTTCTGTATTCTGTGGACCATTCCATATTCTTTGATCGATTCCGGTATTATAGTCAGACCTGCTTCTTCCAGAGTTTCTCTGATCAGAGCATCTGTTTCCGATTCATCTTTTTCTATTCCGCCTCCCGGAAATTTATAGTAATCATATTTCAGACTGTGTACCATTGCAATCATTCCGTTTTTTATGATTATGCTCCTGGCAGAGTTTCTTACATAGGTATGTGTACATTCATCGTAATTTTTCTGATCTAAATCAAATAGAGTTCTCATTTCATTTTTCTTCTTTCTATATATTCATCATATTTTCTCTCTGATATTTTTTGTGTTATTTTGCCTTATCATCTGCTAAATGTTTCACGTGAAACATTTTTATTCCATTTCCATACGATCGGCATCCGTAATCTCACGAATAACACGGCAAGGATTTCCGGCAGCAAGAGAGTTAGGAGGAATATTTCTGGTGACTACACTCCCTGCTCCTATTACTGATCCTTCACCTATTGTGACACCTCCGCATATTGTAACATTTCCCGCTATCCATGAATTATCACCTATAGTAATAGGTTTTCCATACTCTTTATCTGTCAGTACACCATCCTCGCGGTGATATGTATTTCTTTCCTGCCATCTAAGAGGATGAACGGGAGTTAATATCGAGACATTCGGACCGATAAAGACATCATTCCCAATTGTCACCGGACATGTATCCAGAATTGTCAGATTAAAATTTGCATATGTACGTTCACCTATGGTAGTAAAACATCCGTAATCAAACTGAATCGGTCCCTGAAGATAAGCGCCTTCTCCAAAACTGCCAATTAGATCTTTAAGAATGGAAAGTCTCTTATTT
>CADBFE010000059.1 GCA_902793845.1 uncultured Lachnospiraceae bacterium | reverse complement strand
ACTCGTTGCTCTCAAAACCGCTCATGGTCAGAACTTTACCGTCAATGATTACCTGTACTTCATTTTTCTCAGTCATTTTCCCTGCGCCCTTGTTTAATATTTCAGCCTTTATCCGCTAGTCCATTGATAAACATGCAAATCTATGCAGTTTACATAAAATATTATAATAGATTATGATATATAATTGCAATACCTAAATTATAAGGGTTTTAAGATATTTTACAGGTATACATAAATTAAAAATCCCTGTCATGAAACTGTTCACGACAGGGATTATAATCAATCTGATTTAATTATCATAAATATTCTTATCAGATCTTAAAGAAGCTGACTTCCTCATTAAGTCTGGCCGAAACTTCATTAAGGGATCCGGCACTGTTTGCAAGAGTCGTAACAGTAGCGGAGAGCTCTTCCATGGAAGCACCTGTCTCCTCGCTGGATGCGGCGTTCTCCTCAGATATAGCTGAGAGAGATTCCATTACATCTACCACTCTGTTCTTGGCCACAACGCACTTGTCAGCATTTTCGGATATCTCATTAACTCCTGATACAGTCATCTCAATATCACCGATCATACCGTTTACGCTGTCATATGTGACATTGATGATCTCCTGCTGCTGACTGTTTGTATCGCTGACCTCTCCGGCCATCTTGACAGCTGACTGGGACTCTTTAAGGAGCTCGTCCATCTCGCGCCTTATCTGCTCTGCAGTATTATTGGAATCAGATGCGAGCTTGCCGATCTCCTCTGCTACTACGGCAAAACCTCTGCCGGCATCTCCCGCTCTGGCTGCCTCAATAGATGCATTTAATGCAAGTAGGTTTGTCTGTGATGCGATATTCGCAATATTATCAACCATTCCGTTGATACGGCCTACAGCCTCGCTTGTGGCACCGATCTTTTCAGTGATGCCTCCGATAGCCTCATTCATCTTTGATGAGCTCTCTCTAAGGCGCTCAAGATCTCCTGCTGTCTGGCTGGATGTCTCCTGCATCTTATCCGCAGTCTCCTTGAGTTCAAGGGTAGATGACTGTACGGAAGAAACAGCATTTTCTATATCAACAATCTGATGGGTAGCTTCTGTAATCTCGTCTGCCTGATGGGTAGCGCCCGATGCAATCTCCTGAACTGCATTGGATACATCATCTGCATTCTGGGATATCTGATTGGCCATATCAGCCAATTCATCTGAGGATTTGTTTACAGCCCCGGCACCGTCTCTGATAGCTCCGACGATATCCTCAAGCCTGTCCATAACGCTGTTTGTATTTCTGATGATCTCACCGAGCTCGTCTTTACGGTCAGTATATTTATCAATCCTCTCAAAACGACCGTCAGAAAGAGCTGAGATGGAATCATTTGCCCTTGATAAAGGTCCCGTAATATTATTAGACGCCTTTACAGCTATAAATAATGCTACAGCAAGGAATATCACGCCTAAAATAGATTCATATAAAACAATAGTGTTCACATGGGAAAGTGCAACTTCCTGGACGCGGCATGATGCAACGATCCAGTCGCATCCCTCAATCTTTTCCCATGCAATAATCCATGTATCGCCCATGAAAGGTGCTACATACTCACCCTTTACTTTATCGCCTCTTGAATCAGTATAGAAAGGATTCTGATCCTGCTTTTCAGGGTCTTCGACATTGATCTCACGAGCAGAATGGGCTACAACAGTACCGGTTCTGTCTACTACGACTATCTCCTGCCTGTTCTGCATAACCTCCTCTGCGAGTACATCATGTAAAACAGATGCATCAAAGTTTCTCTGGACTATACCGACTACTTCTCCGTCAGCAGTTTTGACAGGTACAGCAAACGTAATGATTGCCTTGCCTGTAGATCTTGAAATATTAAGGTCTGAAATATACGGCTCGCCTGTTGTTACGGCTCCCTGGAAATAATCTCTGTCGTAAACATTTACACAGTCGCCCTTTGTACGGAGTATCTGCTGACCGTCGATTCCGGATATGGCAGTAGAGTTGCCATCACCCATAAACTCATCGATAGCTACCATCTGTGCATACAGATCATCATACTCCCTCTCAGTACGTACTCTTCCGCCGAGGAAATCAATGGTGGAAGGCGCAAGAGCAAATGCCTGAAGAGCACTGATATTCTTCTGGAATATGGTCTGGAGCTCCTCATTTATCGTTCCCGCCTGGGCATCGTTTACTTCATAAGCAGCTTTCTTGCCTTCGCTGAAAGTAACGTATGCACTCACAACAGTCAGTGCCACAATAGGTATTGCTACCAGTAAGCACATGACTAAAATCAAAATTGTTTTGATACTTTGTCTTCTCTTGTTCAATTTAGTAACCTCCATGTTTTATACTTTTAAAATTATTTATAAAAAATATGTAATAATTATACCCCTCAGAAATCAAATTTACAATCACGGGGAATGCCAAGATGCGAATATGCAAGATCAGTAACCATCCTGCCCTTGGGCGTCCTGTTTATAAATCCGTTTTTTAATAAATACGGCTCGTATACATCCTCTATGGTACCGCTGTCCTCCCCTATAGATGCAGCCAGAGTATCAAGACCCACCGGTCCTCCGCCGAATTTAATGATGATAGTGTCAAGAAGCAGTCTGTCAGTACCGTCCAGCCCCCGCTTGTCAACTCCCATCAGATCCAGGGCATAGTCAGCAACCTTTTTGGTGATGACTCCTTCAAACTTGACCTGGGCAAAATCCCTGACTCGCTTGAGCAGCCTGTTGGCAAGTCGCGGCGTCCCCCGGCTCCGTCTCGCCAGTTCTACGGCTCCGTCATAATCTATGCTGACTCCAAGCCGCTCGGAAGATTTCATGATGATAGTCTCAAGCTCACTGTCTGTGTAATATTCCATCCTCTCTATAAAACCAAACCTGTCCCTTAAGGGCGCCGTGAGAAGTCCTGCTCTAGTAGTGGCTCCTATTAAAGTAAACTTGGGCAAGTCAAGACGTATCGCCTTGGCATCCTGGCCCTTGCCTATAAGTATATCGATACAGTAATCCTCCATTGCAGGATAGAGGACCTCTTCAACCTGACGGTTCATACGGTGTATCTCATCTATAAAGAGTATATCTCCCTCCTCGAGTCTGTTAAGGATTGCTGCCAGGTCCCCCGGCTTTTCGATGGCAGGACCGCTTGTTATCTTTATATTTACTCCCATCTCATTTGCTATTACATTAGATAATGTCGTCTTGCCAAGTCCGGGAGGTCCGTAAAAGAGGCAGTGATCAAGAGGCTCCTGACGTTCTTTTGCGGCATCAATAAATATAGTCAGCTTTTCCTTAATCTTTTCCTGACCTATATAATCCTTTAAGAGCTTTGGTCTTAATACATTTTCAATTTTGACATCTTCCTCAACAAATGAGGTCTCTATAAGTCGCTTAGCCATAATGATTTATAAATAAAACAACGCTTTCTTTAATATCGTATCTGTATCCGGTTTTGCATCCGGGTCTTTCTTTTTCTCATCAGCAACTGCGGATGTAACGGCGCTCCTTGCTGACTTCTCAGAATATCCGAGAGCCGTCAGGGCAAGTATCGCATCATTTTCATCCGGGCTCAGTGCACTGTTATTCCTGCCGGTTGTCGCAGGAGAAACAGCTGCCTCTCCACTGTCTTCAAAAGACTTGCCCACTTTATCTTTAAGATCTATGATGATCCTCTCCGCCGTCTTTGCTCCTATACCCGGCGCCTTTGATATAGCCTTGCCATCGCTAAGGAGTATGGCTCTTGTGAGGTCATTAACTCCCATAAACGATATGATACTCATGGCACCCTTGGGTCCTATGCCACTGACGGATATCAGCATCTTAAATATATCAAGCTCATTTTTTTCAAGAAATCCGTAGAGGCTGAGCTCATCCTCCTTTACACATGTATATGTAAATACCTTTACCTTCTCTCCAATAAGGGGAAGGGCCGAAATATCGGAGGGCATCATAAAAATATTGTAGCCTATCCCCGATACTTCGATGATAATACTGTCTTTCTGTATGTCGGTTAAATCACCGTTAAAGTATGCATACATACCTTTATCTCCATTATGTTTTACTAACAATTAATGTACCAAACATTAGTTCGATTGTCAATCCAAAATTATCTTAAAACCATTTTTCTGACAGGAATAATGCAGTAATAAGACAGGACTCCGATGAGTATCCCCGTTGCAAGTCCCATTAATATAAGCCACGGCAGGTAGTATACGATGATTCCTGTCCCCATATATACAAAGGCTGCCACAAAAAGCTGGGCCATATTATGAGCCAGTGCCCCGGCTGCCGATATGCCGACACAGCCAAACCGCCCGGTCTTTTTAAGGAGACACATTATGATAAAGCTGCATATAAAACCGGCTATACCGTACATCATGGAAAACATGCCGGAGAAAAGGATTCCGATGATCATAACCCTTAAAAAGCCTACGATAAAAGCATCTCTTTTACCAAAGAGATAAAGAATAATGATCGTCATAATATTGGCAAGCCCCGGTTTAAACCCGGGGATGCCCACATTTATGGGTATGAGAAACTCAACATAGCCAAGTATTACAGCCAGGGCAAGGAGCATTCCGTCAGTTGTGAGCCTTTTTAAATTATTTTTATTCTCCATCACCTGCTCCTATAACTGTCACGGCAAATCTGTGGGGCATACAGCATATCGTATCTCCCGGATTTGATATGGGACCGTGATTAACGCATATCTGATTTTTACAGTCGGAATATGATACATATACTGTTCCGTTTTCAATGGTTATTGTATTTGTACCAAGTTCAGATTCATACGTATACACGCCGTCCTCATTAATACTCAGATACTCGCCCAACCCGTCAGCTTTTGTGACATAAACTTTTTTGTCATCACTCCTGTTTAAAACAGGCAACACAAAAAATACGGCAGCAATTATTATCGCCACCGTTATAATTATGATATCCGTTTTTCTGAATAATCTGATATTATCCATATCACCTACGCCTTATTATCCTTCTCCTCAGTGAGTTCATACATTCTCGATATCTGTCTGGCCAGTTTGTCGTCGGTATCGCCCATATTTCTGATCATCCTGGTCTTTTTACCGTTATATGCATAAAGCTCGGCGGTAAATCCGGTGAGGGAATATACGTTATCCATAAGTTCATCAAAAGATTTCACGAGTCTGTCTGCTTCATCAGAGATAGTCTTTATCTGACCTCTCGCCTGATTAAAGCTCTTTAAGCCGTTTTCAATCTCACCGTCTCCAAACTCTGCCTGGTCAAAGGCGAGTCTGATAGCATTCTTTTCCTGTATGATAAGTAGTGCCAGATTGTCTGACTTTTCATTCAGCCTGCCGGACATTTCTTTTATCTCATCAAGGGCAGCCGTCACAGATAGTGAATAACCTCCGCTCCTTGATGCATCAAGGGCCGTATTCATGGCATAGAGATTTATCTGTGAGCACATAGACTGTAAGAGTGTCAGTTCCGAATAAATGTCATCCATCATATTCTGGGATTTATCCAGCATGTCCTTTAATACTTCATGTGCATTTTTCGCATCCGTCAGATCAGCGACAGTATCCTCACAGTAAAGATTACAGTCATTGACGGATTTCCTGATTATGTCCGTCCTGTGAGGCGTCAGTCCCTGTCCTTCCTTAATCTTGGTGGCAGACATTTCCATGTCGGCCAGAAGGGAGTTTTCCTTTTCAAAGAGACCAGCCATGCTTTTGATCTCCCGGCTCCTGGCATCAAGTATGGTCACAATATTAGATGCCACACCGTCTACCGTAGATATGGTCTCCTCATTTTTATCGCTGATATCCTCAAGATTTTTCTTTGTATCATCAAGCTCCTTTTCCATATTTTCAAGGCGCTCATGGGAATAGAGGATATCCCTGGCAAGGGATGCCAGCCCGGTGCTGCTGCGAAAATCCCGGCCTTTATCCCCTGCATTTAACAGATTATCAAGGGGCTCAAAGGCTTTTTTTACCTTGCCTGCAAAGTATAATGAAAAGATCACATAGACAACCAGAAAACAGCCGATGATTATCACACTGTTAAATATAAAATCACTGCTGTCCGGCGAAGTAATATAGAGAACTGCCAGACAAGCAATACAGGCGATGAATATAGCCAGACCGAATATTGTCCATATCATTCTGACTATATCATCACCGTATGACTTATTCCTTGTTTTATTATCGTAATCTGATCCCTGCATTCCCTTATTTTACTCCGATATACTAAGTTTCACTATGCACTAACAGACCTTTTGTGTCAAGATGTTAAAAAAGCCACCGGCATTGCCGATGGCTTTTAGATCATTATTTCATGACAGATTAGTTGTTGATTAATTTATCTGCTTCATTGTTCCAGCTGTAGAGTGATCTTACTTCCTTACCAACCTTCTCAGAAGGATGCTCAGCAGCAAGCTTTCTCATAGCCTTGAAGTGTACCTGACGTCCTGCAGGTGACATATCGAGGAGGAACTCTTTTGCGAATGTACCGTCCTGGATATCCTTTAAGATCTTCTTCATTGTCTTCTTGGTCTCTTCTGTGATGAGCTTGGGACCTGTTACGTAATCACCGTACTCAGCTGTATTAGAGATAGAATATCTCATGCCTGCGAAACCTGACTGATAGATGAGGTCTACGATAAGCTTCATCTCGTGGATACACTCAAAGTATGCATTTCTGGGATCGTATCCTGCCTCGCAGAGTGTCTCAAAACCGGCCTGCATAAGTGCACATACACCACCACAGAGAACTGCCTGCTCACCAAAGAGGTCTGTCTCAGTCTCTGTTCTGAATGTTGTCTCAAGTACACCGGCTCTTGCACCACCGATAGCAAGTGCGTATGCAAGTGCTCTCTCAAGGGCCTTGCCTGTAGCATCCTGATGTACAGCTACAAGACAGGGAACGCCCTTGCCTGCCTGGTACTCAGAACGTACTGTATGTCCGGGTCCCTTGGGAGCGATCATTGTTACATCTACATCCTTGGGAGGAGTAATGCATCCAAAGTGAATGTTGAAGCCGTGTGCAAACATAAGCATGTTGCCTGCCTCAAGGTTAGGCTCGATATCCTTCTTGTACATATCTGCCTGAAGCTCATCATTAATGAGGATCATAATTATATCAGCTTTCTTAGCTGCTTCAGCTGCTGTATAAACCTGGAATCCCTGCTCCTCAGCTCTCTTCCAAGACTTTGAGCCTTCATAAAGACCGATGATAACGTTGCAGCCTGACTCCTTAGCGTTGAGGGCATGTGCATGTCCCTGGCTACCGTAGCCGATTACAGCGATTGTCTTGCCGTCAAGTGCAGCGAGATTACAATCTTCCTGATAATAAATCTTTGATGCCATTTGTTTTTCCTCCTGAATATAGAAAAATAATTAAATATAACTGAAAGGTTTCCCTAAGAGTTCAAAATATTAATCGAGCCATACGACGTCGTCGCATCCTCTTGAGAGGCCTGTGATACCTGTCCTGGCGATCTCGAGGATCTTGTATCCGCCCAGGAGCTTTATAAATGCCTCGATCTTGGACTGGTTACCTGTAAGCTCTACGATCAGTGAATTCTCTGTGACGTCTACAATGTTTGCCCTGAATACATTTGCGATTGTGATAAGACTCTCTCTTGCAGACTCGTCAGCCTCTACCTTGATAAGGCATATCTCACGAAATACCGACTCGCCGGGCTTAAGCACTTTGACATTGCGTACATCAACAAGTTTGGCAACCTGTTTCTCTATCTGCTCAAGTATCTCGTCATCGCCTGATGCCACGATAGTGATCCTCGTATATTTAGGATCGAATGTAACACCGGCTGTGATACTCTCGATATTGTAGCTGCGTCTTGAAAACAGGCCTGAAATACGGCTGAGAACACCTGATGTATTATCAACAAGTAACTGTATAACTTCTTTATTCATATCGAAATATTACTCCAACAAACAAATGATAAATAAAATAGTAGCACAATGAACTCAAATGTCAATAAATATAAGGCGCTGTCAATCGTTCTCGTTGCACTTGGAAAGGGCAAGGGTGCCGGTTCTCGCAACCTCTACAATAGATATCTGATTCATCATCGTGAGCATGACTTTAATACGGTCCGGAGTATCGCAGAGCTGTATGATCATCATATTTGATGACATATCAACTATCTCCGCTTTCATGAGACGGCATATATCTATTATGTCGTTTCTGTTGCCCTTGTTATATTTTATCTTCATGAGCATAAGCTCTCTTGATACGGCAGCAGTAGGCTCAAATGTCTTGATCTTGATGACATCAAGCTTTTTATTAAGCTGCTTTTCGATTTGCTCGAGGGTACCCTCCGTGCCGCTTGAAACTATCGTCATAAGAGAGACCTGATTGTCGTCTGTCTCGCCTACGGCAAGGGAGTCAATATTAAAACATCTTCTCGAGAATAAGCCGGCTACCTTTGAGAGTACACCGCTTCTGTTTTCAACAAGTACTGAAAAAATACGATTCATACCGCTGTCTCCAAACTGATATTAAACAAGATCCATAGGATCGATAACGCATTCCATTAAATAAGATTCATCATTCTTTAAGAATTCATCAATGGCTTTGTCAGCCTCATTATCATTAAGAACTCTTAAGAACTTAAGGTCGTATGCCGATGCCAGCTTTTCAAGATCCGGGCTGCCGTCAAGGTCTACTACAGAATAATTATCCTTGTATGTAAAGTGCTGGTACTGACGGACCATGCCGAGGTAATTGTTTTTAAGGACGATTATCTTTACATTGGCGCCGTGCTGTCTCATGGTGGCAAGCTCCATCATGGACATCTGGAACGAACCGTCTCCGCAGACTGCGATTACCTGCTTTTTAGGACAGCCAAGCTTGGCTCCCATGGCTGCCGGTATGGAGTAACCCATGGTACCCATACCGCCGGTAGTTAAGAATCTGCCCTGCTTTACGATATGATACTTGCATGACCATATCTGATTCTGGCCTACATCTGCCACATATATGGCATCATCTTTCATCTTCATGGAGAGCTTTGTGATAAAGCCAGCGGGATCGACAAATTTCGGATTTGTCTTTCTCACGATCTTAAGCTCTTCCCTGTATTTATTAAGTGTATCAATCCACTCGCCGTAGTTGCCGTCTATCTCGTACTCAGTGATGTCATTAAGTATGCTCTTGGCGTCACCTACTATGGGAATATTAGGGCCTGCATTTTTGCCTATCTCTGCAGGATCCACATCTATATGAATGAGTGTCTTGTCTTTTGTAATCGCATCCGGCTGGTTAACGGCTCTGTCAGCGACTCTCGCTCCGATCAGTATGAGGAGGTCAGCTTCCTTCATAGCCCTGTTGGCACATGGGAAACCGTTGTTGCCAACCATTCCAAAGTAAAGGGGATGCTCTGTGGGCATGGTACTGATACCCATCATTGTAGAAACTACTGGTATCGAATATTCCTCTACAAAGGATTTAAGTTCTTTACATGCTCCGGATAAAATGACACCGCCGCCGACCAATATCAGGGGCTTTCTTGCATTATCAAGTTCCTTGACGATCTTTTTTATCTGAAGGGCATTACCCTTGACTGTAGGCTTGTATGTACGGAGCTTTACTTCCTTGGGATACTCAAACTTTTTGGCGAGTCCGTTCTGTATATCGATGGGCACATCTATAAGCACGGGACCCTTACGGCCTGTACTGGCTATATGAAATGCCTCCTTGAAAATCCTGGGAATATCAGCTACATCTTTTACAAGATAACTGTATTTAACAAATGACTCTACGGCACCAGTTATATCTGCCTCCTGAAATACATCAGATCCGAGGAGTTCGGAATTGACCTGACCTGTAATACATACAAGGGGGATGGAATCGGCAAATGCAGTAGCAATACCCGTGATCAGGTTTGTGGCTCCGGGGCCGCTCGTCACGGCACACACTCCGACCCTGCCGGTCACTCTCGCGTATCCGCTGGCTGCATGGGCAGCATTCTGCTCAGTACGCACCAGGACAGATTTTACTTTAGAGTCAAGGATACTGTTATAAAAAGGACAGATGGCTACGCCGGGATAACCAAATACATATTCAACGCCTTCTGCCTCAAGACATTTTACAATCTGATCTGCACCGTTCATTTATATCTCCTAAGAAACGTTTTTGTATAGAAAAATACTTTTATATTTTATTAGAAAATAAGGGGTTTTGCAAGGAATATATGATGACAGAGGTTGTAAATATCGGGTAATTATGTTAACCTTTAGTTTGTTGGGACGGAGCGTGAGTCTAGATGTGCGAAAAAAAGGGATGGAAAAGATGAAGATAAGAAAAATATTAACAATTGCCGGCGCCTTAATGATATCGGCTTTCATGATGTTTGGATGTGGCAACAAAAATGCAGATGAATTAAATACATACAAAGCATCGCTTGAGAACATATATAATCAGATAAATACTACAGCTGTATCAATAAACAATATCGACGTAAACAGTGAAGCTCCGGAAGCGTCTCTGCTTACCTATATAGATGATATGAAGATTGAGATTGCCTCTCTCGCTGCTCTTAATGCTCCCGAAGGATACGAGCAGGTAACAGGTCTGGCCCAGGAAGCTTTAAGTTCCATAACCCAGAGCAGCACCCTTTATCATCAGATATATGACGAGCCCGGATATGTAAACTACGACGAGACAAAAGCCGGACAGGCATTTAATTTCTACACATACTCAATCGGCAAGCTTAACAGTATCGGCATCTTCCTGTATGGAGAGACACCCTCAGGCAACAGCGTATCAGGACAGGCCGTATCAGGAAATTAACTTTCTTCTTTCGGAGCGTCACTTATATTCTCATCTCCGAAATCAAATATATCATCCTTATTTACAGGATTCATTTTGTCATATTCTTTATCATAATCTTCAAGTCTATGTACCACTTTGATCTTCATGGCAGACTTCATTCTCTTTATAAGCCCGTTATACTTTGTTGAATAAAAGTCGGGGAATGACTTTAAATATCTGGTTTCAAGAGCAGGTTCTTGCCCTTCTGGACTATCACAAATCTGTCGAGCTCATCTTTTTTATTATTAAGTTTTTCAAGACCGCTCTCCACATAATTATCCCATGCATCATAGAGCTGCTTGCACTTTTTATTGAGATTCATCATGCTGACTGTCGTAAATACGGCATCAAGGATAAAGAATCCCCATATAAATATTGCCGCATAATATCTGACCATTATAGGCAGATGGCTCAGTCTCGTAAATACAAACGGATGGAGGAGCTTTATAAACAGTAGTACAGCAAAACCGAAAAACAGTCCCGATACAACGCTGACTCTGCCGTTTATATTAAGGGGAAAATAACTGTAATCCCAGTATCTTGCATTAAAAAGCTTTTCAAGAACGTATGAAGTCACATACTCAACAGCACATACAAGAAGACCTGACATGACCACGATCTTGAAGCTGCTGTCTATCCCCTGAAGGAAATACATACCCATAAGAGGAGCTACGGCATATATGGGACAGTATGGACCGATAAAGCATCCCCTGTTCATAAATTTACCCTGCTCGATAAGGGAGAATATAGTGGACTCGTAGAACCATCCGATGAATGCGTATATAAGCATGGCGCAGGTCATCGTATAAAAATCCATATCAAGAAATCTAAAATCCGTAAAAGGCATGGGTGCCGTCAATAATATACTCATTTATTTAAAGCTCTTTTCTTTTTTAATTCGCCCTTGCCCTTTAAAGTCTCTTTAAGGGCGCAGAATTTATCCGCTATGCAAAGGAGTGCTCCCTCCCTGCATCTGGGAGGCGTAGGTGTAAGCGGAAACATATGATGCTTTATCATATCTCTCTCGATAGCGCTTAAGTCAAAATCATGACATGCATTTTTTAGGGATTTTGTGGGATGGGTATAACCGTGAATGGAATTTTCCCACGACTTTTCATGCCAGTCATAGAGGAAATAATCATGAAGCAGGGCTCCGCGTATAAGTTCCTCCTCGTTGACGTCGATCTTTAATTTATATGACATATAATAAGCGGTATGAGCAACGTTTATACAATGTTCGCGAACCGTTGTGGATCCGTGCTGTATAAACTCCTTATTCATGTCAAATCGGGAATTCCTCCTGGTCTCGTGCAGGATCCTGTAAAACTTTTCAAGCTTATCTTCCGGGAGTTCCCTGCGTTTTCTTTTTTTATTTAAGTTCTTTTTATATTTCATGATCACTGTTTCCTGAGTAAGTCTACAAGGTGGGCGCCTGCACCGAGGAGTTCGGGACGCTCACCGTTTTTATACTGATAATCCACAAACAGGCGAAATTCGTCTTCGCTCATTTCTTTTAATGATTCTCTCATATAATCGGCAGGCCCGTCAGGAGAAAATATCCTCTCTCTCTTAAGCCCCGCTTCTTTGTTTAGCATATCTATATCAGAGAGCCTGATGTAATCATAAATATCAGCTTCGCTGTTATGTATGACAAAACCTTCATCAAGTCTGCCGCTGTCCATGCATTCTCTTGCATGATGTTCCTTAAATGCGTATGTCACCACTCCGTAATCGTTTGTAAGGTATGCGACAAAAATAATTCCGTCACTTTTTGTGATACGCTTTGCTTCGGATAATGCCGTGAGTTTGTCTTCTCTCCCAAACAGATGATACATCGGTCCGAAAAGAAGTGTTATATCATATTCCTCACTGCCAAGTTTTTTTAATTTAAGGGCATTGCCTTTATGAGCTTTGACAAGGGGGTAATTTTGCTTTAATCTGCCGAGGTTATGCTGGATAAGCTCTACGGCGGATACATCATATCCCCTCTCGGAAAGCGGCCCGCAGTACGCTCCCGTTCCCGCACCTATATCTGCAATCTTTATATCCGTTTTATCTCTTCCGGCCTTTAATAGCCTGTCAAGATATTCATCTATATATCGCATGGTATTGATATACTCAATCATGCCATGTCTTGATTTAAGTCTTTTATCTTCATTAAATTTATTATAATGCTCAAAAAGATAATCCATGCTGCTGTTCATTCATTGTTTGTATTGGTCATCTTATTTACAAAATCCCAGAAAATATCATCATCCTCTTTATCTTCCTCCATCTGCCTCTCAAAGAATTCCTTAATGGCATTCTTTATCTCAAAGGGTGGCAGGGACTTTAACAGATAACCGTCGGGATTGTATTTAAGTACCTCGAGTACCGATTTCCGGTCTCCCTTACCCGTCAGGAATATTACGGGGATGGATATGGATTCAGACTCCTCCCGAAGCATCTCAAGGAGTTTTGCCCCGGATACAACCGGCATCTCATAATCAAGGAGTATGAGGTCTGTATCATTTTTTGCAAGCCATGTGAGGGCATTCATAGCGGAATTGACTATTGCTACCGTATAGTCTAATTCAAGCCAGCTCTTTATGGTCCTTAACATAACAGGGTCATCATCAACTACGAGAATCTTCTTTTTATACTGCTCATATGATAAAGACTCTGTTTCCTGTATTACACACGCTGTCAGCTGACCTACATTTAAAGGTCGCTCAAAAAAACGTATAATCTGGGATTCCGGAATATACTCTGAGATAGCCTGTCTGTCATTTTTGTTGCCTACAACAAACAACTTTATGGTACATTCAAGGACAGTCTTGTGAAAAGCGTCGAGGAATTCCTTATCTCTCTCGATATTATCCCATAAGAAAAGCAAAACAAATGCACCCTCGGGCTGGTCGACGCCCAGTTCCTCAAGTCTTCCCGGATCGGGTCCGTAAACAGTTATCTTAAAACCTGCAATCTCCAGATTCTTCTTAATGGAGTTCGTCATAAAACTCTCTTTTTCACAGATAAAAATGATTTCCCCTCTCATAAATCCCTCTATACTTTATATCCCTTTTATACCAGATTCAGCCTTTATACTTTACACTATTATACACCAGATAGCAAAGAAATAATTAAGTCAAAATCAACATTTCTGACAGCCTTTTTAAGGTCATCTATCAGAGGCTTTTTGTCATCAGGTATCCTGTATGTCGATATGGTTGCCATGACACTGTCCACATTGTCCACATCAAAAGCCTCCGCCAGTTCCTTCATGGCAGCGAGCATCTCATTTAAGTCATCAGGATCTATCTCAGGCAGTTCTTTATCAGATCCGGCATCATCGTTATCATCAGGTTTTCCCAGAATTTCTTTAAAAGATCTGTAATATGTCAGCAGCTCCGGGGTCAATTCCCTGATCTTAGATAGTATCTCCTCTGACTCATCACCGTCTCCTTCTTTTTCGGCATCTAAATAGTCATATCCTGTTTTTTCAAGATTAAGAGCCATGGATGAGAGCCTCATCGCACC
>CADBFE010000058.1 GCA_902793845.1 uncultured Lachnospiraceae bacterium | reverse complement strand
CCTTGAGAAAAACGGCGTAAAGATCCTCGGTACTTCACCTGCAGTAATCGACCTTGCAGAAGACAGAGACCAGTTCAGAGCCATGATGGACAAGCTCGGTATCCCCATGCCTGAGTCTGGTATGGCTACTACAGCTGACGAGGCAAAGGCTATCGCAGGCAGAATCGGTTATCCTGTAATGGTGCGTCCTTCATACGTCCTCGGCGGAAGAGGTATGGAAGTAGTATACGACGACGATTCGATGACAGGATATATGGAAGCTGCCGTAGGTGTAACACCTGACAGACCTATCCTCATCGACAGATTCCTCAATCATGCCCTTGAATGCGAAGCTGATGCCATCGCTGACGGCAAGCATGCATTTGTGCCTGCCGTTATGGAGCATATCGAGCTTGCAGGGGTACATTCCGGAGACTCGGCTTGTATCATTCCCTCACTCCATATTTCAGAGGAAAATGTTGCAACCATTAAAGAATATACAAAGAAGATCGCAGAGGAAATGCATGTACGCGGTCTTATGAATATGCAGTATGCCATCGAAAACGGCAAAGTATATGTACTTGAGGCAAATCCCAGAGCATCAAGAACAGTACCCCTTGTTTCAAAAGTCTGCAATATCAGGATGGTACCTCTTGCCACAGAGATCATTACATCTGAGCTTACAGGTAATGAATCTCCGGTACCCGGACTTAAGGAAAAGAACATCCCTTACTTTGGTGTAAAGGAAGCTGCATTCCCGTTCAATATGTTCCCGGAGGTTGACCCTGTACTCGGACCTGAGATGAGATCCACAGGTGAGGTTCTCGGACTTTCAAGCCATTACGGAGAGGCATTCTACAAGTCTCAGGAGGCTGTTCAGTCAAAGCTGCCTCTTGGTGGAACAGTACTTATCTCGGTTAAGGATAAGGACAAGGATGAGGTGATCGAGGTTGCAAAATCCTTAGAGTCTGACGGATTCAGGATTATCGCTACAAGCGGTACATACAAGTATCTCACAGATGCGGGTATAAAGGCTGAATGTGTCAAGAAGCTTCAGGAGGGCAGACCTAACGTTTACGATATGATCACAAACGGTGAGGTTGATCTCGTAGTTAACTCACCTATTGAGAAAAATGATGTAAATGATGATTCATACCTTAGAAAAGCAGCAATCAAGGCCAAGGTTCCTTACCTTACAACTGTTTCAGCAGCTATCGCTACTGCAACAGGTATCCATTATGTAAAGAACAATGCAGGAGATGAGCTTAAGTCTCTTCAGAGCCTTCATTCACTCATCACTGATAAATAAGGATTAAGACCGGGATTTATACAGATAATCCCCTGATTTAAAAATGATTAAGACGGCAGTCGCTATGGCTGCCGTTTTAAATTTTAAGAATATGAATATAGATTATATCGGAAAAATACATACGGATTTCCCTGACAAGTTCGGCTTGCCAAGACAGAGCGGAGTGGTTAAGTCTGTTAAGGGCGTGATCACTTTTTATCCTCCTTATAATCAGCCGGAGGCATTTAAAGGTCTTGAGGGCTTTGATTATATCTGGATTCTGTTTCATTTTGACAGGGCGGTGAGACCGGGCTTTAATGCGACAGTAAAACCACCGAGGCTTGGCGGTAATGTAAGTATGGGTGTATTTGCCACAAGGTCACCGTTCAGACCCAACAATATAGGCCTGACATGCGGAAAAATCGAAAAAATAATAATGGGCGAAAATGGTCCGGAAATACATGTATCAGGTATAGATATGGCAGATAATACTCCCATAATAGACATAAAACCTTATCTGCCATATGCAGATGCGTATCCAGACGTAAGGGGAGGTTTTACCGATAATGTCAGCATAGACATTAAAGATGTCATTATCCCGGATGAATATCTTGAAATGATTCCGGAGAATAAGGTTACTTGCCTTAAGGAAGTCCTCATGCAGGATCCGAGACCGGGATATAAGAAAGATGACGATCAGATCTACGGTATGTATTTTCTGAATATGAATGTAAGGTTTAAATACGAGGAAAATATCATTAAAGTCATAGATGTTACAAGGGTCTGATTAACATAATTTTCTTGCAAAATAATCGTTATATTGTAAAATTATATTATGTATGTCTATGGTTTCTTGTTGATTTCGTAGGTTTACATAATAGCGATTAACGGTTTTATATATGAGTAATTTTAATTACACATCATCCCCTGAATATCAGGCCAGGGTGCGTGATCAGGAAAAAATAGATAAGCTTTTGGAAAAATATGACCGGGATAATCCGGCTGATGTGGATAAGATCTGTCAGATGCTGAGTCTCGGGACGATTAAATTTGAATCAAAAGTAGGCAACGAGTTTGATGATGAGATGTTTGAACTCCGTGACAGCCTGAAAAAAAGAAAACCGTCCGGCCATACAGCTACAGAGAACACTAAGGGAAAAACCGGAAAATCAACTGCTAAATCAGGCTCTTCTGGGAAAAACAGAACCAGATTTGAAGACCTCGATGATGATATGAAAGTCCTGGTCAGAAAAGAACTGAGAGCCCAGTATTTAAGACGGACAGTTCTCATCGTAGTCCTGGCACTTATTGCCGTTTCCTGTATAGGATATTTTGCTATATTTTATTTTAATGATGACAGAGGCGAAAAAAGATACAGGGAACTTGCTGAGCTTAAAGGTTCAGAGGCTCTTGATAACGGTCAGATAGAGTATGTCGCTACCATAACGGACGACGGAATAGTCGTTCCGGACGTGCTTCCTGAATATAAAACATTATATAATTCCAACAAAAACCTAATAGGATGGATAAAAATTGACGATACAATAATTGATTATCCTGTAATGCAGTGCGGGGATAATGAATTTTATCTGACTCACAACTTTGACTCTGAGGAGGATGTGGCGGGCACACTTTTTCTTGACTGCAACTGTGATGTGCTTCGGGGATCCGATAATTATATTATCTACGGTCACCATCTCCAGAGCGGCAGGATGTTTTCATCCATCGGAGAATATGAGAGCGAGAGCTATTACGAAAGCCATAAATATATCCAGTTTGATACGATTTATGAGAGACAGCTCTATCAGGTAATGTACGCATTCAGGTCGAGGGTATATACCGAGGATGAGGTTACATTTAAGTATTATCAGTTTATAGATGCAAATTCCGAGGAGGAGTTTAATTCATATATGGCGGAGATGGAAGCGGAGAGCTTCTATGATACGGGTGTGAGGGCTTTTTACGGAGATCAGCTGCTCACACTGTCTACATGTGATTATCAGGAACAGAATGGCCGCTTTGTAGTAGTGGCCAAGAGAATTCAGTAAATAAAGTTATTACATTTTGGGAGAATGTCATGGCTCAGAAAAAATCAGTAAAGAAAGACGATAACAGAAACGAAAAGAAGTTGTCGACTAAGTCAAAACATGTAATCAGAAAGAGCATAGGTGGTGTACTGCTTGCCAGTGCTCTTATCGTTGCGGCCATACCGGCAGGGGGCTCGGGAATGGCACAGGCAGCGGCTGTCAACAATAATCCTGCCATGGACTACAGCGCTGACAGCGATCGCGGCAGAAACGGAGAATTTACTCTTGATAATGCAGCTGTACTTGATTCCACAGGCAGAGACGTATTCAGTTCATTCGAGATCAGACAGGTCAACGGCAGGGATACTCTTGTATGGAAATATAAATATTTTATTCCTCCCGAGGGTATCCTGAGCGGACGTCTTTATACAGGTTACGATGTCATTGCAAAGAGCACATATGACACTTTCTGGGGCACACATTCCGCTGATGATTTTTCTGTTACATACGATCTTCCCAATGAAGCTAAAAGAGCAGAACTTGAGAGATACTTCATTGATAATACAAGATATACAACATGGATCGCCAAATATAATGCGGCGAGACAGGCATATATAGATGAGAATGGTGTGGAGCCTACAAACCTTGCCGATATCCATATGGAAACGGATACGCTCGACCTGGTTGCGGGAGATATGACTTCCGACAAGCAGAAGCTTTACTACTGCGATCAGAATGACCGTCGCGGATACACCCTTAAGGAGATTGCAAACTTCTCCCAGGGCCAGACATACAGAGGTGATGACGGTACAGCAAAGACTATACCGGATGAATCAAATATTTACATTGTTATACTTAACAACGCTTCCGATATCACGACGGCCGGTACAAAGTATGATGAGTTCGGATATAAATACATTGATGCGCAGGATATCGGTGGTATCGGTAAAAACGCATTTAAGGATACGAAACTTGTAAACAATCTTGTAGTTGCCGATGGTATCACACTTATCGGTGATTCCGCTTTTGAAAATTCATATATCAATGTCGTACAGTTTGCATCAGTTACTTATATTGGTAACTATGTATTTAAGGACTGCGAATATCTGACTGCTGTTAACCTGGTTGATCAGACTGAATGTATCGGTAAAGAAGCATTCAGGGGATGTACCCAGCTGACCAGCATCTCCATACCCAAATCCTGCAAGGATATCGGCTTTGGTGCTTTTGCTGACTGTACAGCCCTCGATACAGTATCATTTGCCAATTCTCTCGGATGTACGGTCGGAGAGTATGCTTTCTTTAACTGTCCAAATATCTCCAGTGTGACATTCCCGTCTACAAACGCTTTCAGTATTGGTAAAGCTGCTTTTGCAATGGATGCAGGACTTGGTACAAACTGTAAACTCACAGAGTTTGATTTCCCTGAAAATCTCGGGGATTATGTCAGCAAGACGTGTACGGCTGCAAATCAGGATGCATCATACAGCTATACAAACGGATATCAGTTAAAGGATGAAAATGACACTGCATATTCATCAGGTCTTGGAGACTACCTGTTTGCAAACAGATACAACCTTAATACAGTTGTGATGCCCCTTAACTTTGGTACAGCAGTAGGAGATCTTGACAGGGTACCCATGAATACATTTGACGGATGCAAGGATGTGGGACTCCTTAAGTTTGCAGATCCGGCAAACATGTATGCATATTATGACAGCAATCTCTTTGAGGATGTTGAAAATGAAGAACTGTATGTATACGGTCCGTCAAATAAAAATAACATTACACCCGGAGAGTACAATGACAAGACATTTGCCAATCCCAGGTATTCAACATGGTATGCGTCAACAAAAACACTTGACTATGTACCCTACGTATATAACGACGGTACAACAGACCATTACGAGGTTGGTATAGGCAAGTACAGATACGAACTGTCAGTAAATGATGACGGTACAGCCCAGCTGATATCGTGCAAGTTTATTGATGATCCGGAGGAAATCGACTTAACCATCCCCAGTCAGGTTGCAAAGTATAATATTTCGGATATGGCATCGGGATGTCTCGATGAAGTTAAGGATTATATCAATGAGCTGACTATTCCGGATGGTTCGATTGAAAAGATCGATGATTCCGTATTCCAGTCATCTGCAATCCTTAAGAAGGTATATATCGGCGATTCCCTTAAAGAAATGGGAGATAATGCATTTGCAGACTGTCCCCAGCTTGAGTATGTACTTATGGGACCTAACATTGAGACTATCGGTTCCCAGGCATTCTACGACTGCCCTAGCCTAGAGCATATTGACTTTGCCGTGCCCGGAAACTCTTCGACTCTCTCTGATATAGAAGCAAATGCTTTCTATACAGGAGGCAGCAAACTTTATTTTAAAGGCCTTGTTGAGGACGGTTATGCGCCATTTGAATATGCCATGGGTTCTGACAAGATAAACGGAGACTCAGTCAGAATATGTTACGAGAGTCCCTCGCCTCAGAATCTTACATGTATCATGGATGAGATGACAGGCCTCGTAACTCTTATCGATTATCCTCACTATACGGATGTAGATGCTGATATCAGGACAAAGTATCAGAGTGGTCAGGCTCTTAATGATGAAGAGCAGGCTATCATCGACTCGACCCTTTATATCACACTGCCTGAGGCCATAGAGTCAATTGATGTAAAGAGTTTTCTGGCTAATGATGCCTCAAATACAAACAAAAAAGACTGGATCTATGTACCGGCAGTTGCTGATGATCTGGATACAGCATATACAAAGCAGGCTGTATACGGAGATAACAACTTAAAGGATGCGGCCAATAACCTTTATACTGATGTATATGCTGAAAACGGAGGTTATACGGCAGGTCTCTTCTCCGGTCAGATGAATGAGACTACACCTCTTAATGCAGTAGGTGATACAACTCATGAACAGCTTGTAAAAGGTAATGACTGGATACTCTCAATAGCGATGCCCGGTGTAAAAGCACTGCCCGATTACGCATTTGACTCATGCGAGCGACTTCAGTCAGTCATAATAGGCGATGACTGTGAGACCATCGGTACATCAGCATTCCAGGGATGTACCAGCCTGACTGCGATAGGAACAAATAATAATCCTAATTATACGTTTGATAATTATATTCTCTATGAGAACAAAGACGACGGTACACTTGAGATCAATACATGTCTCCCCGCGAGAGGTACAAACAGGAGCAGTTCGGAGATATGGGTTGATACTGTTAATGATTCAAATCTTGCAAACGTATCTACAATAAAGAATGGTGCTTTCTCTGGTTGTGAATATATTACAAAGATTGATCTTTCGGATTTAAAAATATCAGCTCTTCCTAATAAGGTATTTGACGGATGTAAAAACCTTAATGATGTTAAACTTCCGAACACAATCAGGAGTATTGCCACTCAGGCATTTAATAATGGTGCTTCTGCAATTGACGTTACTATTCCTGTTGATTCCAATATATCTGATACAGCATTTGATGATAATGCGTCAGTTACCATTTGGACATATCCCGATTGTACAGTTACTGCGGCTTATAAAGCAGCAAATAATGATGAGATATATATAAAATATCTTGATTCGGAATATGTTATTACATTCCTTAATGATGATTTGACAGTATATGAAAAAATCAGTGTACTGGCCGGATATAACGGATATTATCCGGATAACGATCCGACTCCAAAGCTGCCCTCAAATGCGGGCAACGAGTTCAGTTACTGGTATTTTGATAATTCAAACGGTATTAAGAACGTAACGGAAAACAGACAGGCTATTGCAATATTTGTACCAAAGAGTACAGATCCTACACCCAGCGGCGGCCCTACACCAAGCGGCGCATCGCCTACGCCCAGCGGCGGCCCTACACCAAGCGGCGCATCGCCCGCACCAAGCGGTGCTTCACCGGCGCCCAGCGGTGCTACACCTACTCCAAGCGGTGGCGGCGGATCCCAGAGCCAGAACTCCATATCTAACAATACTGCATATTCTGTAGTAGTTGAAAACGGAGCAGGATCAGGCCAGTACCGTCCGGGAACTGTCGTTACGATTACTGCTTACTCCGCACCTGCCGGAAAAGTATTTGATAAGTGGACTACATCCAATACAAATATCAGTTTTTCAAATGCCCAGTCTGCTTCGGCGACATTTATCATGCCGAGCGGTAATGTGAAAGTAACGGCTACATACAAGTCGTCTACTTCGGGTAACAGTGCAAGCAATAACAATACAAATAATAACAATAACAACAACAATAATAATAACGGCGGAAATAATAACGGAGGTAATTCCACAAGCGGCAACAAGTCAGGTGGAACTGTTGTAAATGTTACGACAGAAACTATTGATAATAACAATAAAAACCTTGCTTATGCCACGGTTGCAGGATCTACAGACAATTTTGTCGTAAAGGTTACCGACTCTGCCGTTGCGTCTGCACAGGTTGAGGCAGCATTAAAAGCAAAGTACGGTGATGACTTTGAGAATATCAAGTATGTAGCATTTGATATTTCTCTCTATGATTCGACAGGTACATATCTGGTGGCCAACAGCGAGAATCTGGCTGTGACAATCACTCTGCCTATACCGGACGACCTCGTGAGCTATGCCGGCAACAATAAAGCAGCAGCAGTAATTAACGGTCAGATTGATGACAAGGCAGTAAAGTTTACTACAATTGACGGAGTTCCGTGTATGACATTTACCGCCACACACTTCTCACCTTATACGATTTATGTGGATACACAGAATCTCACGGCAGGTGTGACAGATATGACACCAAAGACCGGTGTACCTGCACCAAAGTGGTTTTTATCAGCAGGACTTGCACTGTTTGGAATAATGCTGTTCCTCTGGAAAGACAAGAAAGTATTACCGGGAACATCCAATCCTTCATAAGTAAACGGGAATAAAGTTTGAAAAAGAAAGTTGCTTTAATAATTGCATTACCGATACTGGTGCTTTTGATCGCACTGGGAGTATCCGGAATCATATCATCCAAAGCCGTAGGCGTCACGGATGATATGGTCTTATCCGGTTCTGTTCTTGTGAAGTACAACGGAACAGATAAAAATGTAGTGATCCCCGGTGAGATTACAGGTATCGGCAGTGAAGCCTTTGCCGGCAATACTTTTGTTGAGACTGTAACGGTTTC
Source organism: uncultured Lachnospiraceae bacterium (assembly GCA_902793845.1). Classification (GTDB taxonomy): domain Bacteria; phylum Bacillota; class Clostridia; order Lachnospirales; family Lachnospiraceae; genus NK4A136. The sequence goes on along the minus strand of CADBFE010000058.1, from coordinate 6,434 downwards.
ATCGGGAGTATCTGAAATCGGTTCAAAGGCTTTTTCCGGTTGTACCGGTCTTGTGACTGTATCGCTTCCTGATACTGTTGAGACAATAGGAGATTCGGCTTTTTCAGACTGCGCAAAGCTTAGCCAGATAAATTTTGGCAAGGATTTCAGAAAACTCGGAAACGGTGTTTTTTCCGGTGATACAAGCCTTGCTTATGTAAATATACCTCCCACTAATACATCTTTTGTATGGGCTGACGGATGTATTTATAATTATAAAAAGACTGTTTTATATCAGTACCTTCCGGGATATCCCGGCAATGTTTACAGGATGCCTGACTCTGTTGATACTGTTTGCCAGTATGCGTTCTGGGGTACCGATAAACTTAATCAGATTACATGTTCTTCATCTCTGTCGGAGATACCTAGCTATTCATTTGCCGGAGCGTCGGCACTTTCCAATGTATATGTAAATGTCCCGGCTAAAGCAATCGGCATAGGTGCATTTATGGGTGATTCATCCCTTATGCAGGTTTCATTGCCTATATCGGTTACGGATATCAAGGAATCTGCTTTTTCGGGATGCCCTACAGATATGATCATTATTGCCGATGAAGGCACATTTGCTTACAGATATGCAGAGGAAAAAGGATATCTGACAGCAGCTGAGCCAAAACTTTCCGTGACGGATAATAATCTTAAATATACACCGACCTCTTTTACATCGGTTTCAGATATCCCTACTGTATCTTCAGGCGGCATAATCACAAATACTGTTACCGGCACCACATCGGGCAATACAGCCATTGTATCCACAGGCCGTACACCCATGTACCAGCATGTCATTGAATATGATGAAAATGCATCAGTAGACGGCAATGTTATCGGAGGCAGCATGGTCGTTTCAGACAGGGCTTTTGTGATCATCGAATCGCTTCCGGCAGTATCCGGTACAAATGAGGCAGAATCGGAGAACGTGACTTATTCCGTACCGGAATATTCCCACTATAACGATCAGACTATTGACACATATACTTTTGACACAGGGGATACATCAATCGGTATGCTTTCCTTTGCAAGGTCATCCGTTCAGAGTATTGATATACCTGAGGGAGTGACCGAGATTGCATATGGAGCATTTTATCACTGCGATTCACTTACCGATGTATCCATCCCGTCTACAGTTACTGCTGTTGGTCAGTATGCTTTTGATCATACACCGTGGTATGAGAACTGGTTAAGCGACGAAAACGCCCCTGATTTCCTGATTGTAGGTGACGGTGTACTCATAGGATACAAGGGCACTGATGCTGAGCCTGAGATACCGGACAGTGTAAAAACAGTTGCCGAAGGCGTATTTTAATATTAAAATATTTTAAGTTAAAAAATATAAAGTGAGGTTTTTATCAAATGGATAAGATTCAGATGACTACGCCCCTCGTTGAGATGGACGGAGATGAGATGACAAGAATCCTCTGGAAGATGATCAAGGATGACCTGATCCTCCCCTATGTGGATCTGAAGACTGAGTATTATGATCTGGGACTGGTAAACAGAAATGATACTAACGATCAGGTAACCATAGACAGTGCCAATGCAGCAAAGAAGTACGGAGTAGCAGTTAAGTGTGCAACCATCACGCCAAACGCAGCCCGTATGGATGAGTATAAATTAAAAGAGATGTGGAAGAGTCCTAACGGTACCATAAGAGCAGCTCTTGACGGAACAGTATTCCGTACACCCATCATCGTTAAGGGTATCGAGCCCTGTGTAAAGAACTGGAAACAGCCTATCACCCTTGCGAGACATGCATACGGTGATGTTTATAAAAATACTGAGATAAAGGTATCCGGAAAAGGTAAGGCATATCTTGTATTTGAGGATGAGAACGGCGAGACCATTAAAGAGCTTGTCCATGAGTTTAAGGGCCCCGGAGTGCTTCAGGGCATGCATAATACAGACAAGTCAATTACAAGCTTTGCAAGGAGCTGCTTTAATTATGCCCTTGATACTAAGCAGGATCTCTGGTTTGCCACAAAAGATACGATCTCAAAGAAATACGATCATACATTCAAGGATATCTTCCAGAAAATCTTTGATGAGGAGTACAAGTCTAAATTTGAAGAGGCCGGTATCACTTATTTCTACACACTTATAGATGATGCTGTAGCCAGAGTCATGAAAGCAAAAGGCGGATTTATCTGGGCATGCAAAAACTATGACGGTGATGTAATGTCAGATATGGTTTCATCTGCTTTCGGTTCACTTGCCATGATGACATCCGTACTTGTATCACCTGACGGAATATATGAGTATGAAGCTGCTCACGGAACGGTTCAGCGTCATTATTACAAGCATTTAAAAGGTGAGGAGACATCCACAAACTCTGTTGCTACCATATTTGCATGGTCAGGAGCCCTCAGAAAGAGGGGAGAGCTTGATAATAATAACGAGCTCATCAAATATGCCGATGCCCTTGAAAAAGCTACAATCGGTACAATTGAGAGTGGCAAGATGACCAAGGATCTTGCGCTTATATCAAGTCTTGATAATATTACCACTCTTAACAGCGAAGAGTTTATTCTCGAAATCAAAAAGAATCTTGATAAAGAATTAGCATAATATAAAAACTATAAGGCCGGGAGGTTGCGAACATGTCCAAATCAATAGATGTATATGAAAACGCACTTCTCGGCCGTAATATTCCCATACTTCCCCTTGATAATAAATGGCACAGGCTGATGGTTGGCCTCGAAAAAACAAAGGATATGAAAAAAGACGAAGAGGAGATCAAGGAACTGCTTAAACTCCAGGGTCGTCTTAATTCTGAGATAAAGAAAGCAAAAACATTTAAGCAAAAGCTCATGAATGACATTGTGGGAGGAATGGACGAAGATAACGGCGGAGAAGGTCAGGAAGACAAGAAAAGACAGATTGAGGAATGTAACGATCTCATCGATAAAAAGACGGAGGAGTTACATGAACTGCCCAATCAGATAGGTGAGATCAACTACAGGCTCATGGTTGCTACCATGGAGCAGTGCTATGATATTATTCAGGATAATACATCGGGTATAGACGAAATATCCGAATGGATATCCAATATCAGAATAGAACTTAAAAAGAATGTGGTCAGAAAACAGGAGATGGAACTGAAAAATCAGGAGATATATACATATATGCATGATATTTTCGGGGCATCTGTTATAGATCTGTTTGATATGAAATACAATCCGGGAGATAATATGCTCCATAAAAAAGAAGAGAAAAAATGATGAATGATCAGTTAAAGTACAGAATTGTATCAAGCCTGGAAATGAAAAAGATGGAGTCCGAAACCATAAACGGTTACGGTATTCCATCTTTATCTTTGATGGAGAGAGCTGCATATCAGAGCTATGAAAAGATTAAGGAAATATCGGGCGATATTAAAAATGCGGTTATTTTTTGCGGATCCGGAAATAACGGCGGCGACGGATTTTCGATTGGAAGGATCATGAATGACAGAAATATCCGTGTCAAAATCATTTTTGTCGGAAATCCGGATAAAATGACGTCCGAAGCAGGCCTTAATAAAGCAATATGCGAAAAAAGGGGAATTGAAATAACAGATATTGATTATATAAAAGCCTGCACTGACATTACTGAGAATGCAGATGTAATAGTCGATGCCATGCTCGGAATAGGTATCACCGGGGAGGTAAGGCCAAGGATAAAAAGCGCAGCCAATCTTATAAAACATATCAGGGATAACAACAGGGGGAATAAAAAAGTATTTGCGATTGATATACCAAGCGGTCTTAATTCAGACACCGGTATGGTGATGGGATCATGCGTCCCTGCTGATCACACTATTACGATGCAGTGGATAAAGAGGGGCCTGATCTTAAATAAGGGTCCTGAATATACGGGGGAGATCATCCCGATAGATGTAAATATATATGATGATGGATCTGATATAAATACTTTTACATGCAGCCTTGATTTATATGATTACATGCCTAAAAAAAGTATTACAGGCAACAAGGGTACGAGCGGCAAAATCCTGTTTATAACAGGTTCGGCCGGGATGCCGGGGGCTATGATACTGTCCGCAAAAGCAGCTCTTTTATCCGGAGGCGGTATGGTAAAGGTGATATCAGACAGCGTAAACAGGGACCTTCTCGTACATGAACTGCCTGAAGCCATGTTTCAGGATATAAATGATGATAAAGAAAATATTTTAAAATCTTTTGAATGGTGCACGTCCCTTGTGATCGGATGCGGGCTTGGTGACAGCCCGGCTGTTAAAAATATGGTTTTATATGCCCTTAAAAACTGCAGTAAACCCGTTGTGGTTGACGCTGACGGTCTTAATATTTTATCAGGATACGAAAGGTATAAAATAAAAGAAATATTCAATAAAAGATATATCGACGGAGCGCCAACAATTATTACTCCCCACCCGGGAGAATTTGCGAGATTATTTAAAACTGATCTTAAAGATAAAAATAATCAGGATCCCGATTTTGTAAGAGAACTTGCAGAGGAATTCAAAATAATTATCATTGCAAAAGATGCAAGGACGATCGTAAGTGACGGAAAAACGGTTTATATAAATACCGTTACGTCAAAATATCTTGGTACAGCAGGAAGCGGTGACGTTCTCGCAGGAATGACAGGTTATTTTGCGGGAATAGAAAAGGATATGTTTGACGCAGCCGTTTACAGCGTGTTTTTACATGGTTACATGGGTGAAAAAGCAGGTGAGAGGAGACTATTTGAAGGCATAAGGGCGGGGGATATAACAGATGCTTTAAAGGATTAACTTTATTGAAGATATCGGGTTTTTATGATAAAATTAATCAGTTAAAATGAGAAATTATGTAAATTCGGAGGTAATTTATGTCAGGGCATTCAAAATTTGCGAATATTAAGCATAAGAAAGAGAAAAATGATGCCGCAAAAGGTAAGATTTTCACAATGATCGGAAGGGAAATAGCTGTTGCGGTTAAGGATGGCGGACCTGATCCTGCCAATAACTTTAAACTCGCTCAGGTTATTCAGAAGGCAAAAGCCAACAATGTACCTAATGATACAATCGAAAGAGGTATCAAAAAGGCTTCCGGTGAAGGCAATTCCGTAAATTACGAAAAAGCAGTTTATGAAGGATACGGTCCTAAAGGAATTGCGATCATTGTAGAGTGTCTTACAGACAACAAGAACCGTACAGCAGCCAATGTAAGAAGTGCCTTTACAAAGGGCAGTGGTGCCATCGGTACCCAGGGCTGTGTATCATATATGTTTGATGAGAAAGGCCAGATCATCATTGACAAGGAGGACTGCCCCCTTGACGGAGATTCTATCCTTGAGAAAGTAATTGACGCCGGCGCAGAGGATTTCAATGAGGAAGATGATTCATATGAGATCATCACAGATCCGGATTCTTTCCTTGATGTGTCAAAAGTGGTTGAGGAGCTTAAACTTCCTGTGGTTTCGGCAGAGGTAACAATGCTCCCTCAGAATTATGTGTCACTCACAGATGAGGAATCTGTAAGACAGCTTCAGAGGACTCTTGATCTCCTTGATGAAGATGATGATGTTCAGAATGTTTATACAAACTGGGAAGAAGAATAAATCATGGACAGACTTGCTATAGTTATCCCCTGTTATAACGAGGAGGAGATGCTCCCTATATCACTGCCGAGACTTACAGAGTTTTTATCGGCACTTGTGAGCAGGGATAAGATATCAAAAGACAGTTATCTCTTGCTTGTCGATGACGGCAGCAAGGACAAAACATGGGATCAGCTTAAGGAATGGCATGAAAAATCTGATATGGTCAGGGCTTTAAAACTCGCCAGAAATACCGGTCACCAGAATGCTCTCTTTTCGGGAATGCTGACTGCTTCAAAGGATGCTGACATGATAGTATCCATTGATGCCGATCTTCAGGATGATTATACAAAGATCGAAGAGATGGTGGATTTTTACCATGAAGGATGCGATATCGTATACGGTGTCAGGTCAAAGCGCGACAGCGATTCGTTCTTTAAGAGATTTACGGCTGAGTCATATTATAAACTCCTTAACAGAATGGGGGTTGACTGCGTATATAATCATGCTGATTTCAGATTAATGAGCAAAAGAGCCGTTGAACAGCTTGCAAAATACGAAGAGGTAAATCTGTATCTCCGCGGTATAGTGCCCCTCATCGGTTACAAGAGCGCAGTAGTTGAATATGAGAGGACAAAGAGAGAAGCGGGAGAGTCCAAGTATCCTTTTAAAAAGATGCTTGCCCTTGCTTTTGACGGTATCACATCATTTTCCGTAAAGCCGATCAATTACATACTCGGCCTTGGAATAATCGTTTTATTTATATGTTTTGTTGCAGCGGTATACGCTTTTGTGTCATATTTCTCAGGAAATGTTACAGAAGGCTGGACATCACTTATACTTTCCATCTGGTTCCTGGG
>CADBFE010000057.1 GCA_902793845.1 uncultured Lachnospiraceae bacterium | reverse complement strand
GATAAACTGTCTGATGATACACTGCCTGAATCGGCAGCATTTAATTTGAGTTCCGGGTAAAGTAAAAGACCCATGGATAATAATATGAGCAAAGCTGTACCGGTAATATTACCGTGCATCTTTTTCTCATCTTCTATCCTGGCTTTGTTAGAACGTCTGATGATTATCAGAATATAGACAGCCGCAATGGTGAGGACTTTGTCTGCAAATTCGATCGAGAGCTGGCCTAAAACACTGCAAAGGGTAGGGTCCCAGTTTCTCGCCAGAAAATAATTGATAACACCGTCGCCCCACTTATTACCTGTATAACCGTCTGCAAAAAAGATGTTTACGGGTACAGATACGACAAGGGCCGTAAACATGGTCAGTGACGCGGCTTTCATAAATCCGTAGAATCTGTCAAACCACTTATATTTTGCTGCTATGCCGACTATGATACCAAGGGCAAGACTTGTAATGGAATATACTGCCGACAGATGATTGATCACAGAATATGCCACATTGCTGGAAAGTCCTACCATGGCTCCGCATACAGGTCCCGCCACATAAGCACAAAGCGCCGTTCCGAATGAATCTCCCCATATCGGCAGTTCAAAATGCACGCAAAGTAACTTTCCAAAAACATTAAGACATAAACTCAATGTTATAAATAAAATGATCTTCCATGTTTTCCAGTTTTTCATTTCCCTGTCCCCGTTATAAACTGATATTCGATATTATTATTTTACTCTCTTTTTTCCGAAAATCATCTTTAGAATTTTAATAAACAATGTCAGCACCCCGATTACCGCAAGGGCCACACCTGCGACTACACCTGTTATAATCCAGAAATACTTATTGGTATCCGAGAAAAAGTTTGTGAGACTGAATTTATCCACGATGACTTTTCTTCCGTGATATTCGTTGTAATACTCCGGTATGACACTGATACCTTCTTCATTTTTATCAAAAGATGATAAATATGTGGCAATGGCAGACCATGTCTTAAGCTCAGTACCGTCATCATTATAAAGGACCACATTTTCCCACAAATATCCGCCTTCATCACTTTCAAGAGCCGTTCCGTCGCTGTATTTTGGCGTGATCTTTATCAGGCCTTTTGAAACTCTTGAAACAGACCCCAGCATCTGTGCCGTATACATATCTGTCACTATTGCATAAAGTCTGCCATCATCTACCGTTTCAGACTCCTCGCTCATCAAATCGGGATTGTAAACAATGTCATATGCTTTGTTCAAAAACATTCTCTTTGTCCCGATCTTGTAGGACAGTCCGCTGCAATAAAGCCTTGCGGTAACCATAAGTGAGGAAAGGGATGCGTCCACCTCGGGTATCATCTTTACCTCACTGCCGTTTAAGTAAAACATAACAAGGGGATATCCGACCACGCCGTCAAATCCCATTCCGAGTGAATACGTATTAAACGCATCAGCTACAGTGATATCTCCTGCCGCAAATGTACCCCGGACCGTACCTGCCGGTACTACAGCTATATCCGGATGATGCTCTTTTCCGTATGATGTCTGCAATACGGCATATCTGTACGCATCCGACATAAAGTTTCCGAGATGATGATCTGTATGATCATAATACATATCATTAACAGATTCCATCGAAAAATCCGACCTTGCTATCACCTGATTCATGGTATAGCCATACTGCGAGAGATACTCCCTGTCTACCAGCTCATTATATCCCCGGACTATACTTTTGATTTCGGGATCTTCGGCAATACTTTCATCCATATGAATGAGTTCATATTCATCCATGGTCCATCTGCCATCCTCTTTCTGAGAAAGTGAGCAGAGTCCCGTATATTCACCGTAACATCCGGCACCTATTACCCATGTATCTCCGTGCTGTATCGGATGAGGGCACAGCAGATGACAATGAGCCGAGAGTATTACATCTATCTCAGGTACAGCCATGGCCAGCTGTTCATCTTCGGATTTATCGATATCTGCATTTATACCACTGTGTGATATACATACGATCATATCGACATCTTCACTTTGCTTTATCTTTTCCACTACGGCTCTTGCTGTCTCTATCTGATCCATGACAGTGAGGGTCAGTGTAGGCGAGTCACTTGTCGCTTCTTTACCAAATATTCCAAATACAGCTATTTTTACGCCACCTTTATCCAGGACGATATACTCGGCAAGTCCTGCTTTTGATGCGGCCTCATATATATCTTTTGTGTCCTGATTATCAGTAGTCCAGTCAATATTGCTGACAACAAATGCAGGCAGGTAATCTGACTTTGCTGCGGCATTTTCAAACATGAAGCAGAGCTTTTCTGTAGAATAATCGAAATCATGATTGCCAAGAGTCGTGGCATCAAATCCGAGTGTTCCGAGCATCCTGAGTTCCAGTGCTTCCTCTGCATAGAGAGTCTGGTAAAGTGTACCTATGGCGATATCACCACCGTCTATCATAAGAGTATCGGGATTTGTTTCCTTTTGCTCCTTTATCACGGTGGATAATCTGGCCATACCGCCTATATACTGTACGGCACCGTCATCAAGTTCAACTTTATATGAGTCAAGATAAGAATGTATATCCGATGTAAATAAGATATCCACTGTCTTTGCTCCGTCCCCCTTTGCAAAAATCTCTGTATTTAAAACAAGTGCCGTCATCACGGCTGCAAACAGGGTTCCAAATATCAGAATACCCCTGTTCATAATTTTTTTACTCATGAATATAATGCCCGTCCTCTTCATATAATTATGGGCATAGACCCGCAAATGCGAATATATGCCCGTAATATTAAAACATTTAAATCAGTTGTCTATCCTAGCTTTTAAATCGTCTGCATCAAAAGCATTTTCAATAGGTGCTCCGCCGGGTACCATAGGGAATACCTTATCATCCTCTTCTATCACACAGTCGATGACAACGGGGTGGCCTGCGTTAAGAGCCTTTTTAAGGGCATCCTCCACTTCTTCCTTTTTGGTCACTCTGATACCTTCGCATCCGAGAGCCTCTGCTACTTTAACATAATCTACTTCATCCTGAAGTACAGTCTGTGAGTAGCGCTTGCCGTAGAAAAGAGTCTGCCACTGGCGAACCATACCGAGTACATGATTGTTGATGACTATCTCCACGATGGGGATATTGTATCTTGAAGCTGTTGCCAGCTCGTTCATATTCATACGGAAGCATCCGTCGCCGGCGATATTTACAACTGTCTTGTCTCTTTTGCCGACCTTGGCACCGATTGCAGCTCCCAGTCCGTATCCCATGGTTCCGAGGCCGCCGCTTGATAAAAATGTTCTGGGTTTTGTAAATCTGTAGAACTGGGCTGCCCACATCTGATGCTGACCTACATCTGTAGTGATTATCGCATCTCCGTTTGTGACTTTATCAAGAGTCTCTATAATAAACGGACATGTGAGCTTTGAATGCTGATAAGTAAGGGGCTTTTCAGCTTTAAGATCTTTGATATGCTTTGTCCATTCTTTATTATTTTTCTGCTCAATTTTTTTGTTAAGTATTGTGAGTACTTCCTTAAGATCACCTACAATACATGCATCCGTCTTAATATTTTTATTGATCTCGGCTGCATCTATATCAATATGTACGACCTTTGCATTGGCTGCAAATGCCTTAATATTTGATGTGACACGGTCTGAGAATCTTGCTCCGAGTGCAATGAGCAGGTCACACTCGCTGACACCGATATTTGATGTCTTTGTACCGTGCATACCGATCATTCCGGTATAAAGCTCATCATATCCGTCAAAAGCGCCTTTACCCATAAGTGTATCGCATACGGGAGAGTCAATCTTTTTGGCAAACTCTTTTACTTCATCACATGCACCTGATATGATTGCACCGCCTCCAAGATAGATGAAAGGTTTCTTTGACTCTGCGATCATTGACACAACCTTATCTATATCCTTCTCTGAATATGTATTCTTTTCCTTAAGGTAATCATATTCTCTCTGGATCTCTTCGATAGTTTTCTTCTCATAATCAGTTTTGTTGGCCGTCACATCCTTTGTGATATCCACGAGCACCGGGCCGGGACGTCCTGTCTTTGCTATCATAAATGCCTTACGGATCGTATCAGCAAGCTTTGTCACATCTTTAACGATGAAACTGTGCTTTGTGATAGGCATGGTCACACCGGCGATATCGACTTCCTGGAATGTATCCTTGCCAAGAAGAGGCAGACCTACATTTGCAGTGATGGCAACTACAGGTACAGAATCCATATATGCCGTAGCGATACCGGTTACAAGGTTAGTCGCTCCGGGTCCTGATGTAGCCATGCACACTCCAACTTTACCTGTGGCTCTGGCATATCCGTCTGCTGCATGGGACGCACCCTGCTCATGACTTGTCAGGATGTGTGTTATCTCATCGCTGTGCTTGTAAAGTTCATCATAAATATTAAGGATTGATCCTCCGGGATATCCGAAGATTGTATCCACTCCCTGTTCCTTAAGACATTCAATTACTATCTGTGATCCGGTAAGTTCCATTATTTATTAGATCCTTTCGTCAAATAAATTTATAAAACTAAATAATATTATTTTCTGAGTTCTTCAGGTGTCTTCATGACAGCACCTTTTGCACCGCTCGTTACAAGTTCTCTGTATCTTGCAAGATATCCTGTCTTTACCTTGGGCTCTACGGGAGTCCATGCTGCCTTACGCTTTGCGAGCTCCTCATCTGAAACCTTAAGCTCCAGCTTCATATTGGGTATATCGATAGAGATAATGTCTCCCTCGTGTACAAATGCGATAGGGCCACCGTCAGCTGCCTCAGGCGATACATGACCGATGGAAGCACCTCTTGATGCTCCGGAAAATCGGCCGTCTGTTATGAGGGCAACACTCGATCCAAGTCCCATACCTGCGATGGCAGATGTAGGATTAAGCATCTCTCTCATGCCGGGACCACCTTTTGGTCCTTCATATCTGATGACAACCACATCTCCTGCAACGATTTTGCCGCCTTTGATAGCTTCGATGGCATCATCCTCTGAGTCAAATACCCTAGCAGGTCCTTCATGTACCATCATCTCAGGTACTACCGCAGAACGCTTAACAACAGAACCGTCGGGAGCAAGATTACCCTTAAGTACTGCAAGTCCGCCTGTCTTTGAGTAAGGATTGTCAACAGGTCTGATGACTTCGGGATTTTTATTAACCGCATTTGCGATATTCTCTCCGACAGTCTTGCCTGTAACAGTCATACAGTCAGTATTTAAAAGTCCTATATCGGCAAGTTCCTTCATTACTGCCCATACACCGCCTGCTTCATTAAGATCCTCCATATATGTAGGACCTGCAGGAGCAAGATGACAGAGGTTAGGAGTCTTTTCAGATATAGGATTTGCAAATGATATATCAAAATCAAATCCGATCTCATGAGCTATGGCAGGGAGATGCAGCATTGAGTTTGTTGAGCATCCAAGTGCCATATCTACGGTAAGTGCGTTAAGGATTGCATCCTTTGTCATGATCTGACGGGCTGTTATCCCCTTATTAAACATATCCATTACGGCGTATCCTGCCTGCTTTGCAAGTCTGAGTCTTGCAGAATAAACTGCCGGGATAGTACCGTTGCCTCTAAGGCCCATACCGAGGGCTTCAGTCAGGCAGTTCATTGAGTTTGCAGTATACATACCGGAACATGATCCGCATGTAGGACATACATTCTCAACGAAATTATCTACATCTTCTTCTGTCATGGTACCTGCAGCGTATGAACCTACTGCCTCAAACATTGAAGATAATGATCTCTTCTGACCTGCTACATGGCCGGCAAGCATAGGACCGCCTGATACAAATACTGTAGGGAGGTCAAGTCTGGCTGCAGCCATAAGGAGTCCGGGAACATTTTTATCACAGTTAGGTACCATTACAAGGGCGTCAAACTGATGAGCGATAGCCATACACTCTGTTGAGTCTGCAATGAGGTCACGGGTTACAAGAGAATATTTCATACCTACATGTCCCATGGCAATACCGTCACATACGGCAATTGCAGGGAATACAACAGGTACACCGCCTGCTTCGGCTACACCGAGTTTGACAGCATCAACGATCTTGTCGATGTTCATATGGCCGGGTACTATCTCGTTGTATGAACTGACAATACCTACCATAGGCTTCTTCATCTCTTCTTTTGTAAAACCAAGTGCATTAAACAAACTTCTTGCAGGTGCCTGCTGCATACCTGCTCTTGCATTATCGCTCTTCATGTTTTTATCCCTTTCTGTTTTATTAATAATATTAAGCAATATATCCTGCGATCACATCGCCCATCTCACTGCATCCGACCTTCTTCATGCCGTCAGTATATATATCCACTGTTCTGTATCCGTTTTCAAGTGCGCTCTTTACAGCCTTCTCAATCGCATCAGCCTCTTTATCAAGGTCAAATGAGTATCTGAGCATCATTGTAGCTGAGAGAATAGTCGCAATGGGATTTGCAATATTCTGTCCTGCTATATCGGGAGCAGAACCGTGGGAAGGCTCATAGAGACCAAACTTTGTATCATTGAGGGATGCGGAAGAAAGCATTCCTATGGAACCTGTCACCATTGAAGCTTCATCTGAGAGGATGTCACCAAACATGTTCTCAGTGAGCACCACGTCAAACTGGGCAGGATCTTTTACAAGCTGCATTGCACAGTTATCGACGAGCATATGCTCAAGTGTTACCTCAGGATAATCCTTTGCAACTTCCTCAACCACTTTTCTCCAGAGTCTTGATGAGTCAAGTACGTTTGCCTTATCAACAGAGATGACTTTCTTTCTCCTCTTCATGGCGATGTCAAATCCCTTGATGGCAATCCTTCTGATCTCTTCTTCCGTATACTTAAGAGTATCAACGGCCGTCATCACTCCGTCTACTTCTTTTGTATATCTGTCGCCAAAGTAAAGTCCGCCGGTAAGTTCTCTCATGATCAGCATATCAAAGCCCTTGTCAGCTACCTCTTTCTTTAAGGGGCACGCATCTGAGAGTTCTTCATAGAGATAAGCGGGTCTTAAATTAGCAAACAGGTTAAGAGCCTTTCTTATCTTTAAGAGGCCTGCTTCCGGTCTCTTCTCGGGAGGAAGCTTGTACCACGGTGATGTGGATGTATTGCCGCCGATTGAGCCCATAAGTACTGCATCGGAAGCCTTTGCCGTAGCAATAGCCTCATCTGTAAGAGGCTCTCCGCAGGCATCGATTGATGCGCCGCCCATTAAGATATCAGTAAAATTAATCTTATGACCGTATACGGAAGCAACTTTCTCCAGTACTTTGCTTGCTTCATCAACTATTTCGGGGCCGATACCGTCACCCTTTATACGTCCGATATTAAGTTCCATTATTTTATCCTTCTCTCTGATAAATTTAATTATTCTGCTTTCTCAACCTGAGCAATTGCTGATTTTTTCATGGGGATACGGCAGTTTTTGTTTGATCCGAACTCAACGATGACATCCTCTTCTGTGATATCAATGAGTACGCCGTAAAAACCTGATGTAGTTACTACAACATCACCTACTGCCATATCATTAAGCATTGCCTGGATTTTTTTCTGTTCTTTATTCTGAGGTCTTACGAGGAAAAAGTAAAAGATTACTATCATGAGGACAACAGAGAATATAAGTGATCCCCAGTTGTATCCTACAGAAGTTGTGTCTGCTGTGAGTAAAAAGTTGTTCATTGTTTGTCTCCTTAAATATTTATTATTCAGCTTCGCTCAGGTCACGGACTTTTCCGGCTTTATATTCAGCAAAGCGTCCCTGATCGAGAGCGTCCCTGATTTCTTCCATAAGGTGATTATAGAAATAAAGGTTATGTGTTACACAGAGTCTCATACCGAGCATCTCTTTTGCCTTTAAGAGATGACGGATGTAAGCCCTTGAATATCGCCTGCATGCAGGGCATCCGCAGCCTTCTTCTATGGGCAGATCGTCTTTCTCATATTTTGAGTTCATGAGATTTATCTTGCCATGATTTGTGTATACATGGGCATGACGTCCGTTTCTTGACGGATATACACAGTCAAAGAAGTCTACACCTCTGTCCACCGCCTCAAGGATATTGATCGGAGTACCGACTCCCATCAGATATGTCGGCTTGTTATCCGGCAGATAAGGAACTGTCTCATCGAGTATATAATACATCTCCTCATGACTCTCGCCTACTGCCAAACCTCCTATGGCATATCCCTCAAGGTCCATCTCGGCGATCCTCTTTGCATGCTCAATCCTGATGTCCGGATATACGGCTCCCTGATTTATGCCAAACAGGATCTGCTTTTTGTTTATCGTATCTTCAAGGCCGTTCAGCCTGTCCATTTCTTTTTTGCAGCGCTCAAGCCATCTGGTGGTACGCTCTACCGATTTAACCACATATTCCCGCTCTGCCTTGCTCGGCGGACATTCATCAAATGCCATGGCGATGGTGGATGCCAGATTTGACTGGATCTGCATACTCTCCTCGGGTCCCATGAATATTTTGTGACCGTCTATATGTGATCTGAACGTGACGCCTTCTTCTTTAATCTTTCTGATACCGGCCAGTGAGAATACCTGAAATCCTCCCGAGTCGGTGAGTATGGGCTTGTTCCATGACATAAAGTGATGGAGTCCGCCCATTTCCTTTATCAGTTTATCTCCCGGTCTTACATGGAGATGATATGTATTGGAGAGCTCTACCTGGGTGCCTATCCTCTCAAGGTCTTCCGTGGATACAGCACCCTTAATGGCGCCTACAGTTCCCACATTCATAAAGACGGGGGTCTCTATGGTACCGTGAGGAGTGATAAACCTGCCTCTCTTGGCTCTGCCTTCTTTTTTTAATAATTTATATTCCGCAAACGGCATATTATTCACCAAGTTTGTAGAAGATAATGCAGTTAGGCTGCATAATCGGTATTTCCTTTGCATTCATCACAATGGTACCTGCTTTCATATCTACTGCAAAAAATGTCATCGTATTGTTCTCATGATTTAATGAGACAAGATGCTTATTGTCAGGGAAGAGCTGGGCATCCTTTGGATAGCTTCCGCTTATGGGCAGGCAGAGGATCTTGGTGAGCAGTCCGCTCTTCTGATCAATGCTGTAAATCATTACGGAATTATCTCCTGCATTTGAAGCTACCAGATATTTAAAGTCTTCTGAGAGATTAAGGGCACTTGCCGCAGAATCTCCTGCATGATAATCATTTAATGTCTCTATTGTCTGAATCTTTTCAAACTCAGGATTGCCGTCTGTCTTTTCAGTGTATTCATATACATCCACATAATTTTTAGCTTCATGGATGATATATACAAACCGGCCGTCTTTTGATATCTTGATATGTCTCGGTCCTGAGTACTGCTCGGAGTGGATTATATCCACCATCTTGAGCTTTCCTTCCGTATGATCGAGCTGATACACCTTTATGTAATCAAGTCCGAGATCTGCCGCAAGGAGATATTTATTATCCCTTGTCATCTTTACACAGTTAACATGGGGAAAGAACGATCTGTCGGCAATGGAACCGATACCCTTGTGATAAATCTCATCAGTGATACCGAGGATCCTGCCTTCATCATCAAGCTTCAGCACTGTTATCTTGCCATCATGATATCCTGCCACAAAGAGGTACTGATCTTTGTAATCCGTTGAGAGGTAACAGCCTCGCATACCGTTTATAGATGATGCGGAATTCTGCTTGAGAGAGCCGTCCGGCATAATGCGATATCCCTCTACTCCGTAATCGGTTATTGAATAGAGATATTTCCTGCTGTGAGATATCGTCATGTATGAACTGTTTGTGATCTGTATACTTCCCTTTTCGGAAAATGTACCGTTCTTTAAGTCAACATCATAAATTTTGATGCCGTCCTTGCTGCCTCTTGTGTAAGACGAAACATATGCAACATATTTATCAGCCATTAGTTTTCACCTCAGATAAAATTATTACCTCTGTTCGATGGGAACATACTCTCTGTGATATCCTACATACTTGTATGCAGGTCTGATGATCTTGCCTTTATTTACAAGCTCCTCAAGTCTGTGTGCACTCCATCCCGAAATACGGCCTATAGCAAATATAGGGGTAAAAAGCTCCTCGGGTATACCGAGCATTGAGTAAAGGAAACCGCTGTAAAAATCTACATTGGCACATACAGGCTTAAATACTCTCCTGCTCTCTGTGATGATCTTGATTGAAATCTCCTCGATGGCATTATAGAGATTAAACTCACCCATCCGGTCTTTTTCTTTTGCAAGATTTCTGGCACATTCTTTTAATATCTCACATCTCGGATCAGACTCAGTATATACGGCATGGCCCATACCATAGATGAGACCTGTCTTGTCAAAGGCTTCCTTATTCAATATCTTTCTGAGATATTCCTCAAGAGCCTTCATGTCTGTCCAGTCAGGTACTGCCTTTTTGATCTCTGCGATCATATTCTGAACCTTAAGGTTTGCACCTCCGTGCTTTGGTCCCTTTAATGAAGCTATTGAAGCTGCGATTGCAGAATATGTATCTGTACCTGTAGATGTGACTACATGAGTTGTAAACGTGGAATTGTTACCACCGCCGTGCTCTGCATGAAGCACAAGGGCTATATCAAATACGTATGCTTCCAGCTCTGTAAAATTACCGTCAGGTCTGAGCATATTTAAAATATTTTCTGCTGTTGAATAATCTTTTCTCGGAGTCCTGATTACCAGGTTTTCATTGAGATTAAAGTGTCTGTATCCGTGATATGCATACACACTCATGAGGGGAGTTTTTGCTATCAGCTGAAGACACTGACGCAGTACGTTGGGTACGCTGATATCCTCAGGGTTCTCATCGTATGAGTAAAGATTCAGTATGGCCTTCTGTAGAGAGTTCATAATATTTTTGCTGGGATTATGAAGTATTACATCTCTCGTAAAATCGCTTGAAAGCTCCTGGAGATCTGTGAGTATGGCCAGAAACGAATCAAACTGCTCTTTTGTAGGGAGCATGCCGAATAATAGAAGATATGTAATCTCCTCAAAAGCATACTTTCTGCCGGAGAGTCCGGATACAAGATCTTTTATGTTATATCCCTGATAGTAAAGCTCACCTTTTGCAGGTACCTTTACACCGTCAACATCCTTTGTACCGTTTACATCAGAAATCTCGGTGAGTCCCGTAAGGACACCTTTACCGTTGGCATCACGCAGTCCTCTCTTTACGTCATACTCTATATAAAGATTCTGATCGATGGCGCCTGATGTGAGACACTTCTCAACAAGGTTGTCAAACATCTCATTTCTCTCATGATAGAGATCCATCATTGTACTCTTAACCATTTACCTATCCTCCGTTTTTCCGTATTTTTTAGTGAGGCATTTCGGGAAAGCCCACTTTCTTCTGAACCTTTCTTAAGGTCTTGTTTGCTACAGCCGATGCTTTCATGGCATTTTCTCTGATTATGCCGTCGATATAATCCTTTTCTTTTGAAAGCTCTGCATATTTATCCTGGAGCGGCTTAAGCACTGATACAACAGCTTCGCCGACTGCCATCTTGAAATCTCCGTAGCCCTTGCCGTCAAATTCCTTTTCAACCTCTTCAGGCTTTTTGCCTGTGCAGGCTCCTTGAAATCTCCGTAGCCCTTGCCGTCAAATTCCTTTTCAACCTCTTCAGGCTTTTTGCCTGTGCAGGCTCCGTATATATCGATCAGGTTGCTGATACCCGGCTGTTCCTCGCTGTATCTGATGGTACCGAGGGAATCGGTTACCGCCCTCTTAAACTTTCTGATGACTGTATCGGGGTCATCCATCAGATAAATTGATCCGTTTATATTTTCATCAGACTTGGACATCTTCTTTGCAGGATCCTGGAGAGACATGATCTTTGCTCCCGCCTTGCCAAGATAAGGATCAGGTACTGTAAATACCTCTCCGTATATACTGTTAAATCTCTGGGCTATATCCCTTGTGATCTCAAGATGCTGGAGCTGATCCTTGCCTACAGGGACCACATCTGCCTGATACAGCAGGATGTCAGCTGCCATAAGTACCGGATATGTAAAGAGTCCTGCATTTATGTTGTCTGCATGCTTTGCCGATTTATCCTTAAACTGTGTCATCCTTGAGAGTTCTCCCATGTATGTAAAACAGTTTAATATCCACGAAAGC
>CADBFE010000056.1 GCA_902793845.1 uncultured Lachnospiraceae bacterium | reverse complement strand
TGTCATTTATATTTTTGACAAGTCTGCTCTCCATATCGGTGATATTTTTCATCTTGCCGATAAAGAAGATATCTATACCGGTTATCTTTGCTATATCTTTAGTCGTGACTCCGTTTCGAAGGAGCTGGGCAATAGCATAGATTCTGTCATCTGTTCCGTCGACAATATATTTCTCAAGTTCATCATCAGACATATTGTCAAACTTGCTGTTGTGGAGATGGAACACGCCTACCTCCAGGGATCTTATTGCCTTTAAGAGGCTCTCCTCAACAGTACGGCCTACGCTCATGACCTCTCCGGTTGCCTTCATCTGCGTGCCAAGAGTATTATTGGCATCATTGAATTTATCAAACGGGAACCTTGGCATTTTTGATACAACGTAGTCAAGAGCCGGCTCAAATGATGCAAGTGTATTGGCAAGCATTATCTCATCGAGTCTCATGCCGACACTTATTTTGGCAGATACTCTCGCTATGGGATAACCGCTGGCCTTGGATGCCAGAGCAGACGATCTCGACACTCTGGGGTTAACCTCGATCAGATAATAATTAAACGACTTTGGATCAAGAGCAAACTGGACATTGCATCCACCCTCTATCTTCAGGGCTCTGATTATTTTAAGGGCACTGTCACGGAGCATGTGGTACTCTTTGTTTGTCAGTGTCTGGGAAGGACATACTACTATTGAGTCACCTGTATGAATACCTACAGGGTCCACATTTTCCATGTTGCATATTGCGATAGCCGTATCATTGGCATCACGCATTACCTCATACTCAATCTCCTTGTATCCCTTTACACTCTTTTCTACAAGGACCTGATGGACAGGTGAGAGAACAAGGGCATTCTTCATAATCTCACGGAATTCTGTCTCGTTCTCAGCAAAGCCTCCGCCTGTACCGCCAAGGGTAAATGCCGGCCTGATTACAACGGGGTAACCGATCTTTGATACAGCATCAAGACCTTCCTCCATGCTCTCAGCAATAAGTGATGGAAGGACAGGTTCGCCAAGCTGTATACAAAGCTCCTTAAAGAGCTCTCTGTCTTCTGCTCTTTCAATACTCTCTGTTCTCGTGCCAAGAAGCTCTACGCCACACTCTTTGAGGATGCCTTTCTTCTCAAGCTGCATCGCAAGATTAAGACCTGTCTGGCCTCCGATACCGGGGAGTATCGCATCCGGACGCTCCATTCTGATAATCTTTGCGATAAATTCAAGTGTAAGGGGTTCCATATAGACCTTGTCAGCTATAGCCTCATCAGTCATTATGGTTGCAGGGTTTGAATTGCAGAGAATTACTTCATAACCCTCCTCACGAAGAGAGAGACATGCCTGAGTACCGGCATAGTCAAATTCCGCAGCCTGACCGATTACGATGGGTCCCGAACCAATTACAAGTATCTTTTTAATATCCGTACGCTTAGGCATTTTCAGACACCTCCACAGACTTAATATTATTCATAAATATGTCAAACAGATATGAACTATCCTGTGGTCCCGGTGCACTCTCGGGATGATACTGGACAGAAAATATTTTGTCACTGACTGCTTCAACGCCCTCAATTGTATTATCAAGGAGGTTGATGTGTGTAGGAGTCAGGCCTGTTCCGTTTAAGCTGTCATTATCAACGGCATATGAATGGTTCTGGGATGTAATCTCAATCTTGTCTGTCTTGAGATTCTTGACAGGATGATTACCACCTCTGTGACCAAACTTTAATTTATATGTCTTTGCTCCGTATGCGAGGGATATAATCTGATGACCAAGGCATATACCAAATACAGGTACTTTGCCTTTTAGATTCTTAACTGTCTCTATAGTGGGAGCCACATCCTCCGGGTCGCCCGGTCCATTTGATACAAAGACTCCGTCAGGTTTCATATTTAATATTTCTTCTGCGGATGTGTTCCAGGGCACAACCGTCACATTGCATCCGCGCTTTTTGAACTCTCTTAAAATGTTTTTCTTCATGCCGCAGTCGATTGCCACAATATTTTTGGCATCGCCTGATGAATCATGATCACCATACTCATGGATTTTGTCTGAGCTGACTTTTGAAACAACTGTTTTGTCGGCAGGATTCTCTTTAAGAAGCTTAAGTGCCTCGTCTGTATCCTTGTCTGCAGAAACTATACATGCACGGCAGCTACCGAAATCTCTGATATGTCTTGCAAGTTTTCTCGTATCTATACCACTGACTCCCGATATATCATACTTCTTCATTACAGTAGAAAGGGTCTCACTGCATCTGAAGTTTGACGGTTCGTCACAGTATTCTCTGACTATCAGACCTGAAACTGTTGGTCTGTCTGTCTCATAATCATCATCGTTCATTCCATAGTTACCGATAAGGGGATATGTCATGATGACAGCCTGGCCCGTATATGACGGATCAGATACTATCTCCTGATAACCTACCATTGATGTGTTGAAAACGAGCTCCACGAACTTGTCATTATCGGAACCGAATCCATCGCCGATATAGACTTCTCCGTCCTCAAGCACTATTTTTTTCTTCATATTAATTAAACCTCCGACTTGTTTTCCAAAGGATATTTACCGTCAAAGCATGCTTTGCATATTTCCAGATCACCTGTCATCTGCTCGAAATCCTCAAGATGCATATACTCGAGGGAATCAGCGCCTATACGTTTTCTGATTTCCTCTGTCGAGCTGTTTGAAGCGATGAGCTGGGAGTTGTCCGGTACATCCGTACCATAGAAGCACGGATACAAAAAAGGAGGTGAACTAATCCTGACGTGCACTGACAGTGCACCTGCCCGTCTCATCATATCGATAAGACCTGCTATGGTAGTTCCTCTCACTATTGAATCGTCTATTAATACGACACGCTTATCTTTTACAACGCTCTCTATAACGCTGAGTTTGATATGGACTGCCGATGCGCGTTCGCTCTGGGTGGGTTTGATAAAAGTACGCCCAACATAACTGTTCTTCGCAAAAGCTGGTACAAAAGGGATGCCTGAATATTTTGCATATCCTACTGCTGCAGTGATACCTGACTCAGGTACACCTGTAACTACATCAGCTTCAACAGGATATCTCTTTGCAAGAGCCATGCCACCACGAAGTCTCGCGTCATAAACATTAATATTATCAATACGCGAATCAAGCCTGGCAAAATAAATGTATTCGAAAATACAATGGGCCTTTTTAGGCGCTATTGCCATAATCTCAGACTTGATTCCTTCCTTTGTGATAATCACTATCTCACCGGGCTCAATGTCTCTAATAAGTGTACCACCAACTGCAGTAATTGCACAACTTTCTGATGACAAAATATAAGCATCTCCAGCTTTACCGAGACACAGGGGTTTAAGTCCGAGGGGGTCCCTCACTCCAATGAGTTTCTGAGGGCTCATGATAAGGAGGGCATATCCTCCGATAAGCTTTTTGGATATGTTAACCGCAGCCTCCTCTATGGAGTCTGTATTCATACGCTCTCTGGCTATGCTGTATGCGATAACCTCGGAATCAGAACTGCCTGAAAAAATGGCGCCCTCGCTCTCGAGCTTCGCTTTCATCTCATCTGCGTTAATTACATTACCGTTATGGGCAAGGGCCAGTGTACCCTTGGCATAATTTAACGAAAAAGGCTGGGCGTTTTCAACACAGCTGGCTCCTGCTGTTGAATATCTGACATGACCTATACCAATATTGCCCTTAAGCTTGTCGAGTATATCATTATGGAAGACTTCGCTCACCAGGCCCATATCCTTGTGAGCACATATATTGCCGATGGGGCCGTTTGTATCGCATACCACGATACCTGCCGATTCCTGTCCTCTGTGCTGTAGAGCAGTCAGTCCGTAATAAACCGCCCTTGATGCATCAGTATCCTTCGTACCCCAGATACCAAATACGCCACACTCTTCATAAGGTCTGTCATTTTCAAAAAACATAGCCGTTTTATCCTATATCATAAATGTGTTATTGCATAAAAAAGACGTCCCGGGTCATACCCGAAACGCCTTTGTTTCTTCCGAGTGATAGTCTACACTTATATCACTTTAATGTCAATGAGGTAACTCCCTCTATTCCTATCAGCGATATTCCCATTGCCCTGCCGCCGTTTATGGCATTCATCAGGTCATAAATATTTTTAAACGGGCCGTGAGGCTTTCCGTTGCAAAAGACATTGTGAGCGATATAGCCCCTGTCGCTTTTTGAGATATTTACAGTATGTATCTGGGAGGATATCCGGTCCTTGTCATTATAGAATGTGAGGATCAATGTTCTCGACTGACCGGCGATCAGGTTGTACTCCTCCTCTTTGAGAGTCATACATGTCTCAAATCCGTATTTATTCAGCCTGTCATTTATCGCCTTTGGTGCCGTGCCGAATTTACCGTTTAAAACCATACCGTCATTTTCAAAATCTGCTATATAATATGCCAGATTCTGGGGCTCCCCTTCTCCAAGTGCATTTATCGCATTATATACTGCAATTACTTCACAGCCGGAGTAATCCATGGTATATTTACCAAATCTCATATCAGTATAGTTATGCTGATCCTCTATAAATCCAAATGTGTTTGTCAGATAAGGTTTATGCTGGGTCTCGAATATATCAACATTTTCAACAAGCGTGCCATAGTCTTTTTTGACAATACGGTTTGCTCCCCTCATGAGATTGAGAGTTCCCACGACCACCTTGTTGCTGACCTTTCCGGGGATGAATCCGTCCAGTTTTCCTATCAGAGTTTTCTTTCGCAGTTCATTATCAATAGGCATATCCGTAACCTCTCAAAACTTACCTGTAATCTGCCTCAACTACATTTATTTTCTCGTATCCGTAATATTTTGCCACTTCGATTACTTCTTTTTTAACAAGTTCTCCCGGCATTATGATGGGAACGGCAGGGGGACATGACACAAGAGGAAATCCGCACATCTTGCCCTGTGCCTTTTCAAAATCCATTGTAACTGTTTTTTCCTTGAGAGCAAATCTTATATTTGCGGTTTGAAAAGGAACTATCTCAAACTCCATAGCGGGCTCGGATGATCTCACATCATTTTCTTTTGAATAATCAATAAGGGCATCATGCAGTCTGTCAAGCTCCTCATCGGTATTAAAAGGCGAAATCATAAATACGGTATAATCTCTGTCGGCATACTCAGGCTCTATATTTTTACCTCTGACAAAATCGGCAATATTTCCGTCATGAAGTCTTATCGTAAGTTTAAGAGGATCACTGCCGACAATATCATACCCCGCTGATGATAAATCATCTTTAAGCCGCGATACTTTTGTAATCGTGCGGGCAATATCTTCCCTTGCTTTATTTGACAGATATTCATTGCACTTATCAAGAGATGCCATAATCAAGTACGACGGACTGGTGGAACCGTTCATACACATAACACTCTTCATGTATTCATAAAGATCATCGTAATCGTATTTTGATACAAGGTCTTTTGATAAATGAAGATATGCTCCTCCCGTAAGTACAGGCAGCGTCTTATGAGCCGAATCACAACACATGTCTGCACCAAGGGTAAGAGGGTGATCATCATTTTCCGAAAATTTAAGATATGCTCCGTGAGCATTATCCACAATTAGAAGAACCCCTTTCCTGTGGCACACGTCGGCTATGCCTTTAATATCTGCCGTCCTGCCAAGGTAATCAGGACTGGTAATATACACTGCCGCAGGTTTTATAACTGCCCTTTCAAATAAGTCTTCAACATCTTCGGGCGTAACCATACTCGAACATATACTTAAAGGTTTCTTTCCCGTCTTAAACCATACAACATCGCAATCTGTAAGCGCTGCTGCGTAAATAAACGATTTATGGACATTCCTGGCCGCAAATATCACAGGATGTGTTTCCTGCAAATATATATTAAAATACCGGAACGCCGCATAAAGCATTGCCTTAATGCAAAGACTTGATCCCTCCGCAGAATAAAGTGTCATACCCGAATCAAAAAGTTTCGTTGCATTTCTTTCACTTTCCGCTATTATGCCGTCAGACTCGTAAAGAGCATCCGCACCTTTTATCTCGGTAATGTCCATATCCTCAAATCCAAGGAAACCTCTGCCCTTATGTCCCGGCATATGAAAACGGGCAGTGCCGTTTTCCCGGTACTGCCTTACAAAATCATAAACCGGAGTTGTAACCTGGTTATCCTTTTCCATTATCTTTCCACGAATCCTCCGCTACACGCATCATGACAGCGCACTCAATACGCTTTTTGAAAAGCTCGCATCCCGGCTTATATACACCTGTAATACTACCCGATGCATGATAAGCATTTGCAGCGCATCCTCCTGAGCAGTAGAGTTTTGCCCAGCAGTCTTTGCAGTCAGGCCTTGCATAGGCATTGCAGCTTCTGAATTCCTCTCTGACTTTTTCATTTGTCACGCCGTCATATATATTTCCGAGTTTATACTCTTCTTCGCCTACGAACTGGTGGCAGGGATACAGGTCTCCCCAGGGCGTAACCGCCATGTACTCGGTACCTGAGCCGCATCCTGATATACGCTTGTAAATACAGGGGCCTTCCTTAAGATCAAGCATATAGTGATAAAAAGTAATGGGTCTGCCTTCCTGTTCTCTCCTTAGCATATCCTTTGCGAGGATCTCGTACTGGTCCTTTACCGTCTCGATATCTTCAGGAGTAAGAGCTGCGGGATCATCAGGCTTTGCCACTACAGGCTCCATGGACAGCTCTGTAAATCCCAGGTCTGCCATGTGGAATACATCATTTGTAAAGTCAGGGTTTGCATGGGTAAAAGTTCCGCGCATGTAATAGCCCTTGTCACCTCTTGCCTCAACGAGTTTTTTAAACTTTGGCACTATCACATCATAGCTGCCGTTGCCTTTATAATCCACGCGAAGCCTGTCATGTATCTCTTTTCTGCCATCGAGAGAGAGGACTACATTGCTCATCTCCTTATTGCAGAAGTCAATGACATCATCATCGATAAGCATACCGTTTGTGGTAAGGGTGAATCTGAAATTCTTGCCTTTTTCCTTCTCGATGCTTCTGGCATAAGCAACAATCTGCTTAACCACATCAAAGTTCATAAGGGGCTCACCGCCAAAAAAATCCACCTCGAGATTTCGTCTGGTGCCGGAATTTTCTATGAGGAAATCCATGGCCCTCTTACCAACCTCAATACTCATGAGTGCTCTGTCACCGTGATATTTACCCTGGCTGGCAAAGCAGTATGAACAGTTAAGATTACATGTATGGGCAACGTGAAGGCAGAGTGCCTTTATGACATTACCGCTCCGCTCCTTAAACGTGCCGGCCTTGTCTTCGTAAGTGTCGGGCGTAAAGAGTTTGCCGTGCTGTTTTAGATATTCAATATCATCGATGCACTGTCTGATCTCCTCTTCCGTTACATCTTCCCTGTCACTGTATTTATTAAGTATATTATTTATAATAGTCCCAACATCACCGTCTTCAAACATCTCGATAATATCGTAGGCCACATCGTCCACACTGTGAACCGATCCGGAGCATGTGTCCATGACTATGTTATATCCGTTTAGTTTATATTGATGTACCATAAAACCTCTGTATTAAATCTTTCCTTAAAAATGCCACCTCTGCATAAACAAAGGTGGCATCCAAATGATTTACTATAAGTAAAACAAATTACTTCTCTGAGTTCTCACATGTCTGGTTTGCAACACCACAGCTGGTTTTGCATGCTGACTGGCATGATGTCTGGCACTCACCACATCCGCCGTTCTTTGCGCTTTCGCACATATCACGTGTCTCAAGAGTCTTGATTCTTTCCATAATTTTCATCTCCTGTTAATTTAATATTCCAAATTGCCATACGGCAAACACTGTGTAAATTTTATCATATAAGGCGTTAAAGTCAAGGATTGAACGCTTTCTAATTTATGCATTTGCCACAAACTGCTTTATTTGTGAAAATTCACTGCTTAATCTCTCTTTCTCATTTCGGATATCAATATCATTTTGAATATTTAAAAAATACTTTTCAGATACGCCAAAAAATATACCCAGACGTATTGAAGTATCAACCGTGACTTTTCTCCTTTCATGGATGATATCCTGGATTCTGGATACCGGCACGCCTATAGCATTGGCTAATTTATAAGCCGAAATATTATTGGGTTTCATAAATTCTTCTATCAGGATTTCTCCCATTTGAGGCGTTTTTATCATATAATCCATTTTTTTCTCCTTTCGTGGCAAGTTCAGTGATAATCCACTATTTCAACATCAAAGAAATTATTATTTCTGTAAGAAAAACATATTCTAAATTTGTCATTTATTCTGATACTATGCTGTCCTTTCCTTTTTCCTTGCAGTTCTTCAAGGTGATTTGAAGGTGGTACCCTTAAATCTTCAATATTTAATGCATTATCAATCAAAATCAGCTTTCTTAACGCAATTCCCTGTATATTTACCGGTAGTTTTTTCGAAAAAAACTGATTGTAAACTTTTTCTGTTTCCTTATCTTTGAAACTCTTTATCATATAATTATTATACTTATGAAGCGTGTACACGTCAACTGTGTATATTTTTTTTTATTAACCTACTTAGTTTTTTCTCGTAATGTTATGGGGGCAAACTCCGTTAACGTACTGTTATCCCTGAACAGATGATTTTGCCGGAACTACAAGAAGAATTTATTGGAAGCAATTGACGGTTTTTGTTATAATTGGGCATACACAGAAAGATAGGAATCAATATTTGGTGGTTTCACCTTTGATGCAGGACAAAATCTGTTACACATGATTCAGAAATCTAACAGTAGCAATATTATTACCTATGTGATGTTGATTATTCCGTATGCGGCAACAGGATGTGACAATCTGGTTGGAACGTATATCAAGAAGGATAAGAATGAAGACTGATACAAAAAAGGATGACAGAATAATATATATAATTTCGGGGTGCGTTCTTGTCATTTTGAGCATGATTCCATTTTTTATTATGGGAGAGAATTCAATTATCACGTATCACGATCAGCTTGACGGAGAGATGATTACTTATATTCTTAATGCCAAGCATTTAACAGACGGGTTGAAAACATATCCGGAATTAATGAACGGAATTCCAGCTGCAGGTATGATGTCTCCAGCACCTTTTTCCGTTCTATTCTTTAAATTCTTTTCTCCATTTACTTCGTTTATTCTAATGATGTTTATTTCGAAAACAGCAGCATTTTTATCTTTGTTTTTATTATGCGAAAGAGTCACTAAGAAAAACTGGGTTGCATTTATGATGGGCATGATATTTATGATGCTTCCTTTTTATCCTGTCTATGGATTATCTATTACAGGTCAGGCTTTTATATGGTATGCATTTATTGTTTTATCGGATAAAGAAAGTACGCTAAAAGAGAAAATTAGCTGTATTATTTTGACATTCGTATATTCAATTGATTCATCCTTAGCACTGGTTGGTTATGCTCTTATAATTGTGAGTTTGATTATATCTATAATAATGTTGATAAAAAGGAAAAGAGTCACGTTTTCTTTGATAATACCTGCAGAATTAATTGTGGGATATTCATTGGTTAATTTGTCTCTAATCTCACAGATGCTAAATATAGGATATAACTATACTTCTCATAAAACTGAAATGATATGTCAGGTTGTTGGTTTCTTCAACACTTTGAAAGGCCAGATAATGGGAGAAGATACCTATACAAATTGTTATCAATGGCTTATTTTGATTATAACAATTGTATTTTTGAGTTCCTCTTTCATAATTACTAAGAACAAAAAAGAAGTATTCAAAAAAAATAAATCAATCTTAATTGGTAATGTTGTACTTATTATAGCAATACTTATCTTTGTTTCATTTTATGGATCTGCCCCAGTCGTTGCTATTAGAAATAATTCATCAGGATTTGTTCATGATTTCAATTTGGGAAGATTTTCATGGATGCTTCCTGTGGCGTGGTTTTTGCTTTTAGCACAATCAATTTCGATTTTTATTGATAGTTTTTCAATGAGCAAAAAACCAATGATAAAACTGTACATATTGCCTATAGTATCTTCTGTGATTCTGTTTTGCATAGCTGGATTTCATAATGATGTTAAGCCCACAGTAATGAGGATGATAAAGGGAAGCAGTTACAGACAGATTACATACAGACAATTTTATTCAACGGATTTATTTAATGAGGTTGATAGATTAATAGGAAAGAAAAAGGAAGATTATAGGGTTATCAGTTTATGTCTTCATCCAGCTTGCGCTGCTTATAATGGATTCTTTTGTCTTGATGCATACTCCAATAATTATGACGTGGAATATAAAAAAAAGTTTAGAAATATTATTTCCTGTGAACTGGATAAAAGTGAGTACTATACGTCGTATTTTGATAACTGGGGAAATCGTTGCTATGCATTTTTAGCAAATTATTCATATATTAAAAATGATAGAAATGATAATACCGTTTTAGAAAACATAGATATAGATTTTTCTGCAGCCAAGAACATGGGTGCAGAATATGTAATAAGCGCCTTTCCGATAATTAACGAAGAATCGCTTGGTCTTATACTCTTAAATGATACACCTATCACATCTGATGATGCTTGGTATGATCTCTATGTATATGAAATAAATTAGTTAAAATTATTATCTTAATGTGATCGTTTTGTCATCCTGGATTAATCAAATTCGGAGCGATATTTAAAATCCTGATTAACTTATTTCATTATATTGAAAATTATGAGAGAATAAGTTCGTTATGGATTTTTATTTAGCTCCCATGGAGGGAATCACAGGATATACATACAGAAACGCAGTGCACGACATCTTCGGTGATGTATATGCCAGGTATTTTACGCCCTTTATATCGCCTCGTCCCAAGATCGGAATGCAGTCAAAAGAGAGAAAGGATATTCTCCCGGAAAATAATAAAGGGATCAATCTGATTCCGCAGATATTAAGTTCCAATCCTGATCATTTCGTATCTCTTGCAAATGAGATATATAAGGAATACAGATGGGATGAAATAAATCTGAATGCAGGATGTCCCGCCAAGACTGTTGTCTCTCATGGCAGAGGCTCCGGAATGCTTAAGAACCCTGATAATCTCGATGAATTTCTTGAGAAGATATTCAGCGGATGCAAAATGAAGATTTCGGTCAAGACCAGACTCGGTGTTTTAAATGAAGAGGAATTTGAAGAGCTACTCAAAATATATGAAAAATATCCCATCTCAGAACTGATCATCCACGCAAGGGTCATGACAGATTATTACAAACTACCAGCAAGGCCGGACGTCGTAAACGATATCCTTGATACATGTCGTCTGCCGATTGTTTATAACGGGGATATTTATAATGAAAATGATTATGAAAACATGATACCGGATAAATCAAAAATCCGTGCCGTCATGCTGGGCCGTGGTGCCATCACAAATCCCGCTCTGCCCAGAGTATTAAACGGTGGCTCACCAGCCACCCCTGATGAAATGCGCCGTTTCCACGACCATTTATTTGAAGATTTCAAAGAGTTATACTTCGGAGATACTCCCCTGCTCTTCCACATGAAAGAAATGTGGTCATTCATGGGCGACATGTACCCCGATAAATCAAAGGCACTTAAGGAAATACGTAAGACTAAAAAAATCGCAGAATATCTTGCTGCCGTAAATGAAATATTTTGATAAAAAAATTCCCGC
>CADBFE010000055.1 GCA_902793845.1 uncultured Lachnospiraceae bacterium | reverse complement strand
CTACATCCGAGATGAGAAATATCAACGAGGATATGATTTCTGCCATCGATTTCTTCAAAATCTGATCATCAGACCTTCTTTCATATGGCGCGTCGTGTTATCATTATAGGGCACGGCGCGCTTTTTATGAGAAGACAATTTAAAGGCATTATATAGAGAAATTAACTATTGACACGGGTATTTCAGGATGTTATTATACACCTTGTATGCCGCATAAAGAGGTAAAAGTGTGCCCCAATCAGGGTGCCACCATATTTAGCGAGTAATTTATAGGAGGTAAGGCCATGTACGCAATTATTGCAACAGGTGGAAAGCAGTACAAGGTTTCTGAAGGCGATATCATCAAAGTTGAGAAGCTTGAAGCAGAGAACGGTGCTACTGTAACATTTGACAATGTTGTTGCTGTGTCTGACGGCGCTTTAAAGGTTGGCAAGGAAGTTGCATCTGCAACAGTTTCAGCTACCGTTATGGAGCAGGGCAGAGCAAAGAAAGTTATTGTATACAAGTACAAGAGCAAGACCGGTTATCACAAGAAAAACGGTCACAGACAAGCATACACCCAGGTTAAGATTGACAAGATCAACGCTTAATATAAAGAAATGATTTCTGTATATATTGAAAAAAACAGAAACGGTTATGCTGGATTTACTTGCAAGGGTCATGCGGGATTTGCGGAGTATGGTAATGATATTGTCTGCTCGGCAGTCAGTATGCTGGTGATTAATACGATTAATTCACTTGAGAAGCTGACCGATTGCAAATTCAATTGTGACAGCAAGATGGACGGTTACATAAAGGTGACTTTCCTCGAGGAGCTGTCGGAGAGTGCCAGAGTACTGGTTGATTCGATGATACTGGGCATCAGTTCAGTGGAGAAACAATACGGGAAAGGCTATGTGAAGCTTACAACTAAGGAGGTATAAAACGATGATGAATTTGAACCTTCAATTTTTTGCTCATAAAAAGGGAGTTGGTTCTACCAAGAACGGTAGAGATTCCGAGTCTAAGAGATTAGGTGCAAAAAGAGCCGATGGTCAGTTCGTTAAGGCCGGCAACATCATATACAGACAGCGCGGAACAAAGATTCATCCCGGAACCAATGTTGGTATCGGCGGCGATGATACACTTTTCGCACTTGTAGACGGAGTTCTCAGATTTGAGAGAAAAGGCCGTGACAAGAAGCAGGCATCTGTATATCCGGTTGAAAACTAATTATTTGATTTAAATTCTTTTTGAGCCTCAGATTTTTCTGGGGCTCAACTTTTTTGAGGACGACTATGTTTGCAGACAGAGCGAGTATAATAATCAGATCGGGCAAGGGCGGCGACGGCCATATCTCATTCAGACGTGAGAAATATGTGCCTGACGGAGGCCCTAACGGCGGCGACGGAGGCCGTGGAGGTGACGTCATCATCAGAGTTGATGATGGCCTTAATACCCTGATCGATTTTAAACATAAAAGAAAATACAGTGCCACTGACGGCGAAGAAGGCGGTAATAAAAACTGCCGTGGAAAAGACGGCAAGGATATAATAATAAATGTCCCGAAAGGCACGGTCATAAAGGATGCGGCCTCCGACAAGGTTATCATCGATATGTCGGGAGATCTAAAGGAATATACGATACTGACAGGAGGCCGTGGAGGCCTTGGCAATCAGCATTTTGCCACATCTACCATGCAGGCGCCAAAGTACGCCCAGCCGGGTAAACCTGCAAAAGAGATGGAAGTAGTACTTGAGCTAAAACTCATTGCAGATGTGGGCCTTGTAGGATTTCCAAGCGTAGGTAAATCGACATTTCTCGCCAGCGTATCCAATGCCAAGCCTGAGATAGCCGATTATCATTTTACGACACTTAATCCTCACCTCGGAGTAGTAAAGGTAGCGGAGGGTAAATCCTTTGTACTGGCTGATATCCCGGGTATCATTGAGGGAGCAGCTGACGGAGCAGGACTTGGCCTCAGATTTTTACGTCATATCGAGAGAAACAAGCTACTCATCCATGTGCTGGATGCAGCATCCGTAGAGGGCAGAGATCCCATAGAGGATTTCTATATGATCAATAAAGAGCTTGAGAAATACGGTGAGAAAGTTGCAAATCTCCCCCAGGTCATCGCTGCCAACAAGATCGATGCCATAAATGATGAGGTAGAGCCCGTCGATATCGATGAAAACGGCGAGTTTATTTACCCTGAGCATGTGCCGGTCATCGACAGATTAAAGAATGAATTTGAGCCCAAGGGATATAAGGTTTTTCCCGTAAGCTTTGCGACAGGCGAGGGTGTTAAAGACCTGCTTTCCTACGTATATGATAAAGTGACCGAGATCAAGGCCGGTCAGCAGGAGACAATATTTGAATCGGAATACGATCCTGATGTATATCTTGCTCCCGCTGATGAACCTTTTGAGGTATCATATGATGAGAAGGCCAAGGAGTATGTGGTAGAAGGTCCCAAGATCGAAAAGATGCTCGGATATACAAATCTTGAATCCGAGAAGGGCTTTATGTTCTTCCAGAAATTCATGAAGGACAACGGTATCTTAAAGGAACTTGAGGATATGGGAATCGAGGAAGGCGATACTGTACGCCTCTACGGATTCGCATTCTCATATTATAAGAATTAGAGGAATAATTATGACGAGTAAACAGCGTGCATATTTAAAAAGCCTTGCCCAGAAGGAAGAGGCAATATTTCAGATCGGTAAATCCAACTTAACACCTGAGATCACAGAGGCTGTAAGTGAAGGATTTAATACAAGAGAGATACTGAAAGTAAATATACTCAAAAATTCAACAGACGACCCGATGACTATGGCTCAGGCTCTGGCAGACCGTACAGGCTCAGAGCTTGTCCAGGTTATAGGCAGAAAGGTTGTGCTTTACAAGCCTTTTAAAGAGCCTGTGATCAAGTTACCAAGGGCATAGATATATGGACGGAAAATTAACCGGAAAAATCTGTATATTTGGCGGGACGTTTAATCCTCCCCATTTAGCTCATAAGCATATGGCCGAGAAAGTCCTTGATGTATTTGGTTTTGACAGGATTATTTTCATGCCTACAGGCAATTCATACCTTAAAAAGCAGGTGCTTGCAGCATCCGAAAGGCTTAAAATGGTCACCCTTTTTTGCGATACAAATCCTTTATTTGACGTATCGGACTATGAGGCGAGATCAGATGAGCCTACATATACTTACAGGACATTATCTTCGCTTCGTGATGCAAATCCCGGGGCGGAGTTTTATTTTTTGCTGGGTGAGGATTCGTTAAGATATATGGAAAACTGGATCCATCCGGAGATAATCTTTGAGTGCGCCTCCATCATAGCAGTCAGAAGAGACGATCAGGAGAGCTATATAAACAAAGATGATAAAAGGTCTTTTGAAGATGTTGCCCGGAATCTTAAGGATAAATTTGATGCCAGAATATTTTCTGTCACATTTAATGAGGATATATCATCCTCAAAGATTAGGGAAGCGTTTAAGTCGGGAAACGGCGACAGCGTAGCCCACATGCTGAAAAAAGAGGTTTATGATTATATTATAAAGGAGCATCTGTACGTTTAACGGCGTACCGGTCCTGCATTATAAAATGGATAGAGAATTAATTGAAAAATTAAAAAAGAAATTATCAAAAGATTTATCGGATGACAGATATGAGCATACCATAGGCGTTGCCGATACGGCCTTTGCGCTGGCTCTTCGATACGGAGCCGATCCGGATAAGGCTTATCTGGCAGGTCTGCTCCATGACTGTGCCAAATGTCTTGATAATGATAAGAAATTTGAACTATGCAAAAAATACGGAGTGGAGCTCTCGGAAGTCGAGATGGAGAATCCTTTTCTCATACATGCCAAGCTCGGCGCTGTCCTCGCAAAGGAAAAATATGATATAGACGACCCTGAGATAGCCTCGGCCATAGCATATCATACAACAGGAAAGCCAGGCATGACGCTCCTTGAAAAGATAATATTTTCCGCTGATTATATTGAGCCGGGACGCAAGGATATCCCTGGATTAAAAGAGATCAGGGAATGTATATTTAACGACTTTGACAGGGCTGTCTATCTCATCTATGAAGGCACATTAAGGCATCTTAAAAACAAGGAACAGATCATAGACGATACGAGCAGGGAGGCATTTGAATATTATAAAAATGTCTGTGAGGGCAGCGAGTCGGTCATTGAGATGATAAGACGCCGGAGCCGTTAAAAATCATGGGTACTATGTGCCATATTTAAGTTGACACATCAGCTTCATATTGCTAATATGATATATAGAGCATTGGTAAATATTTCTTTTATCAGGAGGGTTGCAATATGAAAAAAATGACACTGGATGACGCACTTTTAAAGATAAAGGATCTCGAGAAAGAGGTTAAAAAACTCAAAAAAGAGAATGCCGATCTAAAAGGCAAGATAGGCGGCAGACGTCTCCATGATGATGCATGGATGGCTAAATACAACGCATTTATCAAAAAGTATGAAAAGCGTGGCAAAAAGCCCCTTTCAGAAGTTGTTGAGAGCTGTGGCATCAGCCGCAGGACTGCGTACAGATACCTTGAATTTTATAAAGAATCAAAGTAAAAGTAATAAGACAGAAACCAGAGCCCGGCAGGAGACTGTCGGGCATTTTTAATTTTAAATATTTATGAATAATCTTAATTTTAAAATCACAGAAGAATCAGAGCTCATAAGAGTCGATCAGGCCCTTGCGGGCCTCCTTGACAGAGCAGGAAACAAGCTGTCCCGTTCATATATACAAAAACTCATAAAAGACGGGAGCATCACTGTAAACGGTATAATCGTAAAGCCGTCATATATATTAAACTATGATGATGAAGTAGTATGCGATATTCCTGAGGCAAAGCCCCTGGAAATAGTTCCCGAAAACATCCCTCTCGATATCGTCTATGAAGATGACGACCTCATTATCGTAAATAAACCAAAGGACATGGTGGTCCACCCGGCATCGGGTCATTATACCGGGACTCTGGTTAATGCCATCATGTATCACTGCGGTGACAAACTCTCAGGTATAAACGGAGTGCTGAGACCCGGTATAGTTCATCGAATCGATAAAGACACGACGGGGCTTTTGATCATCTGCAAAAATGATAAATGTCATAATGCCATTGCAGACCAGCTGAAAGTCCATTCAAGCAAACGTATCTATCATGCTCTCTGTTGGGGAAATATCAAAGAAGATGAGGGTACCGTAAACAAACCTATAGGCCGTCACCCCACGGACAGGTTAAAGATGGCGGTAAATGAGAAAAACGGCAAAGAGGCGGAGACTCATTATAAAGTCCTTGAAAGATATGGAGATGCAACATATATAGAACTTAAACTAAAAACAGGCCGCACCCACCAGATAAGGGTCCATATGGCGTCTATAGGCCATCCGCTTCTCGGAGATCCGTTATACGGCAGGAGTAAAGATCCCTATCTTAAATACGGCCAGTTACTCCATGCCAAATCCATCGGTTTTATTCATCCCGGTACGGGGGAGGAAGTATTTTTTGATTCGGAGCTTCCGGGATATTTTACTAAAATAATCGAATCTTTAAGAAAATAATTTTTGCCTGCTGTTTTACAGTATTTTGCTCCGGAGAATTGGTCATAACCGTTAAATATGATATAATATTTAATATTGTTTCAGGGGAGGAATAGTAAATGTACGAGAATGCAGGCAAGAAGATAACATTCATTCTTTATAAAAACAGCATTGTTGTGAGGGGCTTGTTGCGTCCCCTTGAAGAAAAAGGATTTAAGATCGAGCTTGTGGAAGGTAGTTTTGAAAACCTTGAGCAGATTTATCCCACAACTGATCTGTTTATAATATATCTTCCGGAAGGTCTGGAGGAAGATGAGTTTAAGAAAAAGCAGCTCCATCAGATCTGCGACCGCCTTAATAATGCAAAACCGGGCGCGATCATAATCGGTGAAAAGATTTATAAAGATTCTATTCAGAATCTGCATCCCTATTTAAAAAAGCATTTATGGATCAACAAGCCTGTTGAGACTGCTTCTTTTTGTGAGATTGTCGATAAGACATTAACGGAAGCAGTTAAATTAGACGTGGCCGAAACTGTATCCGATGAAATGAAGCGTGTCCTTATCATTGATGATGATGCTTCATATGCGGGCATGGTCAGAGCCTGGATAAAAAACAAATATAAGGTAAATATACTCACGTCAGGTTCACTGGCTATACCCTTTCTGAAAAAGACAGGCGTGGATATCATACTCCTCGATTACGAGATGCCGGGACTCAACGGTCCCCAGGTACTCCAGCTGCTCCGTCAGGATGAGACGACTAAAAATATCCCGGTACTGTTCCTGACCGGCGTATCCACCAAGGAAGAGGTTGAGAGTGTCATGAAATTAAAGCCTGACGGATATATACTCAAGACCACACCGAGGGAAAACATCCTCGCCTATCTTGAAAAAAAACTTGATAAATAAATTAAAAAATACAGATTTTTAATATATAAAGTATAAAAGTGTAAAGGGGTTATATTAATGGATCGTAAGAAAAACGAACAGTTTATAATTGTTCTTATCGTTTTATCGTGTTTAGGACTTGCTGTTATCAATTACATGCTCGGGTGGGAATTCTGGGTTCCTCCATTTATGCTAGTATGTGTGGCAGCGCTCTGTATCATGCATATTCTGGACAGACCGGATTACGGTTTCCGGGAGGTCTTTTATTTTATCTATGCAATCTTTGCCGTTTTCTATCACGGCATTCACGAGACCAGCTTCTTTGATGTATTTGTAGTTTCTTCCCTTGGTCTTGTGGCTTATTCACTCCTTGATCATATTTATATTATGAACTGTTTTCTCGTCGAGTTTATCGGACTCGTCGTTTTTCAGATAATCAATTCATTTAATTCGGATTATGTCGAGCTTGATTCCCTTAATATTTCAAAAGTAATACTCCATCTGCTCATTTATATAGCTTTATATTTTACATGTGTTAAATCCATCCAGAACAGACAGGAGATGAATGATATCAGAGAGGATCTTGAGAAAAATATCAAGGCCTCAAACAATGATATGGATGATTTCCTCTCGAATATATCCCATGAATTACGCACCCCTGTAAATGTAATAAACGGTATGTCGGATCTACTCATCAAGCAGGGAGTAAAGGAGGAGGCATTTGCCATCCGTGAAGCAGGCAACAGGCTGACCGGACAGATCGATGATATCCAGGATTATACGGAGACAAGGCGGGGAGAGGTATTCCTTGAGGAGGAGGACTACGCCATCACATCCCTTATAAATGACGTGGTGACCAGCTTCAGGATGAATAAAGACGGCAAAAATCTGGAGATGGTCGTGGATCTCTCTGCCCACGTACCCCTTATGATGCGGGGCGATGTAAAGAAACTCCATAAGATATTCAGACATATCCTGTCAAACTCAATTAAATTTACAAAAAAAGGCGGAATATTCGTAAAAGTATTTACGGAACCGAAAGATTACGGTGTCAATCTCTGCATCGAGATCACGGACACCGGTATAGGCATGACAAGAGCTGCCATGGCCTCTGCCTCAAAAGGTATGTATCAGGCCAATAAAAAGAGAAACAGAAGCTCAGGCGGTGTGGGCCTCGGCCTCTCCATTTGCTACGGATTTGTGAGGAGCATGGGCGGATTTATCAAGCTTGAGAGTGAGTGTGGCAACGGTACCAAGGTGCGCATCACCATACCCCAGAAGGTTGTCAATCCGGAGTCATGCCTTAAATTAAATGAATCATTTAGCGGTGACCTCCTTTTCCATGTGAAATCCGGAAAATATAAAGTACCAAAGATCCGTGAATTTTACAGGATGATGGCTACAGATATGGCATCTGATATCAATGTACCATTATATCCCGCCGAGACAGTCGGTGATGTCAAAAAGCTTATTGACAGACTGAATGTAAAATACATATTTATGGGCGAGGAGGAATACGAAGAATCATCAGCATATTTTGATGAGCTCAGTAAGGGCGATATAGTAGTTGCCGTGTCGGCATCAGATAAATTTGAGCCAAGTACAGGCAGCAAAGTAATAGTTATGCCAAAGCCTCTCTACGGATATCCGGTTATAAAAGTACTAAATGAAGGCAAGGATGCAAAAGCTATTGAGCTTGGAGATATATTTGTAAAGCCTGACCTTAACGGTATCAAAGTCCTTGTAGTAGACGATGAGCCCATGAATCTCGTAGTGGCCACAGGCCTGTTTAAGGATTACGGTATGATCATTGATACTGCAGGCAGCGGCAGGGAAGCAATCAAAAAATGCGAAGATAATGAATATGACATTATCTTTATGGACCATATGATGCCTGAGATGGACGGCGTTGAGACTGCAAAACGCATAAGGGATTATCAGAAGACCAAAGGCCATAAGAGTGCCATAGTAGCCCTCACGGCCAATGTGGTATCAGGTGCAAAGGAAATGTTTATAAATGAGGGCTTTGACGGCTTTGTAGGCAAGCCCATTAATACAAACGAATTTGAGAGAGTGATGGCCAGAGTCGTACCTGCATTACCTTCAGGAAAGGGAGGTGAAGCATAATGTTTATTGTAAAGATGTTTAAATCAATAATAAATATTATAAATGATCCTAAAAGAAGCTTTTCCGAGAGAGTATTCATAATGCTCACCTTTATCAGCAGTATAGCTGTAGATCTGGCATTTTTGGGAGATATCATTATCGGCGAGAGCATATTCGAGATCCTCGTAATGATATTCACTGTATTTTTTGTGCCTACCGCCACATTCCTTGGTGTTAAATTTAACAGAGTGGACATAGCAGCAAAGCTCATAGTCCTCGGACTTGTTTTCTTTGACATGCCCGCTATCTTTTTCTTTGGCGGAGGCGTGGAAGGCGGCGCCATTATATGGTTTATATTTGCGTTCCTTTATATAGGTCTTGTCATGACGGGAAAATGGCGGACCGTCATGTTTTCATTCATGATGCTCATATCCACGGCATGCTATTTCATCAATTATTATTATCCTGAATTAATATACCAGCATACAAAGAAAGAGTTTTATCTTGATTCATATTTCGGATTGCTCCTTGTCGGTATAGTATGTTTTGTCATGGTTATATTCCAGAACAGGCTTTTCTGGCAGGAAAATAAGATCGCAAAGAGGGAAGCGGAGAGGGCAGAGGAACTCAATCGCTCCCAGAACAGATTTTTTTCCAGCATGAGCCATGAGATCAGGACTCCGATCAATTCAATCCTCGGACTGAACGAACTGATACTTCGTGACGAAAATGTTTCTGACGAGATAGTTAAAGATGCCGGCGGTATCGCAGGTGCAGGAAAGATGCTCTTAGCCCTAATAAATGACATACTTGATTTCTCAAAGATAGAGGCAGGCAGTATGGACATAGTGCCTGTAGATTATCGTATCGGTGATCTTTTATCGGAAGTCGTAAATATGATATGGATGAGGGCCCAGGAAAAGGATCTGAAGTTTGAGGTAAGCGTGGATCCCAGTGTACCGTCCGTGCTCTATGGTGATGAGGTCAGGATCAAACAGATACTGATCAATCTCCTGAATAATGCAGTTAAATATACAAAAGAAGGATCTGTCGGTCTCCATATAGAGAGCGAGGAGATAGGAGATAACAAGGTAGTGCTCCGAATATCGGTGAGCGATACAGGTATGGGCATTAAGAGCGACTCCATTCCTTATCTTTTTGATGCATTTAAACGTGTTGATGAGCAGAAAAACAGATATATCGAAGGTACAGGCCTAGGCCTCAGCATAGTTAAACAGCTTGTGGATCTGCAAAAAGGCGAGATAAGTGTAAACAGTGTATATGGAGAAGGCACTACCTTTAATGTGGTATTACAGCAGGGCATAAGCGACAGTTCCAAGATCGGTGAACTGAATATCAAAAACTTTGGCACAGTCAAGCGGTCTACCCATGAGAGCGCATTTACTGCTCCTGAAGCTAAAGTACTCATCGTAGATGATAATGAGATGAATCTCATAGTTGAGAAGAGACTGCTCACCGGCACCATGAT
Source organism: uncultured Lachnospiraceae bacterium (assembly GCA_902793845.1). Classification (GTDB taxonomy): domain Bacteria; phylum Bacillota; class Clostridia; order Lachnospirales; family Lachnospiraceae; genus NK4A136. Next base: position 2,316 of record CADBFE010000055.1, on the reverse strand, counting down.
GACTATAGATACAGCTGTCAGTGGTAAACAGGCCCTGGAGATGATGCTGAAGGTTAAATATGATGTCATATTTATGGATCATCTAATGCCCGAGATGGACGGTGTGGAATGTCTTGAAAAACTGAGAAATCAGGATGGAGGTCTAAATAACTCAACACCTGTAATAGCACTAACTGCTAATGCAGGCAGTGATAATATAGACCTCTATAAGAGATCGGGATTTGACGGATATTTATTAAAACCCGTATCCGGAGAAAGCCTTGAAAACATACTGATGCAGCATATTCAGGCAGAAAAAATGATCATAAAAGATCAGGCCCAGCGTATGAATAAGGAGCAGAATACTTTAAGCAGATATGCAAGAAAAACTCCTTTTGCAATATGCACAAGCACCATGTGTGACCTGCCTGATGCCCTTATGAACGATCCAAGGATCCATATACTCCCGTTTGTAGTAAAAACAGAGGAGGGTGTATTTAAAGATTATTACCAGATGGATACAGATGAGCTGGTTCATTATCTGGAATCAGGCAGAAATGCAGTTTCATCGCCGGCTGATGTGACCGATTACGTGGAGTTTTTTGCAGCTAATCTTAAGAAAGCCCATCACCTTGTATATATAGCTATTTCGACCTCCATGAGTACGGATTATGAAAAGGCTGTCGAAGCAGCAAAGTCCTTTGATAACGTGACTGTCATTAACGCTGAGTGCTTATCAAGTGCTGCCGGTATACTCGTGATGATCGCCTGCAAGCTGGTTCAGCAGGATATCACGCCGGAAGATTTAAAGAAGGAACTTGAATCGGTAAGATCAAGGCTTAAGTGCAGTTTTGTTATAGATACCACAAAATTCATGGTCAAAAAAGGCCTTATCAGTGCAGGTTTTGGCGCCATAGCCACCAGTATGGATATCCATCCGTCACTTGGCTTTAAAGATGATAAGGCAGGCCTGTTTGGCCTCTGGATAGGTAAAAAGAAACATGCTTACCAAAAATATATCCAGAAATCATTAAAGAGCGGGAAAACTCCGGAATCTGATATTGTATTTATCACTTATGTAGGTGTCCCGGAGGATATGCTTTTATGGATCAGAGATGAGATAAAGAAATATGTAAATTTCGAGAGAGTAATATTCCAAAAAGCATCTGCGGCCATCGCTTCAAACTGCGGACCCGGTTCGTTCGGTATACTGTTTATTGAAAAAGGCAAAAAATCGTATAATCTCTCTTCGTTACTGCCGGCCGAGGCTGTATTAAATAAAACAGAAGAAGATAATATTTATTTTGAAGAAGACGATAATACGGATGATGAAGACATAATCATAGCTGACCGTGACGAAACCGGAGATGAAAAAGAAAGAGAAAAACTCTGGTATGAAGAAATCCCCGGAATAGACGGAGATGCGGCTATCAGAAACAGCGGTTCTGAGGATGCTCTCAAAACAGTTATAAAGCTTTTCTATGATTCAATAGATGAAAAAACAGCAGAGCTTAAGGGCTTTTATGATTCTGAAAACTGGACTGATTATACGATCAAGGCTCATGCATTAAAAAGTTCAGCCAAACTGATCGGCGCAATCCCGCTGTCAGATGAAGCCCTTAATCTGGAGATGGCAGGTAAAAATAATGATACTGATTATATAAAAAATAATCATGATACATTTATGGCCCATTACGCGGAATATAAGGATAATTTAAGGGCTGTATGCGGCGGGGATGAAAACGATGGAGATTCACCCGGCAGCAATAAACCGGTGGCAGATAAATATCTCATGGAGACTGTATACGAAGCTCTCGGTGACGGTGCTGCCGAGCCGAGATGGACTGCGACCTTATAGAGGATACTTTAAAAGAACTGGAAGAATATTCGATACCGGATGAGGAAAAAGATAAATTTAATGCTCTCTGTGAGAAAGCAAAGAATTTTGATTACGAGGGAATCCTGGAAATACTGGGAAGAAAATGATGAGCTGATATGAGTGAATTGCAACAGTATTGCAACACTTAATATTTTATTATTTTATGGAAATAAAAACGGGTATATCAGGAGGTTAATAATATGCCAAGGCGAACAATGGAACAGATCAAACAGATTTATGATGATAAACAGGCGCAGCTTAAAGCCGGCAAACAATATTTTGATAATTTGATGTGCGCCGGCATTACGGTGAAAGATCCTAAAACAAACGAAGAAGTTACGTTTAATGACGGTAAAGAAGCAATGCGTTTCCTGGCAAAGACAAGAGCCGAAGATCCGGATTTGCCTCTCGATGAAATAGGACGTAATATAAACGGATCTTATCATATGTATATGTTC
>CADBFE010000054.1 GCA_902793845.1 uncultured Lachnospiraceae bacterium | reverse complement strand
TTCATCCTGAGCCAGGATCAAACTCTCTAAAAAAATGTTTTTTATTAAGTCTGCCTTGCTTTCTCAAGCTGGCTTTTTAATGTGTTACCTTTTACTGTTATAAGGTTTCGTTCTGAATAATTCTTTATTATTGCTTTTGAGAAACTTCGAAAACTTCGTTTTCTCAGTCCTTGGCATTCGCCAAATGAATTTTTATATTCGTTCGCTCCCGGATGCAAGCATCCTTCACTCGCTCATAAAAAATTCATTTTTCTCAAAAGCTCATGGAATTTTCAGGGTTGCATTACTGTGAAATTATCAAGGTTCTGTTTTGACCTCACCTGTTGCAAGGCCGTAAATTAAGCACCCTCCGAGATTTTCTTGCATGTCCTCTCTTTGGCGTGCTTAATGATAATAACAAACTGAGATACTAAAGTCAACAACAAATTTTAATAATTGTTAAGAAATTTTTAATGTCCGTAGTTATGTTAATCTTTTACATCAAATTCCTTATTTAGTTTACGGCGTTTAATATTCTTTATCGTGATCAGGATAATGATTACAAGTACAGCGCCGCCTATGCAGCCATACTTTATATTTTCTTCTGTGTAATCATGCTTTGTCTTTATCACAACAAATGTATCTCCTGGTCTTAAGGTTGTGACAATATAACTTCCGTCACCTTCCGCAGTTCTTAATTCCCAGCCTTCTGATTTAAGTACATACAGAGCGATATCTTCCGTATTGTCTCCCACATAAATACGCACGGTATACTCAGGCTGTGTCTCTGCTGTATTTTTAAGATTCCATTTATATGTATATAAAACGGTCTCGCCTTCCTGTACCGTATAACTGCTTTCAGGAGCCTCGAGGACTACACCTGTCTCTTTATAGAACTTACCCTCCACAAGGAATCTGGCAAGACCTGTCTCTGTGTAATCCATACCTGATACGGAATCAACCCATCTGATATATTCTGCATCGTATACCCTGTTGTCAACCACAGGTTCATCAATGTCATCCATATCCCATACTGTATAGTATCCGTCCTTTACCGGCGCCTCAGGGAAATCTTCTGCCGTTATGGTTCCGCCAAAGGGAACGGTCAGGCTGCCTATCTCCACATCATCTGCATTAAAGCGCACTGTAACAGTATTAAATCCTTCAGGTATATCATCACGGTCAAGAAGTTCGTCCAGAGACAGTTTCTCCGCTATTCCAACATATGTAATATAATCGATACCCTCAAGATCGTCGGATGCAAAGAAGTTGTTTAATCTCTCTCCCTCTGTATCCACATCTCCCGCAATGGCTCCGACGCACTCGCCGTTTGCTTCAATGGCGGTCATTGATATACATTCCTTAATAGAGTATCCGTATCCGCATATGCCGCCTGCAAAATCGCTGCCGGTAATATTGCAGAGAGAGTAACTCTCCATGACAGTACCTGCACTGTATCCGACTACACCTCCGAGATAACTGCCGGAATCCGAAGATATCCTGCCGTATCCCTCACACTCGCTGATGATACCGAATTCCTGCTGTCCGGCTATTCCGCCTGCATAATTCTTTTTACTGTTTATCACACCATAATTAATACTTAAATTGATGATACAGCTGACTTTTGTACGCAGTACTACGTCAGTCTCTTTTGTGAGATCAAAATCGTACTCGGGATCCTCGTTAAATTCGATATTCATGGTACCTGCTATACCGCCTGTATTGATATCGCCTTCCACGCGTCCCCTGTTTATACAGCTGATGATCACACCCTTCATGTCTTTAATGTTTTCAAGGGATGTGACATCTTCTATTTTGTCACTGTCAATGATCAGGCTGATGGTATTGTCTGTCTGATCAACCAGATCCTCTATCTGTTTGCCGGCCTGGCCCATGAGATCCGTAATCTCTTCATATCCGGATTTTACGGATTCTATCATGCCCTCAATATTTTTCTCATCGGTATCATCCGTGAGGATATCCACATAATGGTCTGCCATATCCTCTGCTGTCTTAATATCATCCTTTGTGACAGCATTCTGGATCTTGGTCATATTGTCGGATATCTTGTCATACTCGTCCTTGATGGACTTCATGATCTCTGCATAAGTAGGACCGTCGTAATCTGCTTTAAGGAGTTTCTCGGGATGCTCCTGGATATCTTTGGCCTGTGCTTCGAGCTCATCGATCTTTTTTCTGGATTCTTCTATATTGTCATAATATTCCTGAAGCTCATCCGATGAAGGTCCCATATCCTTAAGTGTCGCAATATTATTTGACACAGTCTCCTTCTCATCGAGATATTTATCGTAGAGATTGTCTGCGTATCCGCTTGTCTCCTCACTTGTACGCTCTGCTGTGGATACAATGCTGCTCAAGGTATCATTAAGATCGTTTATGCTCTCTCTGGCTGTATCAATATGCTCGCTTAAGAAATCTTCCTCAATGTACGGCTCTGCCTGACCTACTATACCGCCTACATCTTTACGGCCAAGGATTTCTCCGTAGTTAAGACATGTCATGACCACGCCGCTCTGACGGCCGACTATACCGCCGACGTTGTATCCGCTGTGGGCATAACCGACATTACCCGTGTTGCTGCAGGCAGAGATCAGTCCGCTTGAGTATCCGCAGATACCGGCCATATCATTTCTCGTCGTCACTTCGTTGACGAGATTAAATCCGTTGACGTCAACCACGTCGCTTATATCCGTAACCGTTGCCTGCTCGTCATCGTTTATGTTGCCGCTGTTGCTGCATCCTATTATCGTACCGCTGTTTGTACCGGCTATACCGCCTGTCTCGTCTGTACCGAGTACCAGTCCGGCATTGGTACATCCTACTATGATGCCTGTCTCTTTGTTTATACCTGCTATACCGCCGACATTTACGCTGGCTTTAACCTTGCCCGTGACATAGCATCCCCTGATTGTTCCGTAGTTTACTCCGACTATACCGCCGACATTTTTGGCGCTTCCTGTGGGTATACATACTGTATTTACTATGAGGTTTTCAACACTGCCTTTTGCTCCCACATATCTGAACAGTCCGTAGTTTGAGCCTGCATGAGCCATATAGTTGACTGTGATTGTATGGCCGTTGCCATCAAACGTACCGTTAAAGTACGGTATGCCTCCAAAATCCGCATCAGGGATGATGATATCGGCTTCAAGGGAAACCTCCCTGCCAAGGGACCATCCGTCCTCGCTGCAGCAGGAAACAAAATCGTTAAAGTCTGTCATGTCATTAATATAATAGATTTCATCTGCGGTGTTGTTGCTGGCTGAGTCATCATTATCGTCAGCATAAACATAAGGGATATTCATGCTGAGTGTCAGTAATATTATTGTCATCAGGAAGCCAACTGATTTAAATTTATTCTTCATCACTATTGTCCTCCTTTATCTCTGCTTTTTCCGCATCCTCGTCGCCTATGACATCATCCTTTTTATCTATGGCTTTCTGCTCATCAAGGTTTGTCACCTGACCGGATCTGCCGGGTATCTTTGAGTCAATTGCAACCTTCATATCACCGGTAAATATACCTGTGACATCCGCATCTATCATACCTGTCACATATCCTCTGATGTGACCTGTCACAGCCACACGGCCCTTGAACTCTTTTTCCTCTCTTGCAAGAGATATGGTGAGGGCTGTCTTTTCTATGATCCAGTCACCGAGGAGCAGAATCTGAGGCAGTACCAGGATAACCAGCATGATCGAGATTAGTGTACCACGGCCAAGGGCTATACCGATGGCTGCTATGGTAGCATTTGATGAAATATAACCTATCAGGAATCCTGCACATGTAAGTATGGTACCTGATGTAAATATGGTAGGGAATGCCTGGTTGATCGTCTCACCCACGGCTTTCTTAAGTGGCATCTCCTTTTTAAGTACAAGATATCGGCTGGATATAACGATGGCATAATCAATCGTCGCACCCATCTGGATAGCCGACACGATAAGGTATGCCAGGAAATATATACCCTGACCCTGAAGGGAAGGCACGGTAAAGTTGATCCATATACTGCCCTGAATGGTGAGTACCAAAAGTACAGGCAGTCCGGCTGACTGGAAAGTAAAGAGCAGTATGATGAGTACAAAGAGAGCCGTCAGTATACTGATGATCAGGTTATCATTTGCAAATGAACTCTGGAGGTCATGGGTACTCGTTGAGTTACCAACAAGTATCACATCCTCGCCGTAATGTCTCGCTGCGATATTTCTGATCTCTTCCATCGCTTCATAGGTGGCATCTCCTTCCACAGGCATATCGAGAGTAAGGACGAGTCTTGTGTACTCCTCACCTTTTAGCTGAAGCTCCGCGTCATACAGTTTGTCATAAAGATCGTTTAGCGTCTCCTCCATATCGGGACTCAATGTTACATATCCCTGCTTGTACTGATCGTAAAGGAACATAAACATATCTATAATAGGTACACTGTAATCACTGATATCTGTAATGATCGGTCCGTACTCTCCCTCATCGTATGCATATGCGGAATAAAGTACGTTTACCACCTCTACATCCAGATCGATGAGCTCGGCAAACTGCCTGGGCGTAAGTGCATCTGTTAATACATAATCATCACTTATCTCCTGGTTGGCAAGACCAAGAGCCGATGATACATAGGGGAGTTCTTCATATCTGATAAGGAGATCTTTTTCCGAATCGTAATCTCCCACCGGTACCATGACTACCAGCTGGTTCTCTGCTCCGAAGGTTGCTTCTATTTTTTCCGAGGCAATCTTCTGCACAGTCTTTTTGGCACTCTCTACAGAATTTACATCATATAAATAGAGGCATCCGTTTGACTGGATAAATGCATAAACGATCACAACGGCAAAAACGGGAGGTATCACCCATTTTGTCGCTGACGCAAATTTACCGACAAAAGTAATATTAGGAACATTACATTTGTGATGGGTCTTGTCTATGGCTTTTGCAAATATGAGAATGACGCCCGGCATCAGGAAGAATACCGATATAAGGCTGATGATGATAGCCTTTACCAGTACGATACCCATATCGTAACCGAGTCTGAACTGCATGAACATCATGGCAGCCATACCGGATACGGTGGTGAGGGATGATGAACTGATCTCTGGGATTGCCTTGGACAGCGCAACTTTGACAGCAGGTATGGAATCCATGGTCTCATGCTCTTCCATATATCTGTCGCACAGGATAATGGCGTAATCTATGGCAAGGGCCAGCTGGAGGACTACCGCTATTGAGTTGGTAACCGAAGAAATGGTCCCAAACCAGAAGTTTGTACCTTTATTTAAAAGGGCTGCTGTTCCGAATGTAATGAGGAGTACGGGAATCTCCGCGTACGCCTTGGTGGAAAGAGCCAGTACAAATACGATAATGACAACGGCACATACAAGTATGACATTCATATCCGCATCAAGGGATTCGGTCGTCTTTTCCTCCTCACCTATCGCTGTTGATATGTATACATCATAATCTTTTAATTCGGATTCCACATTTTCCATGGCCTCAATGCTGACTTTATCCTCATTGCCGCCATCGACGGTTACGGTTATAAGTGCACAGGTACCTTTGTAATGGTCCTCACTGTTGTCAAATTCTACAGACTTTACCCCTGATATACCGGCGATATTGTCTGCTGCCACACATGCTTTTTCATAAGTGATATTTGTGATCATCACCTTTGCCGTGGCATAAGTGGTAAACTGCTCGTCCATCTTGTCGAGGCCGATCCTGGTCTCGCTGGTGTCCGGCAGATATGATGTGATATCCTGGTTGACATCTACGAGATTCATACAGATTACACTGTATATGATGGCGATGACAAACAGAATAAAAATGGCTTTTCGTTTATCTACTATAAAAGAAGCAACGCGAAGCCAAAAACCCTGATCTTGTTTCTTTTCCTCTTCCATAACTTTTAAAACTCCGTTAATACGATTTTATTTGAATAAAGATTATACTCTCATAATAAAAAAAATCAAATTTCATGCTAAGAATTTGTTAAGGGAAAAGATGTTACTGAAGAGTAACTGTCTCGATATTATAAGGTGTGACAAGGACATAGCTCACACTCGAAGATGTGGGCAGAACAAGAGAAACGGGCTCCTCAAATTCTCCCGAAAATTTAAGTCTGCCTGATGCTGTATAGATAAGTGCCGATGTGGAATTATAAATAACCACTCTGTCATTTGCAAAGAAAATATCAGAGTAATCAAGATCGAAATAAAAGCTGTTTTCAAGATTGCCGTCAGATGTATATACATCAAGACGGTACTTGCCTTCCTCGGTAGTATTGAAAAATACGAGACCTACCCTGTTGTCTCCCGAGTAAACAGCCCGCACTTCCTCATTGATCAGGATATTGGCGATATTGACCGGGCGCTCGCTGCCTTCATAAAACATGAGCTTGCTGCTGCCAAGAGCAAATGCTTTTCTGTCAGATAAGAAACGGATCTCAGGTATGATCTCATCCTGGTAATCATATCCGCTGACTAAGTTGTCTGTCTCGTTCTGACCGACTTCTCCAAAATTATAAAAAGCAACCTTTGATGTGAGCTTGCCGGAATCAAGATATAGATATGATACACCTACAAGCTTGCTGTCACTTGATATACCTATGGCTACAGGATAGCCTGACTTGCTCATGGTGGTACGGAAGCCTGCTATCTGGGAACCGTCATAATAGTAAAGATTAACAGGGGTTACAGAGCCCTTGTCTATAACGGCTGCCACCACGCCTGTCTCTGATATCTGGGCACTCTTAACAGGTGAGTTTGTCTGTATGGTTCCACATACGCCCTCGGAATTAAATATGTAAATACTCTGACCGTTGTAATCGGAACATACCGCATATTCACCGCTGACCTTTACCGCCGGGGACTGCATCTGGTACGGAAAGCTCCATACATCTCTGCCCTTGCTGTCAGTACAGTGGATACCGTCAGCGCTGTATGTGATAAACTGACTGCCAAAACCGAGGACCTTTGTCCCCTCCACATCAATACGCTCTACGGCATTTACAACCGTATATGTCGTATATACCCTGGTCTCATAGCCACGCCAGATGATAAAGAGGACAACCAAAACAGCGACAATAGCAATAACTGCTGTCGCTGCAACTCTCATTCGGTATTCAAATATACGCTTTTTAAAAGCGGATCTGTTTACATTGTCCCTCTCGGCCGGCATTTATATATACTTCCTACCAGATAAATTTATAAACCGTTGTTGTGTCGTACGGCTTTTTACTGTCAAATACGGGGTTCTCAAAATTCTTTTCATTTGCAGAGTTTGGATAATACTGGGTCTCTAAACAGAATCCCTTTCTCTTACAGTTTTTATATCCCTGCTTGCCCGTATTTTCACCGATAAAGTTTCCTGCGTAGAACTGAACACCGGGGAGATCTGTATATGTCTCAAGTGTTCTGCCTGACTTATTATCGGTTGCAACTGCTGCGAGACGGAGCTTTCCGTCAGGTTTGTAACCGTCGATACAGAAGTTGTGATCGTATCCTCCGCATATCTTTATCTGCTCATTTGTCTTTTTACCGATATCCTTACCTATAGCCTTGGGCTTTGTAAAGTCAAATTCATTGCCCTTTACCGGTGCGATCTCGCCTGTAGGTATGGCATCATTCTTAACGGGAGTAAATGATGAAGCATTTATCTTAAGGACAGTATGCTCCATATTGCTGCTCTTTGCTCCGGATAAATTAAAGTATGAATGGTTGGTCATGTTGATGACCGTCTTTTTATTTGTATCAGCGTGATAATGAATCTTTATCTCATTTTTATCTGTCAGTGTATATGTGACAGAAACCTTCATGGCACCGGGATGACCCATCTCTCCGTCTTTCTTTGTGAGGGAGAATGTTACGGCATTTTTGCCCTCCACAGCATCCCATACTCTCTTATGGAAACCGTTTACCAGGTCTGTATGGAGGTTGTTTACCTTGCGGTCATTGACGGGGAGCTGATATGAATTTTTACCTATCGAAAACTGTCCCTTCTCGGTACGGTTTGCAATAGGACCTATAGTTGAACCAAAGCAGCTGCCGTTTTTAAAATACATCCAGAGTTTATCATATCCAAGGACCACATCGTCAACTTTGCCCTTTTTATCGGGAACCAGAACATTTTTAAGGATCGCTCCGAATGTCATGACCGTGATCGACATGTTGTTTTTATTAGTAATGGTATATGCGTAAACTTCTTTTCCGTCCCTTGTCTTTCCAAACAGTTCCTTTGTGATTGCCATAATAACCTCCAAAAATTATAAGTCTGTTCTGCCGTCGAGTGCTCTCGTCAGCGTGACTTCATCAATATATTCTATATCTCCGCCTACAGGCACACCTGTTGCGATCCTGGTGACTCTGATGCCTGCGGGTTTTACCAGCTTGCTGATATACATGGCTGTGGTCTCACCCTCAAGCGTTGCATTTGTCGCTATGATGAGCTCCTTTACATCGCCTTTAAGACGCTCGATAAGTTCCTTTAATCTGATATCTGCCGGGGTGATGCCGTTCATGGGAGATATTACCCCGTGGAGCACGTGATAAACACCTTCATACTTTCCCGTCTTTTCATAGGCGATCATGTCTCTCGTATTCTCAACTACCATGATGGTGCTGTGGTCCCTCTTTTCATTGGCACAGACGGGACAGAGCTCCGAGTCGGTGAGTGTCAGGCACTCTTTGCAGTACTTTACGTGCTGCTTTGCGTCTATGATCGCAGACGAGAGGCGCTTTACCCTGTCTATCGGCAGATTGATAATATGAAATGCCATACGCTGGGCTGACCTTGAACCGATACCCGGCAGTGCCGCCAGCTCATCTATCAGTTTATTAATATCTTCGCTGTAAAGATCCATTAGAAGGAAAGACCTCCGAGATTCATACCGCCGGTCATCTTGCCGAGTGAATCCTCATTGGCCTGATTAGCCTGCTTAAGGGCCTCGTTTGTAGCTGCAACTATCATGTCCTGAAGAGTCTCGATATCGTCGGGATCAACTGCTTCGGGAGAGAGCTTTATGCTGACCATCTCTTTTTTACCTGTTACGGTTACCTCAACGGCTCCGCCGCCTGCCTTTGCCGTAAACTCTTTTGTCTCAAGCTCTTTCTGCTGCTCCTCTATCTGTCTCTGCATACGCTGAGCCTGCTTAAGCATGTTGTTCATGTTGCCGGGCATACCGCCGCCCATGAATCCGCCTCTTTTTGCCATCTTAAAAATCCTCCGTTTAAATATTTATTCTGTAGTTACCGTTAATCCCGGTATTAAATCCTTTATGGCATCTATATCCACATACTGTTCATTAAATCTGCGGGTCTTGTCAAAAGTCTTTATCTCAAAATCAACATGTTGTCCGCCCATGTGCTCATCAAGGAGAGCCGAGATATCAGCCATCCTGCCGGGCTCCCGTAAATGATTGGCCTGGAATTCCTCAGGCACGCATATAAAGAAAACATTATTTTCTCCTACCGAAGCCTTTGACCCCTTTAGATAAGTACCTGTAAGGGGGGCCTCCACCATCGATGATATGGATGGCCAGTGAAGTGCCAGGTCTGCAAGGGATGCGCTTATCGCCTCAGGGCTCAGCATCGGTTTTTTTTTCTCCTCCCGGGGTGCCTGTCCTCCGGACGCGGCCGGAGCAACTGCCGTGACGGTGATACCGTTTTCAACCTTTTTCTCTAACTGACGGACTCTCTCAAGGACATCTTCGCTGCCTGTATCCATCTGGGGACGGCAGAGCCTGATGAGCGTCATCTCGATGATGATCCTCTTCTGGGATGCATATTTAATCCTGGATGAGAGTTCTGAGAAAACATCTATATATCTGAAGATGGTATTTATCTCTATCTGCTTTGCTTCCTCCCGAAGTCTCTCAAGATGCTCGCTGGAAACCTCAAGGACGTCTTCTATATATCCGTCATCACATGACTTTACAAGCATAAGATTTCTTAAATACCATGTAAAGTCCGTGACAAACTGAACCAGTTCCCTGCCCTGCATGACTATCTCTTCAAGGAGGTTTACTGCTCCTATTATGTCATCTTTAATAATGAGCTCCAAAAGATTTGAAAATACAGAGTTGTCTACAGAGCCAAGTATATCTATAGCCTTATCATATGTAAGCTCACTGCCAAAGTTAAATGCCACGCACTGGTCGAGGAGAGACAGGGAATCTCGCATGGAGCCGTCTCCCATCTTGGCAATATATTTAAGGGCCTTGTCCTCGACCTTTAATCCCTCGATATCTGCAAGCTCCCGCATCCTCGCTGATATGGTGTCGATACCGATACGCTTGAAATCATATCGCTGACATCTTGAGAGGATGGTGATCGGTATCTTGTGGACATCGGTGGTCGCCAGGATGAACATGGCATATGACGGTGGCTCCTCAAGGGTCTTAAGGAGTGCGTTAAACGCTCCTGTCGAGAGCATGTGAACCTCGTCGATGATGTAAACCTTGTACTTACCTCCGACCGGAGAGTACGAAACCTCCTCGATGATCTCGCGGATATTGTCTACACCGTTGTTTGATGCGGCATCGATCTCGATGACATTCATACTGGTGCCGTCTGCTATCGCCCTGCACGAATCACACTCACAGCACGGTCCGGATTCAGTCGGATGCTCACAGTTGACCATCCTGGCGAGTATCTTGGCTATGGTAGTCTTACCTGTACCTCTCGTACCGCAGAAAAGATACGCGTGGGAAGTCCTGCCTGACGCAACCTGATTCTTAAGGGTCGTCACTATATGGTCCTGACCTTTGACATCGTCAAAAGTCTGAGGACGGAATTTTCTGTATAACGCTGTATAACTCATTTAAAACATTAGTCTCCGAAGCAGATACCGAGCATCTTTGCTTCCTTAACAATAGTAGCATCAGGGTCTACCATCTTTAACTTACCGGCTACTTCCTCAAGGGGAACTTTTACGATCTCACGGTTCTTGTATCCAACCATGAATCCGTACTCGCCCTTAAGCACCAGCTTGCCGGCCTCAGAACCGAGTCTTGAAGCAAATACTCTGTCATAGGGACAGGGTGATCCGCCTCGCTGCATGTGGCCGGGTACGGTGACTCTGACCTCCATGCCTGTCTCTGCCTGGATAGCCTCGGCTATCTCGTATGAAACGCTGGGATGAGTTCTCTTCTCAAGTTTTTTCTTGTACTCTTTTTTGGAGAGAGCCGCATCTTCCTTAGAGATAGCGCCCTCTGCCACAGCGAGGATGGTAAAGCCGGAGCCTCTCTCCTGACGCTTTTTGATAGCCTTTACTACTTTCTTTATGTCATAGGGGATCTCAGGGATAAGGATAATATCTGCTCCCGATGCCATACCGGCATTAAGGGTGAGCCATCCCGCCTTGTGTCCCATTACTTCTACTATAAACACACGTCTGTGGGAATCGGCCGTGGTATGGATACAGTCGATCACATTTGTGGCTATATCAACGGCGCTCTGGAAACCGAATGTCATATCAGTACCCCAGAGATCGTTATCTATTGTTTTTGGCAGTGTGACTATATTGAGTCCCTCTGTACGAAGGAGGTTTGCAGTCTTGTGGGTACCGTTTCCGCCGAGGATCACGAGACAGTCAAGGCCAAGCTTGTGATATGTGTGCTTCATGGCCTCTATCTTGTCCACGCCGTTTTCATCAGGCTCGGTGATCGTCTTAAACGGTGTCCTGGATGATCCTAGGATCGTACCGCCCTTGGTCAGGATACCTGAGAAATCCTTGCCTGTCAGCATCTGAAAGTTGCTGTATATGAGACCCTTGTATCCTGCAAGGAAACCAAAGATCTCCACTTCTTCCCCACTGTTTATAAATGTCTTGACGACTCCTCTCATGGCTGCATTAAGTGCCTGACAGTCACCGCCGCTTGTAAGCATACCTATTCTCTTCATGATGTAACCTCCTTTATAACTTTTAACTATTTAATTAAAATAATTAAAAAACACAACCGTAATTAATTCTATCATTTACGGCTGTGTTTCTCAATATTATCAGATATCTTATGCCTCGTTTACATCCACGAGTTCGCCATCCTTTATGGTGAGTTCTCCGAGGTTGTCAAGTATCTCACTACGGTAATCGAGCTCCTGCTTGTCCTGATAACCGATAAACAGTATGGTCTCTATATTGTCCCGGTTAAAGAACAGCATGTTATCCATATCTGTGAGACCTTCGGGATAGAGACAACCGACATAATCATAGATTGTCTCCTCTCCGGCAGGTACTGTTACGCGGCCACATATCATCACATACGGCCACATATCATCACATAATGATCGCCGCCTGAAAGTTTAACGATTGAACCGTTGGGTAATAAATCTTTATACATATCTCTTCCTCCATATAATACCTTTAATTGCCTAAATAACCTACAGACTTTGATCTTTTCCTGTCTATAACCGTAAAACCGTCGTTTCCGTCCTTGAATTCGAGCTTCTTTTTTCTGCCGCGATTATCATTTTCATTATCGTCGAGAGCATCAATGCCTTTTTCTTTGGCTCTTAATGCTTTCAGCTCCTTTCTGGTAACCTTACGCTGTTTCCAGGCTCTATACTTGGCTACTGCACCGCTCCAGTCAACGCTGAACGAAAGACCGACTCCGAAAACTCCAAGGCCCAGTTTAAATCCGATATTAAGTCTCTTTGTATCAGCTCCAAGCATATTGTATGCTCCGACACTCAGCACACTGCCTGTAAGTCTCGCTCCGAATCGTACACCGAAAATACTGAATCCTCCGGATACCGATCCTGTAGCAACCGCTACTCCGGCTCCGACATCGAGATTTACTCCGATACCGTTGACCGTTTCTTTATTCTCATTTTTATATGTTACATTGCCCAGGCCGAAATTGGCATATGCCATACCTTCACCAAGCTCGCCTTCAGCTTTTGCATCAACTTTATATCTGCCGTTGTCAGACTGCACAGATCCCTTGGCAACTGCACGGAGACCTTTTATCTCAGCAGATGTATTTAAAGCAATCTTGGCATCAACAAATGATACTTTTGATAATGCACATGATACGCTTGCGCCCGTCTTAACAGTCACTCCGGTTATCTGACCTTTTACAACAGTATTGCCACTGCTGCTCTTAATCGAAGCTCCGATCTTTCCGACTCTTGCTTTTGCTTTAACGAGGTTTATGGATGCACCCGCCTGCTGTTTTTCAAATTTAGTTCCGGCATAGTTGATGATCGTTCCATCTGAAGCATTGACAGATATTGGTTTGCTCTGTAAATAATCCTTAAGATTTTTTGCAGATGAAGGTTTTCCTGTATCGATATATGCTGTACCGACAGATGTTTTTGTGGACACATTGCCATACTTTCCATTTCCCTCAAAAGCGTTGATACGGTGTTCTGTGGATTTATCAGCCTGCTTGATACCGTACTTTTCCATATTCTTTAATGAGGCAATGTTTTCAAGCACCTGTTTCTTGCCATCATCTGTCTCAACACTGGCAGCATCCATAAGTTCTAAATAAGACTTTGAATAGAGGTTGTCTTTCTGCTCCGGTGTCAGATTTCTATATATGGTGCTCTCCAAAAGCTCGGCTCTGACATCCATATAGCGTCCTGCCATATCGAGCTCGTTTATCTTGTCCTCCATCTTTAAAAACTGGTCCTTTGTCATGCCGAGGCATCTGATCTTGTTAGCAGCCTGATCTCTGTCAAGTACATTGTCCGACTCAAGCTCAGCCTCAATCTCCCGATAACTCTCAACAGTTTTATGGATAAGAAAACGATGTTTTTTGTAACTTTCAACAAAACCCTGCTCGGTATTGAATCCCATTATCTTATTAAGATGGAGATTTACACCTTTTTTGAAATCCTTTCTTCTGGGCAGATCCCATCTGCGCCTGTCATCACCGTCATCATATGCTGATGCACTCGATTCATACTCTTTCTTTGCTACGTGGAGGGCTGAAGCGGCAATATTTACAGATTCCGAATCTTTATCGAGCTCTTTAAGCTCTTCTAAAGTCATCGGCTCTCTGCCCTCAACTATCTCATCCTGATGCTGATTCATCGCTACATATTCATCGATTTCAGCTACCATTGTGTTTGCATTATGTAAAAGGTCATTGGCTGCCAAAAGCCTCTCCCGGTTATTGCCGGTTGCCTCCTTTATATTACCTTCCTTTTTCAGGGCATAGTTGTCATCCCTCTTCTTTACATCCATATATTTCTGAGCAAGGGATGCTACTTTTTTCAAAGACTGCTGTATCTGCCCCGCCCGTTCAATTGAAAGGTGTTCATCATCAAGATATCCCTCAAGCATCAGGATAGTCTCGCTGACAGCATCCGATAATTCATTGTGGTCAGCTTTAAATGAACCACCGAACAGATTTCTCTTTCCCGTATTAAATTTTGTCTGAAGGCTCTTTAAAGTATTGAGCCATTCCATTCTGGTCTTTCTATCACTCATACTTTAATCCTCATCGTCTGATACGGGTACTATCTCTCCGTTAACATATGCGAGCTCTCCGAGATCATCAAGTATCTGTGTGCGATACATGAGCTCGAACTCGTCCTGATAACCGATAAACTGTACACTCTCTATATTGTCTCTGTCAAAAAATACCAGGTCATCACCTGTACCTATACCCTCCGGATATATAAAACCTACGTAATCGTAGATCTTATCTTCTCCTGTGGCTACAACTACCCTGCCGCATACCATAAAATCACGGTCAAAGCCTGCAAGCTTTACCACCGATCCTATAGGTAATAACCCTTTGTAATCTTTCTTCTGTGACTGTTCCATTTTGCAGTAGTGTCACAGTCAGAATATTCAAAAAAATGTTTACCAAAAATGCAAAAAGCATTTTTGATAAACATTACAAATCAGTCTATCAAAAAAAGTGAACTCTTCAATAAAGATAAGTTTTCCATCAAATAATCTTTTCTTTTATATGTACAAATGTTTAAAGCAAGATAAGCCTCATTCATTGATAATTAAAAACTCCCTCTGCAAAGCCAATTTCATACTTTACATCGGGAGCATTGTTTTTCCTTTTTTGTTTTTTCTTCATTACTGCATAAGGCCTATTTGTTTTAAATATGCTTATGTATAATTTTCTGTTTCATGATGTACCTCAACTATTGTCGCAATATTTGCATCAACACGAAATAACATAATATAACCATGTGATTTAAAATGTATTATTTTTAGCCGTCTTTTTCTCAGCTTTTCATTATCACTTTCCGGTATAACTCCTGCAGTATAAGATAAACGATCGACCGTTTCAAAAAAATCTTTTTTTACTGCATCATAAGCCTGTTTACTTTTAAAGACAAAAAATAAATACTCCAGTATATTTCTTATCTGATCTTTTGCCTCAAAAGAAATCTTAACCAAATACTGCTGCATTTTCTATCTCCGAACAAATTTCCTTTAAGGCTTCCTTTGCATTTTGTGTCCTGCCTTCTTCAACATCTTTTAAAGATTTATCTATTCTTTCAAAATATTCTTTTTCTGTCTTTGGAGTAAAAGGAATTATTTCAGCATTAAAAATCTTTTCAATTATTTCCGTCATATGAAATTCTTCATCTTTTCCTAACTTTCCAATCTTCTTTAATCCCATATAATAGGCCATAATTCTCCGCTCCTGCATTAGCCTATTATAAGTATCCTGATTTATAATCACGGTATTCTCATTTCGCGGTCTTGATACGACTACCACTTCTCCTTCATATGCCTTCTGAAAGAATTCTTTCTGTTTTGCTCTAAAATCTGCAGGTTTTGTTACTATCATCGCAAGCCTCCTTGAAGAAATATGTACATATATATGTACATATTTTAACAGTTCGGTTATAGGATGTAAAGTAAAGAAAAACTCCCACCCATAATAAAAGAAGAGTCAGACGACTGACTCTTCCATTAATCTGTCAAGAAATACATTTAAATCATCCATGGTCTCCAGCTCGCAGGCCTGTCTCCTGTAGTGGGCGGCGTTTTTACGACTGCCTATGTACCAGGCGATATGGCTGCGCATCTCGCGCATGCCTCTGAATTCTCCTTTATGATTGATCATCATCTTTGCGTGACGCCTTATCATACTGCAGAGCTCCTCATCAGATGGTCTCTCCGGGATGATACCTGTCTCTAAGTAAGAAGTGATCTCTTTAAATATCCATGGATTACCCTGGGCTGCCCTGCCTATCATGACTCCGTCGCAGCCTGTCTCATCAAGCATCTTTTTGGCCGAAAGAGGATCCTTTACATCACCGTTGCCTATAACCGGGATGGATACGGCATCCTTAACCTTTGCTATATACTCCCATCTGGCCTCTCCGCTGTAGTACTGCTCTCTTGTCCTGGCATGGAGGGCAATGGCTGCTGCCCCTGCATCTTCAAGGATCTTCGCCATCTCCACGCAGTTAATATTATCATTATTAAATCCGAGCCTTATCTTTGCTGTGACAGGTTTATTTATGGCACGGCTTGTCTTTTTGATTATCTCAGCTGTTAATTTCGGATCCTTCATAAGAGCCGAGCCTTCACCGTTTCCGACTACCTTCGGCACAGGACATCCCATATTTATATCCAGGATATCAAAAGGCCTCTCCTCCGTATCCGCTATACGCTTTGCCATCTCCGAAATGATCATCGGATCGTTTCCAAAGAGCTGGAGGGATACGGGCCGCTCCTTCTCATCAATGGTTAGGAGTTCCTCTGTATTCTTATTGTTATAATAAATGGCCTTCGCACTGATCATCTCCATACAAATAAGGCCTGCGCCCATCTCTCTGCAAAGGATACGATAAGGCATATCGGTCACTCCCGCCATGGGAGCTAAAATCACATTATTGGGCAGAGTCACATTTCCTATTGTCAGTTTCTTTAACATACTCATATCATTAAAATTCCGGGGCATTAACCCCGGATTTATAATATTTATTTAGCATTCTTTTCGTAGATTATCCTGAGTCCGTCGAGGGTCAGGTTTCTGTCATATACAGATATCTCCTCAACCTCTTTTGCGATCATGGAACCGAGACCACCGGTGGCTACCACGTGGAGACTGTCATAACCCTTCTCCTTTTTAACACGGTTGATAATATACTTGGTCTGACCTATCTGACCGTATACAAGACCTGCCTGCATACTCTGGACTGTATTCTGGGCCAGGATGCTCTCGGGCTTTTTAATCTCTATCTCAGGGAGCTTTGCCGTACCTTCCGTAAGGGCATTTGCACTGATCCTGATACCGGGAGCCGTGATACCTGCACAGAACTCTCCTTTTTCATTTACGAGGTCGTATGTAGTCGCTGTACCAAAGTCGAGTACCAGTACGGGACCGCCGTATTTCTCATACGCACTGACTGCATCTACCACTCGGTCAGCACCGAGCTCCTTGGGATTTTCCGTCACTATCTTTATACCGGTCTTTAATCCCGGGCCTACTATCATGGGCTTTGTATTAAAATATTTCTCTATGGAGCTGGTGAGGGAATGCATGATACCCGGCACAACAGATGCGATGATAACGCCGCTCACCGATTCTCTCGTATATCCGGAGAGCTTTAACATCTCACTGATCGATATACCGTACTCATCGCTGGTACGCTGCTGCTTTGTGGTCATACGAAAGGTACATGTCATCCTGTCCCCTTCATATCCGCCAAATGTAATATTTGTATTTCCTACGTCGATTGCAAGTAACATTTTTTTACTCCGATTTATTCAAACTTTTCATGAAGATAAAATACTCTGTAAAAGAGACTGATGGACTCGAGGAGTTCTTTCCTGTTCATCCTGATCTTGTTTATGAGGAGTCCGCTACTGATCTCATCATAGTAGTAATCATCCTCGGCACACTGGGTATCGAGGGATACTCCTCCGTCAGGCTCAACCACTATGGTGATGATACCACCTACCTCCTCGGTAAAGAGGACACATATGATATGGAGGTCATCCTTTATCGACTGGGGCATCTTGCCAAACATCTCTTCATTAAAATAATATTTTTTCTCGTATGCATTGGCACCGCATACGACTACTCTCTCGTTTAAATTGATATCAGACATATCCATAAACTCCTCTTACGGAAACTTCTCCTGAATCGACTCTGGCAAATCCGCCATCATCCTTCTGGACAATGAGCTCGCCAAAATCGTTTATACCTGTGGCCGTACCCGTGTACTCACCTTTTGGATCAAGGACTTTTACTTTTTCATCCTTGTTGATGAGGTAGCTCTCGTACATGCTCACGATATGGGACAGATCACCAAACTCCTCAAACATGCCGTAATAATATTCAAAGTAGTCCATCACGCCGAGGATGATGTCAGACCTGGCACTCGTCATCTCATCATTTTCTATATAGAGGGAGCTGGCATGATCAAGCTCTTCGGGGAAATACTTCTGGTTGACATTGATGCCTACGCCTACAACCACATGGTCAATATTGCCTTTATCATCAAGACCCATCTCGGTCAGTATACCGCAGACCTTCTTTTTATTTACCAGGACATCATTGGGCCACTTTATCTTTACCTCACCCTCTGTTAACTGGGAGAGTACATCTGCTACGGCAAGTGCCATGATGAGTGTGATGCGGGATGCCTGATCCGGATTGCACTTTGGCTTTAGGAGCAGGCTCATTGCTATATTGCCCTGGCCGTTGTCCTCCCATGCCCTGCCCCGTCTGCCTTTACCGGATGTCTGATGGTCTGTGACTACCAGTATGCCGTGGGCATTTTTATTGCCGGAAAGGTTTTTGGCATCATCATTTGTTGAGCCCGTCGATTTTTTATACATCACGTTTTTACCGGCCCACTCGGTCTTTACCCGGCTCATGAGCTCGACTGCTGTGATATTCTCGGGATAACTGTTTAAATGAAAACCTTTATCCTCTTCATACTCAATGTCATAACCCATGTTCATCAGCTGGGTCACTGCATTGTAAATCTCATCCTCCGACATCTTACATGCTTCCGTTAATGTCATGAGGGACATATATTCTTTTGTGCTGCGGATCAGCCGCAATACATCTGCTTTCAAATAGACTGCTTCCTGATAATTAATCCATCTTTACTTCGCTGAGTGTAACTGCCATGACAGCCTTTATCGTATGCATACGGTTTTCGGCTTCCTGAAATACATGGGAGTAGGGAGCTTCAAATACTTCATCTGTCACCTCAAGCTCAGTGAAGTTGTACTTCTCTCCCATCTCTTTTCCTATCTCTGTCTTGAGATCGTGGAATGCAGGGAGACAGTGAAGGAATATAGCACTCTTCTTGGCCACATCAAACAGCTCCTTGCGGACTTTATACGGTGACAGATCTTTAATACGCTTTTCCCATACTTCATCAGGCTCACCCATGGATACCCATACATCGGTATAAATGATGTCTGCATCCTTTGCTGCCTCAAAGGCATCTTCTGTTAAGAGGATGCTGCCACCTGACTCGCTGCAGTATCCCTCACATGTCTTTACAAGCTCGGGATCGGGGAAATACTCCTTGGGAGCACCTGCTGCAAAATGCATACCCATCTTGCTGCAGAGTATCATGAGGGAATTGGCCATGTTGTATCTTGCATCGCCCATATATGCGAGCTTAAGGCCCTTGCATGAGCCAAATACTTCCTCGATGGTGAGAAGATCTGCCAGCATCTGTGTAGGGTGATACTCGTTTGTGAGGCCGTTCCATACGGGAACCTTTGAATATTTAGCAAGCTCCTCCACATTGGACTGGGCAAAGCCTCTGTACTCTATGCCGTCAAACATTGAGCAGAGTACTCTTGCTGTATCTGCAGTACTCTCTTTCTTGCCGATCTGTGAACTCTTTGGATCGAGATATGTGGCACCCATTCCAAGGTCCCTTGCTGCTACTTCAAATGAGCAGCGGGTACGGGTACTCGTCTTTTCAAATATGAGAGCCACGTTTTTGCCGCGGCATATATCGTGGGGCTCTCCTGCTTTTTTCTTTTTCTTAAAATATGCTGCTACATCTACCATGTACTGAATCTCATCTGCGGAAAAATCCTTTAGAGTCAGGAAATCACGTCCTTTTAAATCCATTTCAAAACCTCCGTTAACAATCAAATAATCTCATAATATCTTCATAAGTCTCTGCACGTCTGATGCATTTTACCTCACCGTTTGAAGTGATAAGCACCTCTGCCGGTCTTGGTCTTGTATTATATGAAGAGGCCATTGCATATCCGTATGCACCTGCATCAAGTACGACTGCCATGTCACCGGGCTTTACCTCCGGCAGCATCCTGTTCTTGGCAAGGATGTCACCTGATTCGCAAATATTGCCGGTAACGGTCTGTTCTGTCACGTTCTCTCTCTTAACGATCTCATTGTTTCTGATAAACTCGATATCATGCCATGAGTCGTACATCGAAGGTCTGACGAGGACATTCATACCGATGTCAGTACCTACATATTTCACGCCGGAATTCTGTTTTGTGGCATGTACTCTGCCAAGGAGCACGCAGCTCTCTGCCACACAGTATCTGCCGGGCTCTGTCTTAAACAGAGGTGCATATCCGTACTCTTTTACAAAATCATCTATCAGAAGTTCGAAATCTTTTTTGAAAGAATCCATGGGGAATTCCTTCTCATCATCAAGTTTATGATAGGGGATACCGTATCCGCCTCCGAAATCTATGAACTCGAGGTTCTTGAATTTCATTGCTATACGCAGGAAATTCTTTACAGCCTGAAGGAAAGGCTCCGGATCCATAAAGAGTGAGCCTACATGCTGGTTAATGCCAGCGATGGTGAGGTCGTATTTTGATGCGATTTCAAAGATCTTATCTATGTCTTCCTCGGCGATGGCAAACTTGGTTTTCTTACCTGCTGTGACTACTTTCTCATGATGGCCCGCGCCTACGCCGGGATTGATCCTGACTGCGCATTTACCGCCTTTATTGATCTCGCCAAACTGCTCAAGCTGGCTGAGGGAGTCGATGCTGACAAGAATATTTTTGTCTATTGCAAACTGCATCTCTTCTCTTGATACGTTGTTTGATACAAAGAATATCTTTTCAGAAGGGAAGCCTGCATCA
>CADBFE010000053.1 GCA_902793845.1 uncultured Lachnospiraceae bacterium | reverse complement strand
GTATCCGTTGATATTGTTGAGGTTCCGGTTGTCCAGGAGTATGAGATAGAATTAAGCGATTACCGCCTGATATACAGAAAGCAGTACGCACTCTCGAAAGAGATACAAAAGAGCATGGTGACACTGACTGATATAAATGCAGCAACTGAGCTGGTCAATACAGGCTCCATAGAGAAAATATCGGGACTGATCATCGGTGATAACGGTGTAGAACTGCTGATACTTGTCTGTGACGACAGGCAGATATGTCAGGAAACCATGGTCGTCACATTCAGTAACAGTGAAGTACTCCAAGCAGAGCTCTGGGCAAAAGACAATGATACAGGTATAACCATATATGCGATTGATTTAAGTGAGATACCGGACTATACGATGGAGACTGTTGAATATGCTACTATGGGCAGCTCTTATGAGGCGGTGCTCCTCGGTATGCCGGTCATAGCGGTAGGTCAGCCTATGGGTAATGTTAATTCACTCTGTCAGGGTGTGGTGACAAGCGTGGCAGGCACAGTCAGCATGACTGACTCCTCATATCAGATCCTGACGACAGATATCCTCTCTACAGGCGGAGGATCGGGATTTTTAGCCAATACTAACGGTCAGATAGTAGGAGTGCTCACATCATATGATACGGGATACGGGGCTGACGGAACTCTGGTTGCATACGGTTTTTCAGGCATAAAGAAACTGATAGAAAACCTTTCCGTAAAGAAACAGCGGGTATACGCGGGACTCCATGTAACAGATGTGACTGCAGAGGTATATACATATGCCGGAGTACCAAAAGGGGCATATGTCACAAAGGTTGACAGTGATTCACCGTCGATGAATGTGGGTATAACCGCGGGAGATGTGATCATCCAGATAGGTGACAAGACTATCAGCAGTGTAGCCGATTACATGACTGCATTAAACAGCATTGCACCCGATACGGAAGTAAATGTGATATACGCAAGACAAAGCGGCGGAGACTATATCGAGACAGAAGTGGAAATGACTTTTACCGAATTATAAATATGGAGGAATTATCGTGAGATATATAAAAGACTACGAAGAAGGCAACAAAATACAGGGAGTTTACTACTGTAAGCAGAAAAACTCCACAGAGACAAAGACAGGAAAGCCCTATGACAGCGTACTACTTCAGGACAAGACAGGAGTCCTCGATGCAAAAGTATGGGACCCGTACAGTCAGGGTATAGGCGAGTACGAGGCCGGAGATTACATCGATGTAATCGGTGATATAAAGATATTTAATAATCAGAAACAGGCAAGCCTCGTCAGGATCAGAAAAGCTGATGAGGGAGAGTATGATACAAAAGATTACTTCCCTATGACAGAGAAAAATGTTAATGAGATGTTTGCAAAGATCATCGAATATATCGATTCGATAAAGAACCCGTATTATAAAAAACTCCTTGAGAGCTTTTTCAAGGACAATAACGTTTTTGTCACAGCGTTTAAGTCATCATCGGCAGCAAAGACTGTACATCACGGTTTTATAGGCGGACTCCTTGAACATACCCTTGGAGTGACAAATATGTGCAATTACCTTGTATCGGCATATCCGCTCTTAAACAGGGATCTGCTTATCACCGCTGCCATCTGCCATGATATAGGAAAGACAAAAGAGATATCACCGTTTCCTGCAAATGAGTATACCGATGAGGGGCAGCTCCTCGGCCATATAGTGATGGGATGCGAGATGGTAGGAAATGCTGCAGATAAGATAGAAGGATTTCCTCCAAAGTACAAGCATGAACTCCAGCACTGCATACTGGCTCATCACGGGGAGTATGAATTCGGATCGCCCAAAAAGCCTGCGATCATGGAGGCGGTAGCTCTTAACTTTGCAGATAATACAGATGCAAAGATGCAGAGCATCACGGAGATGTTTAAGAGCAAGGATACAAATGACTGGCTTGGATTTAATAAATTCCTTGATTCCAACTTTAGAAAGACAACCGGATCATGATAAATAAAGACGGTAATGATTTATATGAAAAAAACATGATCATAGAACTTGACGTGACTGATATGGGATCTGAAGGTCAGGGTATAGGTCGTATAGACGGCTTTACCTTTTTTGTAAAGGATGCCCTCCCGTCAGATCATATTGAGGCGAGGATATTAAAGGTCAAGAAAAACTATGCCTATGCAAAGACGGAGAGAGTGATAACGCCCTCTCCTTTTAGAGTGACTCCGGCCTGCGACCTTGCGAGAAAATGCGGCGGATGCCAGATAATGGAGCTCTCATATGAAAAACAGCTTGAATATAAAGAAAATAAAGTAAAGAGCAACCTGGTCCGTATAGGGGGATTTGATAAAGAATATATAGACAGTATCGCAGAGCCGATAGCCGGTATGGAAGGCGACGCTTTAAGATACAGAAATAAAGCCCAGTTCCCGTTTGGTAAAAATAAAGAAGGTAAGACAGTATGCGGGTTTTATGCAGGGAGGACCCATGACATCATCCCTGTCACCGATTGTAAACTGGGTATAAAAGAAAACGAGGACATACTTAAATGCATAATGGCATTTATGGATAAAAATCATATTGAACCGTATGATGAAAAGACCGGAAAAGGTCTGCTGAGACACGTCCTTATCAGAAAAGGATTTGCAACCGGGGAGATAATGGTCTGTATGGTCATAAACGGAGATAATATCCCGGGGATTGAAAGTCTTGCAGATGAGCTTAAAAAAATCAATGTATGCAGTATTTCATACAGTATAAACAAAAAGAATACAAACGTCATAATGGGAGATAACTATCATACCGTATATGGTAAAGATACGATCTCGGATGTAATGCATGTGAGAAAACCGGAAGGCGGATTTAAGGATTGCTACAGTGAGAAAGGGATAAGCTTTAATATCTCGCCGCTTTCGTTTTATCAGGTCAACCCGGTACAGGTCGAAAAACTCTACGGTATCGCTATTGATTATGCAGACCTTAAAGGCGATGAAGAAGTGTGGGATCTATGCTGCGGTATAGGTACGATATCACTTTCCATGGCAGGTATGGCAAAAAAAGTACACGGTATAGAGATAGTACCGGAGGCTATAGAGGATGCTAAAGTAAATATGATAAATAATCATATTGAAAATGCGGAATTTATATGTGCTCCTGCAGAAGAATATCTGACAAAGCATGAAGGCGAAATAAAGGCGGATGTCATCGTAATGGACCCTCCCCGAAAAGGAATGGATGAAGAAGCCCTCCGGGTAGTTGTAAATACCGGGCCGAACAGAATAGTCTATGTATCATGTGACAGCGCCACTCTCGCAAGGGATTTAAAATATCTGTGCGAAAACGGATATGAACTAAAGAAAGTCAGAGCCTGTGATATGTTCGGCCAGACTTATCATGTAGAAACATGTGCCCTGATCACGAGAATCAAAAATAATTAAAAATGTAATATTCAAAACCAGGAGGTATCTTATGGAATTTAAAACAGACATTTTTGCGCAGTATGACAAAAAGTGGGCACTGCTCACAGCAGGCAGCGAAAGCAGTTTTAATACAATGACAATAAGCTGGGGCGGGCTGGGAACTCTATGGAACAAGCCTGTTGCAACAGTTTATGTAAGAGAGTCACGATATACCCATGAGTTTATGGATAATAATGATTATTTTACAGTCAGCTTTTATCCTGAAGAGTACAAAAAAGTGCTTGGAGTACTCGGCTCAAAATCAGGCAGGGATATGGACAAGATGAAAGACTCCGGACTCACTCCCGTAAAGGCAGGGGAGTCGATGTCCTTTAAAGAGGCAGAGGTAACTCTCTTATGCAAAAAACTCTTCAGGCAGCAGCTTGATGTAAAAAACATGCCTGAAGATATCGCAGAGAGCTTGTACGCAGATAATGATATGCATGATATGTATATCGGTGAAGTAGTAGAGATAATATAAAGAAAACATTGGGGATTATAAAAAGAAAGGATTTTTTATGGGGAAAAACAGCAAAGAAAATATACTGATGGACAGATCTGTAAGTACAGATGAAAAACTGGAGTGGCTCGTAAATGCGCTCACTCTTGAAGAAAAAAAGAATCTGATCTCATCAGCATCTGAGGGCGTGGAGCGTCTTGATATCCCGCTTTGCAAACTGGGAGGCGAAGCAGCTCACGGTGTGGAAGCGAGAAATGATCAGAATGATATAGCGGTTCCTGATGTGACCACATCATTTCCCCAGCCGATAGGCATGGCATCCTCATGGGATAAGGAAGCAATCAGGGCAGCAGGTGAGGTGACCGGAAAGGAAGCCAGAGCAGAATTTTATAAGCGCCCCTGGGGTGGCATATCCCGCTGGGCACCGACTGTGGATCTGCTGAGAGACCCGAGGTGGGGCAGAAATGAGGAGTCCTACAGCGAGGATCCTGTGCAGACAGGCATCATGGCGGCTTCATATATACGGGGTATACAGGGAGATGATAAAGAGCATCTCATGGCTGCATGTACCCTTAAGCATTTTTATGCAAATAATACAGAGATAGGCCGTGGCTGGAAAAATTCATCGGTCAGTCCCCGTAATAAATATGAACTTTATTTCGAAACCTTCAGACGCTGTATAGAAGACGGCGGTGCTGAAGGCGTGATGACTGCATATAACAAAATAAACGGAGTCCATGGTCTGTTTAATCATGAAGTAAAGGAGATCCTCAAGGATGAATTCGGACTCACTCATGCTGTGTCAGACGGAGGAGCCATGGTACTGGTGGCAGCCCACAGTCACGATACCGCTATGGACGCGGAGACAGTGGCCAGATCATTAAAGGCCGGTGTGGACGCCATGAGTGACAAGACAGAGGATGTGTATAAAGCAGTATGTGAAGCGTATGATCTCGGACTGATAAATGAAGAAGATCTGGATACTGCGATAAAAAATGTATTCAGGACAAAGATCAGGCTGGGACTGTTTGATGATGAGAAAAGAGATGCAGGTGAAATCTGCAGTAAAGATGCAGAAAAAATCTGCAGGACACTGACAGATAAATCTGTTGTACTCCTTAAAAACGACGGTGTACTGCCGGTCAATAAAGACATTTTACCCAAAGGCATACTTATCGGCCCCCTTGGTGATAAATGGTACCAGGACTGGTACGGAGGAGAGGCTCCGGCGCATATATCTTTATATGACGGATTAAAACAATCCGGGATTGATTATATCGACGGATGCGACAGGGTGACATTAAGATCGGGAGATAAATATCTGGCTACAGATTCTGATGGCAGGATAAGACTTTCTGATGAAGCGGAAAGATTCATCCTCGATGACTGGGGAGAGGAATCATATACACTGCGGAGTGAGAAAACAGGCATGTATATGATCACAAAGCTGTCGGGAGCTCCGGTACCGGGAACTGAGACAGGAGATGGTAAGAATCCTGACAGAATAATAGGAGAGATCTACGGCAATAAAGACGGAATATTCAGCTGGTTTAATCTGGAAGTTTT
Source organism: uncultured Lachnospiraceae bacterium (assembly GCA_902793845.1). Taxonomy (GTDB): domain Bacteria; phylum Bacillota; class Clostridia; order Lachnospirales; family Lachnospiraceae; genus NK4A136. The sequence continues at coordinate 16,944 of CADBFE010000053.1, read as the reverse complement.
CCGTATGAACGGCAAGGATGATGATATCATCATGGGCGACCGGTTCGGAAACAGGCTCTACGCCGATAAGGACGGGTATGTCGTATCTGCAGCAGGAGATTATGAGGGATTAACTCCTCTCATTATAAAGAAAGAAACGGTATCCCATGGAATAGATGAGGCTACAGAAGCAGCAAAAGGAAAAGATTTTTGTATACTTGCTCTTGGCCATAATCCCATGATAAATGCAAAAGAGGAAGTAGACAGAACCACCATAGACTTTATCCCGTATCAGCAGAAACTCTTTGATGAGATATATAAGGTTAATAAAAATATCATCGTCGTACTGATGAGTGATTATCCGTTTGCGATAAATGAGATAAACGAAAAGGCTAAAGCTATATTATGGTCTGCAACAGGATCCCAGTGTATGGGTACATCTATCGCCGATACACTTACCGGAGATAATCATCCGGCAGGCAGACTGACTCAGACATGGTATAAGAGTGACAAAGATATTCCTGACATAGACGATTATGACATCATAGGGAAAGATCGGACATACAGGTATTTTGAAGGAGACGTACTGTATCCCTTTGGATATGGCCTGACATATACTGATTTTAAATATGATGATCTGAAAGTATCGGTATATGAGAATGGTGATACAGCAAAAAAAACTGCCAAAAACGGAATATATGAAAATGTAAGAAACGAAAACCGTGTTTTAAAAGTTGAAATGACTGTTACAAATACAGGTGATGCATTGTCAGATGAAGTGGTACAGATATATGCAAAGGCGCCTCGGGGCAGAGTGAAGAAACCGGTAAATCAGCTGATCGGCTTTGAGAGGGTAAGAGATATCGCACCCGGAGAAACAAGAGAAATAATCCTTGAGATACCTGTAAGGGAACTGGCATTTTACGATGTGATCAGAGAATCTCTCATAATAGAAGACGGTGATTATGTAATATCTGCAAACAGGTCAAGCCGTGATGAAGTCAAATCGCAGACAGTTAATATAAAGGGTGATAAGCCGGTTCTAAGGGATGTGACAAAAAGGATTAAGGCAGACCATTATGATACGGAAACAGGAACATGTATTGTAGCTGGTATCTATGGCTACAGCGCAGTGACCGGTGCCGGATATGATGTATATAAAGCAAGTGCTGACGGGCATATCAGTGTCATTTACGGAAACTGTAAAGTTGATCCTGAAAAAAATACATTTAGAATACACTGCCATGCTGATCAGGAATCGGAGATAAGGATATATATCGACGATAAAAAGGCAGGCGGCCTTAAATTTAATACCCATGATTATGATAATAATCAGAAGCCGGTGTTTAATAATATGCCAAGGGCTGTTAAGGATGATGAGATGAGGAAAGAGTCGTGGCCCGTATTATGGGCAGATGCGCGGATACCTGTTTCTCTAAATGATTTATCAGGTGATGAAGGTCATGATTTAAGGATAGAATGTGACGGTCCCGTAAAGTTTGACTGGTTTATGTTTATCTGAAAAAACTGTTTTTAAAAAGGGGTAAGTATGGAAGAAAAACAGATTGTAAAAAGATTGTCAGGAGTCGGAATCTTCGGAAACGTATTTCTGGCTGCATTTAAGTTGTTTGCAGGTCTGATAGGTAATTCCGGAGCGATGGTATCCGATGCGGTACATTCCCTGTCTGATGTGTTTGCGACTTTTGTGGCATTCCTCGGAGTACAGCTCTCAAAACAGCCGGAGGATGAGGAGCATCCGTACGGTCATGAGAGACTGGAATGTGTGGCGTCACTGATCCTCGGTCTCATCCTGGCCGGAACAGGACTCGGTATCGGATATGTTGGTATTCAGAAACTTATATCCCATGAGGAACTTGAGGTACCAACCATCCTGCCTCTCATAGCGGCTGTCGTATCGATTGTCGTGAAGGAGGGTATGTTCTGGTATACGATGTATTATGCTAAAAAGATGGACTCAACAGCTTTTAAGGCAGATGCATGGCATCACAGATCCGATGCCCTTTCGTCAGTAGGTTCATTTGTCGGTATCGTACTGGCAAAGTGCGGATTTCCCATTATGGACCCGATCGCCAGCCTGGTGATATGTCTTTTTATTTTAAAAGTAGCCTTTGATATATCCAAGGATGCACTTAACAGAATGGTAGATGCCTCATGTGACAGGGAAACAGAGCAGGCTATCAGGAATTTCATAGAAAAGCAGACCGGAGTGGAGCGTATCGATCTCCTGCATACAAGACAGTTTGGAAATAAGATTTATATAGATCTCGAGATCGCCGTCAGGGGAGACATGTCACTGATCGAGGCTCATGAGATTGCGGAAAATGTCCATGCGAGGGTAGAGAAAGAGTTTCCCAATGTAAAGCATATTATGATACATGTAAATCCTGCTTTGTAAATATGAAAAAAGCAAACGGAAGATATATCTTTTGAGGTGAAAAATGACTGAAATATTATGGCTGTTTATGATTTATTCCCTGCTGGGGTGGGGTATAGAGGTTGTATACCATGCAGTGACCCTGGGAGTAGTTGTAAACAGAGGATTCTTAAACGGGCCTGTATGCCCGGTATACGGATGCGGCGTAATATGTGTACTCGGTGTAATAAAAAAAGCCGGTGAATCAATGGGATACAGTGGCAATATCGAGACGGCGTCACCGGCGGTACTCTTTGTTGTCGGTATCACCTTTGCCACCGCGATAGAACTGATAGCGGGAGCCGCTCTTGATAAACTGTTTCATGCGAGATGGTGGGACTACAGCAGAGAGAAGTTTAATTTTAAGGGTTATATATGCCTGAAGTTCAGTATAATCTGGGGACTTATCATTGCTTTTGTGCTCAGAGTGATACATCACGGGATACAGAATATCGTAGGGCTGATACCGTCGGGTATAGGATTGATCGTCCTCGTTATAATTTATATTGTCTTTGTGACAGATATTATTTTGACAACACTGGCAGTGCTGAAACTAAATAAACAGCTGGATGCTCTCGATGAACTCCAAAAATCCATACTGCTAATCAGTGACGGTATGTCGGAAGTGATTGGTACAGGTACCATAAAAACTGTTGAGAAGCTCGAGACAGGAAAAGAACTCGCAAAAGGCGAATATGAGCAGAAAAAACAGAAACTTGAGGAACTGCTGGCTCATTTGGAAAAGAGTATCATGTACAATAAAATGTTTGGAATAGGCCGACTGCTTCGGGCATTCCCCGACATGAAGCACAGCAAATATCAGGATATAATCGATCAGATTAAAAATATGATAAAAGAAGCAGTGAAAAACACTTAATAAAAAGAGGATCAACGTATCAGTTGATCCTCTCTGCAAGATATCCCAGATTGTTGGCCTGGATTTTGAATTCGGAATCCATCTTTTCGTCACCGTTTTCCGTATCATAAGCACAGTTTGATATTACGTGGATCTCACGGCCGTTATTATTTATGTATGAATTAAGGAATACTGTCTCAAACAGGAGACATCCCCGGCCGATATGATAATCACTTGTGACTATCATCACACGGTTTATTTCAGGATAAGAATTAATGATAATATCACCTGAATAAAGGGCATTATCCACGGTGGACAGGGAGTCATCCTCTATGATGATCCTGCTTTCATCTACTCCGTTTTCAATAAGCCATTCTCCCATGGCACCGGCCTCGGTAACATCAGGGGCGTTTGGAGCGGTTCCTCCTCCTGTGCAGAGGATATAAGCATTGCTGTATTCATTGGCACACATAAGTGCTTTCTCTAGGCGGCCTATCAGCTCGTCTCTCACGGTGCCGTCATCATTTAACTGGTATCCCAGGACTACGATGCAGAGGCTGTTGTCATCATCTATACCATCCGGTAACCCGTCATCATTTATCTTCATTTCAAATGTCATATAATCCCAGTATTCAATAACTTCCTGCCAGAGCAGAGCTTTTCCCGGATCAAGGTTATTTAATTCAGTAAATAAACCACCAAGTGAAGCACCGTTTATATCCCTGTCAGTCTGATACGTGATTATGACAGATTTAACCAGCCCCAGAGTCTCGGCCTTGATATCCACTTGTTCATTTTCAGAGACTGCTTCTGTATTTGCCGATACAGGAGGAGTGATCTCTATAACAGTTTCAGGCTCTTTATCTTTCCCACAGGCTGTAAAAAGCGCCGCCAGAGCAAGGGATGATAATATTGTGATTGCTTTTCTTTTATTAATAATCATGACTATATGATAGCATATCAGCCGTCCTTTTGCCTTGATATACACATGATTTACGCTTATAATATTTGAAAGAAATGGGATATTGCGTTGCGGTAAAACCTGCAACGCTTTTTAATGATGAAATATAATGAATACAGTAATAAACGGATATAATATCTGCTACAACAAAAAGGGCGAAGGCGATGAGACTGTGGTCATACTCCAGGGATGGGGTACACATCTTGGCATGTACGATTCCATAGCAGATATTTTAAAAGAAAAATATACAGTGATCCAGTTTGATTTCCCGGGATTTGGCGGCAGCGATGAACCGAGAGAGCCCTGGAATGTGGACGCTTACGCAGATTTCTTTTGCGAACTGATGCAGGAACTTGGTGTTAAGAAGGCAACCCTGATCGGCCATTCATACGGCGGCAGAGTGATCATCAAGCTGGCGGCGAGGGAATCCATACCTTTTGAGATAAAGAATATCGTACTGATAGACAGTGCAGGTATTATGCCAAAGCGTTCTTTTGCCCAGAAAATGAAGATAAAGCGCTATAAGGTACTTAAGAAAATCCTCAACATGAAGCTGGTTTACGCACTGTTTCCCGAACTCATTGATGACTGGAGGAGCAGACAGGGATCAGCAGATTACCGCAATGCATCAGATATGATGAAGAAATGCATGGTAATGGCTGTAAATGAAGACCTGACCGATTTGCTGTCAAAGATTAAGCAGGAGACACTCCTCATCTGGGGAGATAAGGATACGGCGACTCCGATTGGGGATGCAAAGATTATGGATGAGATGATACCCGATTCGGGCCTGGCTGTGATACCGGGTACAGGACACTTCTCATTTCTTGAAAATCCCGGAGTTTTTGCCGGTATTATGAAATCGTATTTTAAATTATAAGGACAGACGATGATAATCAGAACAATAATAGCGGCGGTATTGTCGCTGTATGCCCTGTTCCTGACCATGAGACTGAACATGCATATGTTTCAGCTTAACGGATACAAGAACGATGAGCATTTTAACTGGATAAAGAAAAATATACGCAGACAGTGGCTCCTTGGATTCGGGCTCGTACTTGGAATACTCAGAATCATATTCCCCGCCCTTTTCCTCGATATAATCATATATCTGACACTGTATCTTGATATAATCGTCTACCGCGCAATGCGGAGGATGAATACAAAAAAGAAACTGGTCTATACAGCCAGGGTAAAGCGAATGATCGCGACCATAATAATAATTACGGCTGCGGTAATCGCACTTACATGGATATTTGCGGGATACGAATATCTGACAGGCGTATTCATGATACTCATCTCAGCCCAGCTCTGTATGAATATCATCGCCAATATCATCAATCATCCGATAGAGGCATGCATCAGCAACTATTATATAAATGATGCAAAAAAGAAACTCCGGGAAGCAAAAGGGTTAAAGATAATAGGTGTAACAGGCAGCTATGGCAAGACGAGTATGAAGTTCTTTTTAAAGACTCTTCTGTCTGAAAAGTTTAATGTACTCGTAACTCCGGGCAATTTCAATACACCCCTTGGTGTGACGATCACAGTAAGAAATTATTTAAAGCCAACCCATGAGATATTTATCTGCGAGATGGGAGCAAGGCGTGTAGGTGAGATAAAAGAAATATGTGACATGGTCCATCCGGATATGGGTGTGATCACTTCGGTAGGTCCCCAGCATCTCGAGACTTTCTTTAGTATGGAAAATATAAAGAAAACCAAGTTTGAACTTGCGGATGCGGTACCAAAGGACAGTAAGGTATTCTTAAACGGAGATAATGAGTACATCCGTGACAAGGCTCCCGAGTATGATAACAGAGTACTGTATCTTACTGAAAAAGACGGAGAGGGCTACAGGGCAGAGGATATAGCTGTATCCCAGTTCGGAACAGACTTTACTCTCGTAACTCCTGACGGAGAAAAGCAGCGCTATCAGATGAGACTGATCGGTGCCCATAATGTCATAAATGTTGTTGGTGCACTTGCAGTGGCCCACAGCCTGGGTATGACACTTAAAGAACTCGTAGTACCGGTAAGGCGTCTCGAGCCTGTAGAACACAGGATGCAGATGAGAGAGAACGGCCTTGTCACAATCATTGACGATGCTTATAATTCAAATCCCGTCGGCTCAAAAGCTGCTGTTGAGACTCTTGCAATGTTTGACGGTATCAGGATACTCGTGACACCGGGTATGGTAGAGCTGGGTGATAAGGAAGAAGAGTATAATTACAAATTCGGAACATACGCGGCAGACTGTTGCGATTACATCCTGCTGGTAGGCAGAAAACATACAGAGCCTATCCGTAAGGGCGTGCTGGAAAAAGGTTTTGATACAGAGAAATGTCTCGTATATGACAAACTGGAAGATGCACTTGCATATGCATATACAATAAAGGGACAGGGACATAAATATATCCTTTTGGAAAATGACCTGCCTGATAATTACAATTAAAGGAGCAAACAAAAGTGAAAACTAAAGTTGCAATGCTGTTTGGCGGCAAAAGTGTCGAGCACGAGGTGTCGGTAATATCCGGACTCCAGGCATATTTAAGTATGGATACGGAAAAATATGATGTAATCCCTGTGGCAAGATCGAATCTTATAAAGATATAAACAGTCTTGTATCAGCCTCGACCAGAGTCATCATGATAAATACAGGTGACAGTGTCAGCCTGGTTCAGTATCCTCAAAAAAAACTCGGTAAAAATCTGAGCATTGATATAGACGTTGTCTTCCCCGTAGTACATGGTACTAATGTAGAGGACGGTGCCCTACAGGGATATTTAAAAACTATCGGGATCCCTTTTGTAGGATGTGATGTGACAGCATCGGCAGTCGGAATGGATAAGTACATCATGAAGATGATATTAAAAGAGGCCGGCGTACCCGTTCTTGACGCAAAGATATTTACACTATCTGATTATGCAGATATGGACAGTCTGGTTGAAAAAATCGAGACAGGTATCGGATATCCGGTAATCATCAAACCCGTAAACCTCGGATCAAGCGTAGGCATCAGCGTTGCAAAAAACAGAGTAGAGCTGACAGCTGCGGTAGATGATGCATTTAAATATGCTACAAAGGTTCTGGCAGAGCATGCCATAAGCAGGCTGAGAGAGATCAACTGCTCAGTACTGGGTGATGAAAATGAGGCAATCGCATCTGAATGCGAAGAACCCCTTCATACCAAGGATATATTAAGCTATGAAGATAAATATGTAAGCAATGCAAAGGGCAGCGGTTCAAAAGGTATGGCAAGCGTATCAAGAAAGATTCCCGCAGAGCTCACTCCCGAAAAGAGAGAGGAAGTAAGGGAGATGGCAGTTAAATCATTTAAAGCCCTTGGCTGCAACGGTGTATCCCGTATAGATTTCATGATTGATGAAGAGAACGGTAAACTTTACTTTAACGAGATCAATACAATACCCGGTTCTCTGGCATTTTATCTCTGGGAACCTGTAGGTGTTCCGTACAAAGAACTCCTCGACCGCATGATAGGACTTGCTCTTAAGCGTGCCAGGACAGAATCTAATCTGACATTTACTTTTGATACGAATATATTAAACTCCGCAAGCTTTGGCGGTGCAAAAGGCAAGAAGGTATAAATCATATTATTAAAAAAAGGGGGAATATATGCTCAGTTACAAATGTAAAAACTGCGGCGGCGAGATGTCGGTGGATGGCAGCGGCGGACTGTACTGTGAATTTTGCGGAAGCAAACATTTCTTTCAGGATAAAGAATTTGAGGATTACAGGGTTTTCAGAAAGAATCTCCTAAACTACTTTAAGGGAATTCATGATGAGAAGGTCGACGGCACAGGCCGTGAGGACAGACTGTGGGATCATGCTGAGGAAACAGTCAAAGTCTTGGCTGACGGAAACGATGTAACTATCAAATATCTCTATTCATTTAACGATGACGGTGTGGAGGGATACCTCACAAAAAGCAACGCAATCTTTATATTTTCCAAGGCTGATAAAGGCAAGGCTGACAAAATGCTTTCCGGCATAAAGAGCCTCGAATTTCCTCCCGCCGATGTAAAAGGATTAAACGACTGTTTCCCCTCATTTACAGGATCTTATGACCTTAATGACGGCAGCAGGATGCTTGCCTTTAAACGTCCGGAAAACCTTTTCCCTCTGTCAATGTTTGGAAGCTTTACTCCTGAGCATGTAGCATGGATAATATCGAGACTTGAAAATATATGCTGTGTACTTGATTACAGCAATCTCGTCCATGGTGGCATAAGTGCAGATTCTGTATGGATCAATCCCTTCAGTCACCATGCAGTATTAATGGGACACTGGTGGAGCGCCGAGAAAAAAAGCGTAGCTTTACTCTTTGGAAATAGCAGGAAGGATCTGTCTGACCTTAGAAAGACAGCACTTCATATTCTGGGGAATCATAAAGATGAAACAAGAGAGCCTATGCTCGATTTTCTAAACGGTGCCCCTTCGGCGGATGCATTTACGGATTTTGAGAAATGGGATAATGTAATAGAAAAAGGCCTTGGTGGCAGGCATTTTGCAAAGATGGATGTAAATTTGTAAGGGATAAATGGAGGTTATGATATGGGAAGAGGCAGTTATACAGCATCGGACTGGAGCAAATTAAAAAACAGCAGAAACCTTGGTAATGTAAGAAACGAACAGGAAATATTTAAGAACAGATCATGCGATCCAAGATTTGATCCCAGATTCATTGAAAAAAGAGAAGCAAGGGATTCTGAGGATCATCCCGAGTCTGTGCCTATTATTATCGGACTTGATGTAACCGCTTCCATGGGATTCCTGGCCAAGAAGGTTGCAGAAGAATCTCTCAACGAGACTATGATGAAACTGTATTCAACAAATGCTGTTAAAGATCCGGCACTGATGTTTGCAGCTTACGGAGATTACTGGGATACGGCTCCTCTTCAGGTGACCCAGTTTGAATCGGATATCCGTATTGCAGAGCAGCTCCTGGATCTGTGGCTTGAGAACGGCGGTCACGGAAAGGTTGTGCCCCAGCTTTTATGGTATTTTGCGGCAAACCACACACTCGTCGATAATTATGAAAAGAGAAAACAAAAAGGATTTATATTCACGATAGGTGATAATGCGGAATGCCGTGATGATTTGAGTTATGATCAGACGAGGGAACTCCATGGTCAGGTATTCGGTGAAGATACTCCGATAAATGTCAGGGATACAGTAAAGGCAGCCGGCGAGAAATATGAAATGTTCCATATTTTCATTAACCAAGGCCCATTAAAACCGGTTAACAATATTTCTGATATTTTGCCCGGTCACACCATGAAAATAAAAACAGGTGATATAGACATGATTCCGGAACTGATCATCAGCACAATCCAGATGGCAGGCGGTATGAGTCTTGTTGATACCTTAAAGCAGTGGCCGGAAGAAAAACTGCCTGTGTTATATAAAACCCTTAGTGAACTTAAGTTTGAAAAGCCAAAGAAAGGATTGTTCTTTTAATAATGCCGATAGTACGGGCTGTTATAGGGAAAAATTTTGGTGATGAGGGTAAAGGTCTTGCCGTAAATTACTTTTGCAGTCAGGTACCGGAAACCCTCGTCATAAAGCATAACGGTGGAGCCCAGGCCGGGCATACGGTGGAGACAGACGGAAAGAGATTCGTCTTTCACCAGTTGTCGGCGGGCTCTTTTTGTAATGCAGATACATTTTGGGCAGACAGTTACTATCCGGATCTCTATAAATTGTCTGAAGAGATGGAGGCGTTTCATGGCGAAGCGGGATTCTATCCAGGCATTTACTGTGATACCGATACGAATGTGACTCTCATTGACGATGTGCTTATAAACATGATCACTGAAGTGCTGAGGGGAAAAGACAGGCACGGAAGCTGTGGCATGGGCATAAACGAGTGCGATCTGAGGACAAAGGCCGGATACGGGATTAAACTCACGGAGTTTTTATCAAAAGATGCAGAGTATATGATAAAACGTGTAAACGATATCAGAGATAATTACAGTCATAAGAGATTGGGTAATATTTTGACTGAAATGAACGTAACGGATAATAATATGATTCCCGATATTTTGGAATATTATGAACTCCTTCATAATGATGATGTCATAAAAAATGCCGTAGTAAAAATGCAGGAAAATGCAGATAAATATGTGAGAATATCCGAAGATAATGAGCCCTTGTTTAATAATAAAGAGCAGATAATATTCGAATCAGGACAGGGGCTCTTGCTTGACGGAGGAAATAAAGAGTATGCACCTCATGTGACAGCATCCCGTACAGGGTTGTATAACCCGTGCAGGATTCTGGAAAAATACAGGCTTAAACTAAACGAGGCAGTGTATGTGTCAAGAACATATATGACACGGCACGGAGCGGGACCTCTCCCCAATGAATGTAAAAAAGAAGATCTTGGCATATTAAGGGATGATGCCACAAATGTCTATAATGAATGGCAGGGCAGCATCAGATATGCAAGGCACGGTAGTTTTGAAGATTTTACGGAAACCGTCAGAAACGATATTGATGAAAATAATTTAAAGCCCGAAAAAGTGAGCCTGTTTCTGACTCATCTTAATGAGACGTATAACAAAATAAAGATGACAGATACTGATTCCGGAATAGGCAGAGACATCGGTATGGATGAATTCATAAATAATCTGATGCACCGGATAAGCTGGGAATTAAAGAATGTATATGATTATGCCGATATACAAATGGGTAGTAGTATTATTATAAATATAACCCAAAAGATTACTGATTTATTATTAAAGAGGGGATGTATTATGAGCATGTCTGTTGTGCATAACATTACAGCGATGAATGCAAATAGAATGCTAAATATTGTTGGCGGCAAAAAGGCTAAGTCAACGGAGAAACTTGCGTCAGGGTATAGGGTTAATCGCGCAGCTGACGATGCTGCGGGTCTAGCAATTTCTGAAAAGATGCGACGCCAGATTAAAGGATTGACACGTGGAACACAGAATACGCAGGATGGTATATCTATGTGTCAGATAGCTGATGGCGCATTGTCAGAGGTTGGCGAGATGATGCACCGACTGACGGAATTATCGGTACAGTCAGCAAATGGTACAAATGATGAACAGGATCGTTTTGCCATTCAGCAGGAAGTATTTGCTTTACTTAATGAGATTGATAGGGTGTCTGAAGCTACGACCTTTAATGAAAAGAATATTTTTTGTACTAAAAGCATAGAGGAAACAGATGATGATTCCGGAAGTTCGGCCTTTGGTGTTGCAAAAAGCGAATTACTTACCGGTACATATCGGACTGTTACAGAAGATATTACGTTAAGTAATGGACAGATTATCAGTGCCAAAGATGCTAATGCTGTCATTGCGATGCTAAGTGGCACAGTAATTTGCATGGAAGCTAATAAGATTATGGAAAATGGGGATACTGTATTTCATATGCAGGACTATATTGATAGCAAATTGTCCGTTTTGCATAAAGATATACGTTCAACCTATGATTATTGCGATAGTTCCAACTTTGAAAAATATATGGAAGAAGGAATGGAAAAGCTGAATAATCATCCAACAAGTCATCAGTATGATACGGCGTATAATTCATTTTGGACAGCATGCAGGACGGCAGGTAATCAGTCGTGGGCCGAACAAGGGGGAGGATATGACTTAAATTATGTAGCGGCCTCATCAGCTGCAGCTATGATGCAGGTAAGTTATGTTTATCGATATGATCGAAATGATTCAAAAAAGGCAGCAGCAAATTTTGCCGGTGCTGCATGGCATGCAATGGATGATGCAGGTATAACAGGAAGTAAAACACTTCAGTACATTAATAACATGAGCCCATCTAAATATACATATCCCGGTGAACTTATGGGAAACGGTGATGACGCAGTATATGCGTATCTGAGTCTCTTTGAGATTCCCGATGAGGAAGAAGAGGATGAAGATGGTAAAAATCATTTCTGGATTCAATCAGGAGCGGAATCAGGTGATGGAATATGGTTGGAATTCGGAATGATGGATACAGAAATTCTGGGTATAAACGGATTGGATGTCAGGACAGAAATCGGTTCACAGGTAGCGATTGAACGTGTAAAAAATGGGTTAGGTGTATTATCATCAATAAGGAGTGAAATAGGAGCTCAGCAAAATCGTCTTGAGCATACAATACGTCATCAGGATAATACAGTAGAAAATACGACGGCAGCGGAATCAAGGATAAGAGATACAGATATGGCAAAGGAGATGGTTGCATTCTCCAACCATAATATACTTGAGCAGGCCGGTAGCACCATGCTAGCTCAGGCAAATCAGAGTAAGCAGAATATACTAAGTTTGTTGCAGTAAAAAAGCCTCTCTCGCCAGCACCGAGAGAGGCATCTCTGTAAAGAGAAACAACAATTCGGGAGCGTCCACTTCGGAGTGGGTGCCCTTAAATAAAATATACATCTTAATCATGTAAATCTCAATAATTTTTTATAAATCAGATGATTTAAGAAATGCCCGGGTTTTAATATATACCGGACATTTTTGTTTGAAATAAGAGTTTACCATCATTCAGTGGTTATAGTTCCAAACGGAACGGTTACTACAGAAACAAAATGCAAATTAAAAAGCAGTTATTTTTAAAATAATATTGCTTATTTATTCTGAAAGTGTTATTCTCACAAACATAAGAGAGAAAGGCGCACGGTCAGTGTGTGGGTGAGGAAATGAAGATAAGATAATCAGATTTGGTAAATGCAAGCGTTAATGTAAGGCCTTAGGGTCTGTTTGTGTATGCCGGATGGGATTATCGTATTCATTTTGAAGCCAGCAGAAGTGATTTTTTGTGTGCATTTCGGCATATTTTTAGTCTTCATATGTGTATGTGGTCCACTCCGGTACGGAGTGGATTTTTTGTAGTTAGACGGCAATGTGGTCCGCTGCGTATATACGAAAGGAGGATTTATATGTCACAGATACAAGTTAATAATCTGACATTTTCATATGATGGAAGTGCGGATGATGTTTTTGAAAATGTAACTTTTAATATTGATACTGACTGGAAACTGGGATTTATCGGCAGAAACGGAAAGGGCAAGACTACTTTTCTGAATCTTTTGCTGGGAAAATATCCCTATAGTGGAAGCATTACATCAAATACAGCTTTTGATTATTTTCCTTATCCTGTATCTGAGAGTGATTTGAAGAAAACGGCATCAGACCTCATAGAAGTCTGGAAGCCACAGACTGAAATATGGCAGGTACTCATTCAGCTGGACCAGATAAAAATGGATGCGGAATGTCTTTACAGGCCCTTTGGCAGTCTGAGTTTTGGCGAGCGGACGAGGGTGATGCTGGCAGTTCTCTTTGCAGGGGATAATGAGTTCCTTTTGATTGATGAACCTACAAACCACCTGGATGGCAGGGCAAGGGAATCGGTAAAAGAGTATCTCGCTTCCAAGAAGGGTTTTATCCTCGTTTCCCATGACAGGGATCTGTTAGACGGGGTATGTGATCATGTGCTTGTACTTAAACGATCGACCATAGAGGTGCAGGCGGGAAACTTCTCTTCCTGGTGGGAGAATAAAGAGAAGCAGGATGCGTACAGACTGGCAGAGAATGAAAAGCATCTTAAGGAAATAGGAAAACTTAAAAGCGCTGCAGACAGGAGCAGCCGCTGGGCAGAAAAAAACGAAAATACAAAAATCGGGTTTGATCCCGTTAAGGAGCCGGATAGAAATATATCCACAAGATCATATATCGGAGCCAAAACAAAAAAGATGCAATCCAGGGTGAAATCCTATGAGATGCGGATGGAAAGGGAAATAGATGAAAAGGAAGGCCTGCTTAACGACATAGAGCGCGTGGCCGATCTTAAGATACAGCCCCTTAAGTTTCACAAAGAAATTCTGATAAATGCAAAAGATCTGACGCTTAAATATAACCCGGCCGGGCGTGAGCTTTTCCACGGACTTGATTTCCGGGTAAAAAGAGGTGAAAGGCTGGTACTTTCCGGCAATAACGGGTGTGGTAAGTCAAGTATACTGAAAGCTGTACTTAATGTTTTAAATCTGCCGGAATACGGGACATATCCGGAGCTACTTATATCAGGAGACTTTGAAGTTGCGGGAGGAATGACCATATCCTATGTCAGTCAGGATACATCTTTTCTCTCCGGTACCCTCCATGAGTTTGCCTGTAGGAGAGAACTTGATGAGAGTCTTTTCCTGGCTGTGTTAAGGAACCTTGATTTCGGACGGGAGCAGTTTGCAAAGGATATGAGGGAATATTCCGAGGGTCAGAAAAAGAAGGTGCTCATTGCGGCAAGTCTGATCACACCTGCTCATCTGTATATGTGGGATGAACCGCTCAATTATATTGACGTATTTTCAAGGATGCAGATAGAAAAGCTGATACTTAAGTACGAGCCTACAATGCTGCTTGTGGAACACGATGTCAGATTTCAGGAAAAGGTGGCCACGGAGATCATCAGGATCTGAAAATATTACAGCTTTTATTTAAAAGCCGGTTTGACTATAACACTTCAATATAATATAATTTTTATGTCTTCAGGGCGGGGCGAAATTCCCCACCGGCGGTAGAGCCCGCGAGCGTAACGGCAGTATATAAGCCGTAAAGCATGATCCGGTGAGATTCCGGAGCCGACAGTACAGTCTGGATGAGAGAAGAGAAAAGAGTTTTTTTGATGTTTCCGCCCCGATGTATTTCGGGGCGTTTTTGTTTGAATATGGATAAGAATACATACAATATTGAAAATAAAAAGAAATATATGCGCCGGGCAATAGAGCTCGCCTGGAGCGGAATGGGATATACAAGTCCAAACCCAATGGTGGGAGCAGTCATAGTAAAGGACGGCCGTATAATTGCAGAGGGGTATCATAAAAAATGCGGTGACCTTCATGCAGAGCGGTCTGCGTTTGCAAATCTTAAGGAGGATGCAAATGGCGCTGAGATGTATGTAACCCTCGAACCCTGCTGTCACTATGGCAAGCAGCCACCGTGTACCCTGGCCATTGTGGAACACGGTATATCAAAGGTTTATATCGGTTCAAGAGACCCTAATCCCCTGGTATCAGGTAAAGGCGCAGCGTTCCTTAGAGAAAACGGCATAGAGGTAGAGGTGGATTTTTTAAGGGAAGAGTGCGATAAACTTAATCCTGAATTTTTTCATTATATATCTACGGGCAGACCCTACGTCGTCATGAAATATGCCATGACATTAGACGGCAAGATCGCCACAAAGACAGGAGACTCCAAGTGGATAACGGGAGAAGAGGCCAGAAAGAATGTGCACCTTGAGCGGAGCAGATATGCGGCAATACTGGCAGGCATAGGTACGGTACTGGCCGATGACCCGATGCTGAATACGAGGATAGATGCAGGGGAAAACCCCGGAGGATTCTTAAGCGGATATGATGTAAAGCTCCCGGATATACCTCATCAGCCACTGAGAGTGATCATAGATACAAATCTCTCTATTCCTATGGATTCCAATATCGTAAAGACTGCAGGAGAATATGAGACTGTAATCGCATGCGGATCAGGATATGACGGCGGATACGACCCTGAAAAGAAGGAGGCTCTTGAAAAAGCGGGGATAACGGTAAAGGAACTCCCCGGCAAGGACGGCAGAGTGAGCCTTAAAAAGCTGATGGATTATCTTGGGGAGAGAAAGATATCAGGTGTATATATAGAAGGCGGAGGGACGGTTCATGAAGCAGCCGTCAGGGCAGGTATAGTAAATAAGGTGAGCGCGTATATCGGGCCAAAGATATTCGGAGGGAAGCATGCAAAGTCACCTGTTGAGGGAAACGGTATCGAAAAGGTAGCCGATGCCCTTAATCTGAAAAATACAGGCATCACAAAACTAGGTGAAGATATATGGCTTGAGTACGATGTGTCAGAATAATAAATGGCACAAACAAATAAAATGTAAAAAATATAAGTATTCTGAGGAAAATATGTTTACAGGTATAGTGGAAGAAACCGGAAGTGTGAGCCGTGTGATAAGCGGCGGCATATCGGGAGAAATAAAAATAAATGCAAAGGCAGTATTGCAAAATACAAAGATCGGAGACTCGATAGCGGTTAACGGAGTCTGCCTGACGGTGACGAAACTGTTTGACGACGGATTTACGGCAGATGTGATGCCGGAGACACTGCGACGGAGCAATTTAGGGCTCCTAAACTCGGGAGATAAGGTAAACCTTGAGAGAGCCATGGCAGCAGACGGGAGGTTCGGAGGCCATATAGTATCGGGACATATCGACGGGACAGGCACTATAGTGAGCATGAGAAATGAGGGTAACGCAGTCTGGGTCAGGATAAATGCAGATGATGAGATCATATCTCTCATAGTTGAGAAGGGTTCGATAACGATCGACGGTATAAGCCTGACAGTTGCAAATGTCGGCGGTGATTACTTCGAAGTATCGATAATACCCCACACGGGCAGTAAGACAACGCTTCTTGGTAAAAAGCAGGGTGATAAAGTCAATCTTGAAAATGATATCGTCGGAAAATATGTAAAGAGACTGCTTGGAAACAGCGGCGGAAATACCGGCGGCAAAAAAGATATCACAATGGATTTCCTGGCAGAGCACGGATTTTATTAAGTAAATAATTTAAACGGAGATACAAAAATGGAATTTAAGTACAACACAATACCGGAGGCTTTGGAGGCTCTCCGAAACGGAAAACTCATCATGTGTACGGACGACCC
>CADBFE010000052.1 GCA_902793845.1 uncultured Lachnospiraceae bacterium | reverse complement strand
GAAAGTATTTATAGACGGAAGTGAAGGAACAACGGGACTCCGTATAAATGAGAGATTTGAAAAACGTGATGATATTGAGATACTCCATATACCGAGTGAGCTCAGAAAAGATTCGGAGGAGAGAAAAAAATATATAAATGAATCTGATATCACTTTCCTGTGCCTTCCTGACGCCGCATCAATAGAGGCAGTCGGCCTCATTAATCCTGATAATGACCATACGGTGATCATAGATGCTTCTACGGCTCACAGAACAGAAGAGGGATGGGCATACGGACTCCCGGAACTTGGTCCTTCCTTCAGGGATAATATTAAAAACGGAAAGCGTATTGCCGTGCCGGGATGCTACGCATCAGGATTTATCATGATGGTCTATCCTCTTGTAAAGCTTGGAATCATCGGTGATGATTATCCCGTTGCTGTAAGTGCACTCTCGGGTTATTCAGGAGCAGGTAAAAAGGCTATAGCCATGTATGAGTCTCCTGACAAGAGTAATGACCTGTTTGCACCCCGCCAGTATGCACTCTCCCAGCAGCATAAGCATTTAAAGGAGATGAAGGCTGTATGCGGACTGAAAAGAGCACCGCTCTTTACACCTGTTGTAGATGACTACTACAGCGGTATGCTCGTTTCGTTCCCGATATATGCAGATCTTATGAAAAAGAAAATGACACCTGAGCAGGTGAGGGACGCCCTCGCTGATTATTACAAGGGAGAGACGTTTATAAAGGTAATGCCTTTTGGCAGCGAGGAGGAACTGTCGGGATTCTATGCAGCCAATGCATATTCGGGACGGGATGACGCTCAGATTTATGTCACAGGCAACGAGGAGAGACTCCTTGTGTGCTCAAGATTTGACAACCTCGGAAAGGGCGCTTCGGGAGCAGCCATCCAGTGTATGAATATAGTCCTTGGATGCGATGAGACAAAGGGACTCAGCCTTTAATCAAAAAGTATAAAAATTATTCTTGAATTGATAAAAAAAACGGAATAATATGATAAAAGGGAAAGGTTTTTGATAAACGTTAACATTTCGTTTACAGGGGGATACTGAAAATGGAAATGACATATGAACTCCTTAAGGCTTCCCGGGATTTTATGCAGGGAAGAAATGACGGATTATTCAGGATTTACGAGAGAACTCTTGATGAGGTTTATTTTCTGCTACAGTTTGTCATGAACGATTCGGCAGGGATAAATGAGGCTCTGGAAGAGTTTTATATAAAAATGTCAAGAAATGCGTTCGGCCTTGAAAAAGCTGACATGATACTGTCCTGGATCACGGAATCGGTTTTTGAGCAGACAGGTGAGTGGATCAGAAAAAATGCAGCTGATGAGATAGCAGCTGAAAAGAGGGGCGCTTATAAATGTAATAAAGCGATGATGCCCTATCTGCCCGGAATTGAGATAGACGGAGGTGAGGCGATCAGAGCCCTCGAGAATTTCATCACCGAGCTCCCCGTGATTCACAAGCAGACAGCTCTTGCATATTATTACTGCAACATGCCGATGGAAAAAATCACGGAAGTCCTTGAGACCACCAGATTTGAGATATCTGAGCGTATCAATTTTATTGAGAAAACATTAACGGACAGGTTGGCAGAGTATTGTAAGGAGCGTGGAGCGGCAATGCCTCACGTCAATACGCAGCGTATCGGAAAAGCCATCGCAGAGATATCAAAGCTCTACAGATACCCGTATGCAGAGGAACTGTTTGAGATTATCAGAATAAAGGCAGTTCACTAAACAAAAGGGAAAATGAATGAAAGTCCTGTATATGGGACTTATGACGGATTATAATTAAATAAAGCATTTGATTTAGAGGAGTCGTATGCTTGCGACTCCTTTACTTATTAAAAACGGAGATAAATATGAAATACGGTTATTACCTTGGTCCGTCCGGTTCCGGAAAGACCCACAGACTTATATCGGATGTGATAGACAGATCGCAAAAAGAAAAAGACAGGATGTTTCTGATAGTTGTACCTGATCAGTATACCATGGCCACACAGAAACAGGTTGTTGAGATGCATCCCGATAATGGCATTATGAACATTGATATCCTGAGCTTTGGCAGACTCTATCACGGGATGACCGCCCAAAAGGGAGCACCGGAGGAGGTACTCCTTGACGATACCGGCAAGAATCTGCTCATAAGGAGAGCGGCCCTTTTTCTTAATGGACAGCTCCCGGCATTAGGCTCATCTTTAGATAAGCCCGGATATATACATGAGATCAAGTCGGTCATTTCCGAGCTGATGCAGTACGGATACGGTCCTGACGATATGGAAAAGTTAATCGCCGCATCTGAGGAACGGCCTGCCCTTAAAGCGCGACTGGAAGATATTTCCAAAATCTACAGGGCTTTTAATGAGTATCGTGTCAGCAGGTATATGACAACCGAGGAGAGAAACAATATCCTGGCGGAAGGCATCATCGAAAAAGGATACATAAATGATACGGTAGTATATTTTGACGGGTTTACGGGATTCACTCCTGTTCAGATGAATGTCATAAGAGCCATGTTTTTAAGATGCCGTGAGCTCTGGTTTTCTGTGGCAATTGAGGAAGAGGCTTTAAAGGAAAATTATGAGGGTGAACTGTTTGCTCTGTCAAAAGAGACCATAAGCAGAATTGACAGACTGGCGAAAGATCTTAATAATGACACTTTGATTGAAAAGGCTGAAGATATATGGCTGCGCAGAGACGAAGCAGGCAGAGTAATCAGATTTGAGAGTGATGCCATCGCGCATATTGAGAGAAATATTTTTAGAAAAAATGCAGCGCCGGCAGATTATGACGGCCGTGATGTATATATGTTTATGGCAGATGATCCGAGAAAAGAGCTGATGGCTGTCTGTGCCAGAATCAGAAAACTGATCACGGAAAAGGGGGCTCTTTACAGAGATATAGCCATAGTCACAGGTGACCTTGAGACATACGGGCTCTACGCGGGAGAGTGTTTTGGAAAATATGGTATTCCCTATTTCCTCGACAGCAAAGGGGGAGTAGGTGTCAATCCGTTTACTGATTTTATCAAGAGCGGTTTAAATGTGATATACAGAGATTTTTCGTATGACAGCGTGATGTCAATGCTCAGGACCGGCTTTACGGATATTACTCCGGATGAGGCCGATATTCTGGATGATTATATTTATGCCACAGGTGTTAAGGGATACTCAAAGTATAAAAATGATTTCAGGAGAATCCCCGATTATCTGAAAGTCATAAACAGGGAAACAGGAAAGAAAGAAGTAAGTGAAAAGGGAATAGAGATACTGGGGAAGATAAACGATATCAGGAAAAAGGTGCTTGATATAATCAGTCCACTTCTTCCCTTTATGTCAGGAAAACACAAGGCAGATCAGATCACCAGGCAGTTTTATGCTTTCATAAAGAATAACCGTTCCGCAGATAAAATTGACGAGTATATATCATACTTTGAAAAAAACGGGGATCTCACAAGAGAGAAAGAATACAGCCAGCTTTATGAGGAGATCATTAATCTCCTTGATGTGATGTACTCGCTTCTTGGTGATGACGAAGTGACTGTCAGGGAATATTCGGAGATTTTCGAGGCGGGATTAAGTGAGTTGAAGATCGGATCGGTGCCGGCGATAACGGATTATGTCCTCCTTGGAGATATTGAGCGTAGCCGAGTAGGCAGTATTAAATATCTGTTTTTCATGGGATTAAATGACGGGATCATACCGGCCAGGACAGGCAAGGGCGGACTGATATCCGACTCTGACAGGGAGTTTTTTGCCGAGAGGAAGGATATCACTTTAGCACCCTCCCCAAAGGAAAAGATTTACACCCAGCGTTTTTATCTGTACCTCAATATGACAAAGCCCTCAAGGGAGCTGTACCTGTCTTATTCGGGGGCCGGCAGTGACGGCAAGGCAAAGCGCCCTTCATACCTTGTGGACAGGATTAAGGAGATGCTCCCGTGGATCAGCGTTACCTTTGATCATCATGAAGAAGACAAGCCGGCAGGAAAAAGTCAGCTGTTTGACAGGCTCGCAGAGTATATCAGGAAATATGCAAGAGGGTTATGCAGTTATGATGATCTTGCCAGTCTGTACCTTTTCTGTCTCATAACGGACAGAAACAGGACACAGGAGATTATACGTCATGGCTTCAGGCGATATGAGAGCAGCAATTTAAAAAGAGAAACGGTACACGCAATCTATGGTAAGGAATTAAAGAACAGCGTGACCAGACTGGAAAAATTTGCTGCCTGTGCATGCGCGCATTTCCTTAAGTACGGGTTAAAAATAAATGACAGGGAGACCCCTGAACTTCAGGAATATGATAACGGAAGCCTTATGCATAACACACTGAAGCGTTTTTCGGACATGCTCGCAGAGGATAACATCAGATGGAGTGATTTAAACGAAGAGGAGCAGGATAAATATATCTCAAAGGCATTTGAGGATGAACTGTCATCCGGTGAAGAGAGCAAATATGATCTGTCAGGTGTCAATCGTTATGAAAAGGAGAGAGTCAGAAAAATACTTGGCATCACCGTAAAAACTGTTGGCAGTCAGCTTAAAAAATGTGCATACAATCCGCTGTTTACAGAGATGAATATCGACGAAGACGTAGACGGGGATTTCGGAGATGATGAATCAATGAAAATAACCGGTAAGATAGACAGAGTCGATGTCCTTAATGATAAAGAGTCACAGACAACTTATTTAAGGGTGGTGGATTATAAATCAAGCAGCAGTAAGGATATAGAGCCGGGAGAATTTTTTGAGGGACTGTCTCTGCAGCTCATGCTGTATATGAACAGCGCTCTTAAAACTCTTGGTAAAGAGTATGAAAAGGTGATCCCTGCAGGTATGTACTATTACCATCTGGTAAATCCCGTTGTGGAGGCTGACCCGTCAAGCCCTGAGCCTGATGATGAGTCACTGGAAAAAAGTATAGGCAAAGAACTCGTTATGACGGGACTCACCCTTGGCGATGAACGGTATGACCTTCTGACTGATATTGGCAGGGGCGAAAACGGTAAATCGGAGATATACAAAAATGTCGGAGTAAAAGACGGCAAAATCGTAAATCATGATTCCGTTGTGAGTCTTGATGATATGAATAAACTGTTAAATTATACGGATGAGAAGATCTGTGAGCTTACAAAAGATATATTTGACGGTAAGATAGGTGCATTTCCAAAAGGAAAGAAGGCATGTGAGTACTGTATATACGGTGATGTATGCGGCTTGGACAGAAAGATGCCGGGATGTGAGATAAAAGATGTACCAAAGATGTCCGTCTCCGATGTATTGCTTAAAATTGATGAAAAGCATGGGATGACTCATGCGGATGAGGATAATAAAGAAACAGAAAAAGGGGAGGAGGCCTGAAAATGGGAAACGTTAAATTTTCTGACGAGCAGCAGAGAGTAATAGATATGCGCGGGTCTAATCTCCTGGTATCAGCGGCGGCGGGCAGCGGCAAGACAGAGGTACTTGCAGAGCGTATCGTAGAGCTGGTGATGGATAAAAATCATCCCGTAAGCATAGACAGGATGGTAGTCCTCACATTTACTGAGGCGGCAGCTTCTGAGATGAGAGAGCGTGTAACCGGGAAACTCATTGACAGACTAAAGGATAGTCCGGAGGATGAGAGGTTGTATGCCCAGTCGCTTCTCGTCCAGAATGCGCTGATCACAACGATAGACAGTTTCTGCCTGTTTATCATACATAACAATTTCTCTGATATCGGCATTGACCCGGGATTTCGAGTACTCGATCAGGGTGAAAAGAGTCTGATCTTAAAAGAGACTTTTGATGAGATCCTTGAGGAGAGCCTTGAAAGCAGTGATACATCAGAGGAAACGAAACTTATACTCGATACACTGACGGGCAGGCCGGCGGATCTTGAGGATATGGTTTTATCCTTTGCCGGATTTTTATTCAGTACTCCCGACAGGGACGAGTGGATAAAAGACGCCCTTAAGTGTTACACGGCAGATAACAGAGAAGAGCTTTACAATACTCCGCTTTTTAAGTCGGTGCTTGATGATGCTCTGATGACAGTGTCCGATGCTGTCATTATGGCCAAAGATCTTAAAAAATACTGCGAAAAATATGCGGACGAGATTGAACAGGCAGATATCGATACCATTGATATTATCCTTGAGCAGCTTGAGAATATGTCAGGAGCAAAGGATATTGATGATCTGCTCAAAAAGGTAAGTTTATTTGAAAATAAGAGCCTTAGCAGAAAAAAATATGACAGAAAGACGTATATATCTGATGTAAAGAAAAAAATAAAAGGTTTTGTCGATGATATAGCAAAGAAAAAACTGAATTTCAACCCGGAGACGGTAATTGATGACGGCAAGAAAATGGCAGGTGTCCTGAAAGCATTTATTGATTTTACGGTGAGATTTATGGATGCTTTTGATGCGGCCAAGCGTGACAGAAACGTTATTGACTTTGTGGATATGGAGAGGCTGGCTCTGAAAATTCTCTCGGATAAAGATGATCCGAAAAAGCCTTCAAAGACTGCAACTGAGTACAGGGATTATTTTGAAGTGATCATGGTGGATGAGTATCAGGATTCAAATGCTCTTCAGGAAAGTATACTGACAAAAATCTGCAGAGACAATAATTATTTCATGGTAGGTGATGTAAAGCAGAGTATATACAGGTTCAGAGGAGCGTGTCCCGATATCTTTACAGCCAAGTACCTGACATACGGAAAAGAAGGCAGGGATATCAGGATAGACTTAAATAAAAACTACCGAAGCAGAAGTGCTGTTCTTGATTTTGCAAACATGATATTTGGAAATGTGATGAACAGATTTACATGCGGAGGGATCGATTATGATGACAGTGCCAGATTATATTATGGCGCAGTTAATTACGACATGGCAGACGATAAGGCTCCTGAGGTGATTTATTTTGATGAATCCGATTTTAAGGAAAGCACTCTTGCAGACAGCGTCAGCTCTGTTGAATGCGAGGCAGCCATAATAGCAGGCAGGATAAATGCTCTCTTTGAAGAAAATTATATGGTGACTGAAAAGAACGGTACCAGGAGAGAACTTAAATATTCCGATATAGTCATCCTGCTCCGCGTTGAAAAGGATATTAACAATGTGATAAAAGAAGTCCTTGAAAAGAACGGTATACCCGCATATGCAGCGGAAAAGAGAGGATATTTCTCTGCCACGGAAGTCACTTCACTGCTTTCATATCTCTCGGTCCTTGATAATCCCCGAAACGATATTGATTTTTACGGAGTACTCACAGGGGACATAGGAGGATTCAGTCCTGAGGAGATAGCGGAAATACGCACCGGCGGACAGAGGGGCGCAAGTCTTTACGATGACTTTGCCGGATGTAATGATGAGAGATTTATCGAAAGAAAAAACTGTCTGATGGAACGGATGGAAAAACACGGAAAGATGTCAAAATACATGTCTTTGCGTGAACTTCTTGAAACAATTCTTGAAGATACCGATTATCTTATTCATATGACAGCCCTGCCGTCAGGCGAAAAGCGCAGAGCCAACATACTGGCACTCCTTGAAAAAGCAACCGATTTTGAAAAGACAAGCTACCACGGACTCTTCCAGTTTAACAGATATATCAGGTCATTAAGGGCCAGAGAGGTAGACGAGGGTGAGGCAGGTACTATCACAGACGGTGACAACGTAGTCAGGATAATGAGCATGCATAAAAGCAAAGGTCTTGAGTTTCCGGTAGTATTTGTATCGTGTCTTGGAAAGCAGTACAATTCCATGGATCAGAAGGGGCGGGTCCTCTATGACAGGGAGTACGGTATGGCTACAGATATAATTGATACAGACAGACGGACCAGAAAGAAGGATGTCAGGAAAAATGCAGTGGCAACTGTAATAAAAAATGCCGACAGAGCGGAGGCGATGCGACTCATTTATGTAGCCCTTACAAGAGCAAGGGAGAAACTGATTGTCACGGGATGCGGGACAGAGGCTCTCCTTGGTAAAATGCCGGAGAAGGGCAAACTGCTTAATGCAGATATTCAGGGATATGATAATGCATTTAAACTTTTGCTCTCTGCCATTTACAACGAAGGTCTTGAGGAGAGTCTGATCACGAGGGTAGGTGTTGATGATCTCATCATCACAGATGATATGAGAAACAGGGAAACTGCCCACAGAAAAGAAGTCCTCGTAAAAAGCGGAAGTGATGAGGCAACAGCCGAAAAAAGTATTGATCCCGTGATAAAAAAAGAATATGAAGAGAGTCTTTATCCCGATTACAAGGGACGATATCTTAACGGCCTTTATATAAAGACAAGTGTATCAGCCATAAAGATGAAACATTATGAGGAAAGTGAAAACTTTCACCGGGAGTACGAGGCAAAAGAGGAAAATCATAAAGCCGGTGAAAATGAGGCTGTTCCCTCATTTGCTCTGGATGGAAACGGGAAAACGTTTACGAATATGGGAGCGGCAAAGGGTAGTGCGACCCATCGCATAATGGAACTCCTGGATTTCTCAAAAACGGGAGAACTCTCCGGGGAAGACAGAAAAGAATATATCACGAAATGCATAAAAGAATTTGATGAAAAAAACCTTTTGGAAAAGGGCTACAGCAGCATTGTCGATATTGATAAATGCAGTGCATTTTTTGATACCGATCTGGCAAAGAGGATGTGCAGGGCAGATAAAGAGGGAAAGCTGTTTAAGGAAAAATCATTTTTCCTCGGAAAGAAAGCCAATGAGATTGATAAGAGCTTTCCTGACAGTGAGAATATAATCGTCCAGGGTATCATAGATGCATATTTTGTGGAGAACGGCAGTGTTGTGATCATGGATTACAAGACTGACAGAGTAAACGACGGTGATGAACTTGCCGATAAGTATGAGAGCCAGCTGGAACTCTATAAAGAGGCAGTGGAGAGGATAACCAAATACAGGGTATCGGAGACGGTGATCTATTCATTCTGGCTTGATGAGGAGATACCTCTTTAACCCATAAAAATCAAAGATTTGCAAAAGCTGACAGAACACTCATTTTCTTGTAAAAAATGAGTGCTTTTGTTATAATAATACGGGTTTGAGACGTATTTTTTTACGGATAAAATTAAGTTGCCCGGAGTTACAGATTCATGCTTAAAATGACTGAAGAAATCAATGAGATTATGGACATCGGATATGCCATGGCTACCGAGAAATATTTCCAGCGTCTTTTTGATCTGCTTTTAAAAGCCAGTATGAAATTTACAGGTGCCGATTCGGGTGAGATATTTGTCACCGATCAGCGCCGTTTTACTACAATCATTCATGTCAACAAGACTCTTGATAAGAGAGGGGACCATTATGATCCCATCGAGGAGTATATTGATATCAGAGCCATGAATATGGTGACTTATGCCGTGTCTCACAGAGATGTCCTTAACATTGAGGATATATATGTTGAGAAGCAGTTTGAGACTTTAAAAATAAAAGAATTTGACAATTATCATGAGTACCGGACCAAGTCGGTAATGGTCGTTCCGATATATGAGATAGGCAGCAAGATTATCGGTGTCATGCGACTGATCAACTGCACGGACGATGATGGAAATCTGGTATCGTTCCCGTCAGAGTATGAGAAACTGGTAGGCTCCCTTACGAGTCAGATGTCCATATCCCTTACGACAATGCAGAAGATGCAGGAGATGGACGAGCTCCTTGATTCGTTTGTCAAATCGATGACGACCGCAATCGATGCCCGTACCCCGTACAATGCCAACCATACAAAGAATGTGGCAAAGTACTGTGAGAAGGTTGTTGAGTATATGAACATGCTCCATACAAGAGGAGAGTTCAGAGAGTTCATAAGTGAGGATGATAAGGAACAGCTCCTGATGGCGGCCAGACTCCATGACCTTGGCAAGATGATCACACCGAGAGAAGTCCTCAACAAGGCAACGAGACTTGGTATTTTGTATGACGGTCTGGTGGCCAGACTCCAGAAGATACAGCTGATGCTGAAGATCGATATGCTCGAGGGCAGACTCGACAAGGCAGACTGGACCATGGAAGACCTGCGCCTGACAAACTTCCTCGAGGAACTCCCTCAGCTTAATATCAAGGGACGACTCGAGCCCGGAGAAGTTGAGCGCATTAAATATATGGGAACCAAGATATACAAGGACCCGGACGGTAAAGAGATAGAATATCTGACTGTCGAGGAAGTAAAGAGTCTGAGTATAGCAAAGGGAACACTCACAGCAGAAGAGAGAAATATCGTAGAGCAGCACGTTGTATTTACCGACAAGATGCTCGCCGAGATCAAATTTAATGAAAAGTATGACAGAGTCAGAAAGATAGCCTCATGTCACCATGAATATCTTGATGGAACGGGATATCCCAACCATCTGAGGGCAGAGGACCTTGATATGCTGACAAGGATTCTGACCATTGTCGATATATACGACTCCTTAACCAGTACAGACAGGCCGTATAAAGGTACGGTACCGCCTCCTAAAGCCATCAAGATCCTTGAGGAGATGGCCCATGAAGGCAAGCTGGACATCGAACTGGTCGGTGTCATCAGCGACTGTATGTGGGAGATGGAGAAAAATAAAGTTTCAGATTTAGTATAAATAACGGAGTTTGGTTTTATGTTTGGCTATGTTTTGTTTGATCTTGACGGTACTCTGACAGATCCGAAAGAGGGTATATGCAAGTCAGTGCAGTATGCTCTTCACAGACTGGGGATAGAGGAGCCGGATATAGATAAACTTGAGCCATTCATCGGACCACCCTTAAAGGACAGCTTTATGAGCTTTTACGGTTTTGATGATGAAAAGGCTCTTAAAGCTGTTAGTTTTTACAGAGAGAGATTTTCCGAGGTCGGTTTATATGAAAACAAGCTTTATCCCGGGATCGACAATCTCTTAAAGAGCCTTAAGGAAAAGGGGATGAAGACGGCGATAGCATCTTCAAAACCTACGGTCTTTGTAGAGAAGATTCTTAAGTATTTTAAAATCGATAAATATTTTGATGTTGTTATCGGAAGTGAACTGGACGGCAGCCGCTCCGATAAATCCGAGGTGGTTAAGGAAGCACTGCTCTCCCTGTATTACGGCACAGATCATGCTGATAAAGGCATACATGATTTTGGCGAAGGCGCAGACGAATTTAAAGCAAAGACAGTAATGGTCGGAGACCGTAAGTTTGATATTAAAGGCGCCAAAGATATGGGGGTATTTGCCGCAGGCGTCAGCTACGGATACGGTAGCAGAGAGGAATTAAAGAAAGCGGGTGCCGATAATATTTCCGGCACAGTCGATAAGCTGACAGAATTTCTGACAGGTCAGAAAATAAAAAAAGAAATACCGGAAAAATTCAAAAGGCAGACAGAACCTCCCAAAGGATCATTTTTAAGAGCAATATATGTGCTCACACCTTTTGCCCTTTACTACCTGTCTACAATAGCAGCCATGTCAATAATGCTCGGCTATTATAACCGGGTAGCGGCGAGGGGCGGCACCTTAAGTGAAAAGTTCTGGGGTGTTAACGGTGAGTATGCATCCGGATACATCAGTGGTATATCAATGCTGGTAGGCGGACTCGTAATACTCCTTATGTATATTAAAACCGACAGGGTCAACATCGCATTCAAGGAGAAAAAACCTGTATATATAACGCTCCTCTCCATACCGGCAGGTGCGGGATGTGCACTGTTTTTAAATCTCCTTGCAGGTAATCTGTGCCGTATCATTCCGGCGCTCTCGGGATATATGAAGGATGCAACGTACAACAACTCAATCCCTGTTGTGGTAGGCGCGGTTATATATGTGATCATCTCCCCTGTGGTTGAGGAGATACTCTTCAGATATCTCATATTTGGCAGAGCGGAGAAGACCCTCGGCACGAAGATTGCGATGTTTGCATCGGCTCTTTTCTTTGGCCTGTACCATGGCAATATCCTCCAGGGCGTATATGCATTCATAATGGGATACCTCATGGTTTATGCATATAAAAAAGCAGACAATCTGATTACTTCTGTCGTATTTCATATGACAGCCAATGCAGTCATTTATTTTCTGCCGTGTCTCCCGAAAAAAGTCACAGACATCGCAACGGGATATCCGGCAATGGCCCTTTATCTGATCATGGGAGTGGCTGCCATGTACGGTATCGCCAATTCAAAGTGGATGGTTGACAGGGAAAAGTAATATGAATGTTTATGATTTTGAAAACTATAAATTTGATAAAAGACATGTAACAGATGTTTTTAATGAATATGTTAAAGCGTATGATGCGGAGAATCCAAAGGTAGCTCTTAAGATATCCCATACAGGCAGGGTCGCGGCCATCAGCAGGGATATAGCCAAGTCCCTTAACTTATCAGAAGCGGAAGCGGATTTTGCGTGGCTTGCGGGCATGCTCCATGATATAGGCAGATTTGAACAGCTACGCAGATATAATACTTTTGCGGATGCAAAGTCAGTCGATCATGCACTTCTTGGGTGCGAGATACTTTTTGATGACGGACTAATCAGAAGGTTTACGGAAGATGACAGCCTTGATGATCTGCTGCGGACGGTTATCGGCAACCACAGTGTTTATATACTGCCTGAGCTTGGCGATACGGAGAAAATGTACGCCCAGATACTCAGGGATGCAGACAAGATAGATATC
>CADBFE010000051.1 GCA_902793845.1 uncultured Lachnospiraceae bacterium | reverse complement strand
CTCCTGCTCCTTGACGAGCATACGGCAGCCCTTGATCCGGGTACTGCAGAAAAAGTACTCAATCTTACAAGCAAGCTTGTAGATGAACATAAACTTACATGCCTGATGATCACTCATAATATGCAGTCAGCCCTTGATCTTGGTAACAGGACCATCATGATGGATCATGGAAAGATTATTTATGACGTATCAGGTAAAGAGAGAGAAGGACTCGTGATCGAGGATCTGCTTGCCAAGTTTAAGACAGCGGCAGGCAAGGCTCTTGATAACGACAGAATGCTTTTATCTTAAAAAATATGAAGATACTTATCGTTCACAATTATTATAAACTCCCCGGCGGGGAGGATACTGTTGTCAGAAATGAAAAGAGGATGCTTGAAAGCCATGGTCACAGAGTCATTCTCTATACAAGAGACAACAAAGAACTTGATAATATGAGCAGGATAAAAAAACTCCTGCTTCCGTTTTGTTCCGTATTTAACATACGGACATTTTTTGATGTAAGGCGTATTCTGGTTAAGGAAAAACCTGATGTGATCCATGTTCACAATACGCTTGCCTTAATTTCCCCTGCAGTTTATTATGCCGGATTTCTGGCGGGTGTCCCCGTAGTTCAGACAGTTCATAATTTCAGACTCCTCTGTCCCGGTGCCTCTTTTTTCAGAAACGGTCATGTATGTGAGGAGTGTGTCAGAAAAGGCCTTATGTGCTCCGTAAAGCATAAATGCTACAGAAACAGCAGACTTCAGTCGTTTGCCAGTGCTTTTACACTCATGATACACAGAGCCCTTGGTACATATAAAAAGCTTAATTATATATGCCTCACACCGTTTAATAAAGAAAAACTCCTTAAATTAAAGGGCGTGGATGAGGATAAAGTATTTATAAAACCTCACTTTACTGAAAGTATATCCGCCGATAAAACCAAAGATCAAAGCGAAAAACCGTATTATGTATATGTAGGACGTCTTGAAAAGATAAAGGGCACAGACCTGCTCTTAAAAGCATGGCAGAATCTTGGAGATGAAGGGCCGGATCTGTATCTATTCGGAAGCGGTGATATGGATGAAAGATGCAGGAAATATGCAGAAAAGAATAATCTTAAAAATGTTTTTTTCAAAGGCCATACCGACCATGACAGGTTAATGGAAATATGCAGCCGTGCGAGAGCACTTATCTTTCCGTCAGTATGCTATGAAGGCTTTGGCATGACCATAATAGAAGCATACAGTCTCGGTGTCCCTGTGATTGCAGGTGATTTTGGAAACGGAGGTTCGCTTGTTAAGGAAGGCAGGACAGGATTTAAGTATAAATATGATTCGCCAAAAGCCCTGGCGGATACGGTCAGAAAAGCGGAGAGCCTGTCTGACGAGAGCAGACATGTCCTGTCAACCCTTGCATATAAAGAGTACAGGGATCATTATTCCGAGGAAGCCAATTATAAAATGCTCCTCGAAATATACAAGAGCGTTAACAAAAAGTGATTTGTATATGATATACTTTTTTACGGACGGAGGTTCGCAATAATGAAGATCAACATATACTACGGCGGCAGGGGAGTCATAGGAGACCCTACGCTGTATGTTCTTAAAAAGATGACAACCGTATTTGAAGAGCTGAATGTGACGGTGGAGAGATTTGATCTCTATGATCAGAAAAACATCATTGCCACACTGCCCCAGACCATCAAGGAGGCGGATGCCATCGTGCTGGCATCAACAGTGGAATGGCACGGCGCAGGCGGGTATATATACTCGTTCCTAGATGCTTGCTGGCTGTACGGAGACAAGGATAAAATACAGAATACATATATGGCACCGGTCATCATGTCCACTACATACGGTGAAAAGGAAGCCCAGCTTGATCTGATCAAAGCATGGGCCACACTTGGAGGTGCGGCAGCTGAGGGTATCACAGGATATATTCCCGATGTGGCAGCCCTTGAAAACAACAGCGGCTATGACGAGCTGATAGAGAAATGCGCCGAAAATATTTACAGAGCCGTTTCCCAGAAGTGGACGACGCTCCCTGTCAGCAACAGAGTTATCAGCCAGAAGATAAACAAGACAAAGACAGGATTCCTGACTCAGCAGGAGACTGAGCAGCTCTCCGAATATATCTCAAATGAAAAATTTGTCACTCAGCAGAAGGCAGATATTAAAGAACTTGCCAGCATGTTTAAGGGCAGGATGAAGACAGAAACCGCATCTGGGGATTTGCAGAGATATATGGATGCCCTTAAAGAAAGATTCAGCCCTATGGCAGATCTCCATATCAGATTTAAGTTTTTTGTAAAGGATATGGACAAGAATATCGCCATCAGAGTGGAGAATGCGGATATAACGGTTAAAGAGGGAGATGTCTCGTATCCTGATGTCACGCTGACTATCCCGGAGAAAACGATTTTAAGAATATGAGAATACTCGATGAGATATTCCCGTTTATGGAAGAAAATTCGTAAATATAACTGACGGAGGCATATATGAAAGACGATTGTATTTTTTGCAAACTTGCAAACGGAGTATTTCCCACAAACTCAATTTATGAAGATGATACATTTAACGTGATCCTTGATGCAGGTCCCGCCACAAAAGGTCATGCGCTTATATTGCCCAAGGAGCATTATGACAATCTTTATGAGCTTCCGGATGAGACAGCCGGCAAGGCCATGATCCTGGCCAAGAAACTTGCAGGAGAGATGAGCAGGCGTCTTAATGCAGACGGCCTCAATGTAGTACAGAACAACGGAGAGGCTGCAGGTCAGACAGTTATGCACTATCACCTCCATCTGATCCCAAGATATAAAAATGACGGTCAGCACATATTGTGGCAACCGTCAGAACCTTCAAAAGAGGAGCTTTCAGAGACGAGGGATCTCCTTAAAATGTAATTATTATTGTTATAAAGTATATTCTTTAATGAGCCGGCAGATTGTGGAGATTGAATCTCTCTGACCTGACTGGCTCATATTATCTATATAGCTCTGTCTGTTGCAGTACAGTTCCTGTACGCTCTCGACAAGTGTATCCTGATCCATGTTTTCTTCACGAAGGACAAGTGAAAATCCCTGGGCCTCAAAACTTGATGCGTTGAGGAGCTGATCCCCGCGGCTGGCCTTGCTGGGAAGTGGCACGAGGATATTGGGCTTGTTTAATGCGAGGAGCTCGCATATTGCATTGGCTCCCGCCCTTGATATCACGATATCGCAGAGAGCAAACAAATCTTTAAGCTCTTCCTTTACATACTCAAACTGTGAATAACCGTCGGTGTTGAGCAGCATGTTATCCATCTTTTCTTTTCCGCATATATGGATGATGTTAAAGTCCGGGAGGAGTCTCGGGAGAGATTCGCGGACGCAGTCGTTGATTGCCTTTGCGCCCTGGCTTCCGCCGATGACCATTATGACAGGCTTGTTCTCGGTAAAACCGCAGAACTTCATAGCCTTTTCCTTATCGCCCATCATGAGCTCCTTGCGGATGGGTGATCCGGTGAGTACAGCCTTGTCCCCTGATATCAGTTTAAGAGTCTCGGGAAAGTTGCAGCATACCTTTTTGGCAACGGGTATACAGAACTTGTTGGCGAGACCGGGAGTCATATCGGACTCATGTATGATACAGGGAATCTTAAGGGATGCGGCAGCCCTCACTACAGGGACTGACACAAAACCACCCTTTGAAAAAATGATGTCGGGTTTAATGTCTTTCAGTATTTTCTTTGCTTCGTGGATTCCCTTTAAGACTTTGAAGGGATCGCTGAAATTCTTGGGGTCATGGTACCTTCTGAACTTGCCTGTTGATACTCCGTAGTAGGGGATACCGTAATCGGCAATGAGCTTTTTCTCGATACCGTCATATGAACCGATATAGTAGATTTCATAATCCATCTCCTTAAGAGATGGGATGAGAGCAATGTTAGGAGTTACATGTCCGGCGGTTCCGCCGCCTGTGAGTACGATCTTTTTCATAATATCATTCTTCCCGAATATCAGTTGTTTTCTTTAATCTTCCTGAGGGCTTTTGAGAGCTGGTCCGGACACGAGGTACCTCTGCCGTTACAGTTTATACCCTCAAGTTTTGATATGGCATCATCAATGTTCATACCCTTTACGAGGGCACTGATTCCCTGGGTGTTGCCGTTGCATCCGCCTGTAAAAGCAACCGATGTAATAATGTCATTATCCACTTCCACGTCAATTGCTCTGGAGCAGACGCCCGAAGGTATGTATCTCATAAAAAATCCTCCGAATAATCATATTTTAATTCAGTAAATTATAACACATTAAGCCGATTTTGTTTATCAGTATTTTATCAAATATAATATTGTCGGGAAAGTTTTTATCAAAGGGGTTAAGGTTGTAAAAAAGGTATAATTATGGTACTATAATCATGGCTTGCGATTAGTAAAAAAGCCGACAAATTCTTGAAAGAGGGTTATGATAAATGGATGAAAGTAATATGATGCTCATGCTTGTCATGGGTGGCGGGCTGCTTATTATTATTTCGGTTGTTATTTCTGTTGTTTCTTCGGTTATCAGCTCCGTTGCATCGGCTGTGGACGACGAAGAGGAATGATTTATTTATAAAGCACAGATTAAAGTATGAGGGGGATACAATACAGACGCAGGGTAACGGCTCCGCGTCTTTTTTCCTATATGGAGCATGATTCACTATAAAGAGACGGACTATGAAAGAGCATATTTATAACAAATCAAAAGAGATAAAAGATGAGAGCGGTACAGCAAAAAAGGGACAGAGCAGTGTTTCGAGAAAGAGCCGTGTAAAGGTTAAGGAACCGGGCATGTATAATGTCATAATGCTGAATGACGACTTTACTCCCATGGATTTTGTCGTGGACATGCTCATAAAATATTTTGAAAAATCGACTACGGAAGCCACAAATCTCATGTTGTCTGTACACAAGGGCAACAGAGCCATAGTAGGCACATATGTGTATGATGTGGCTATCACAAAGACGATGAAGGTCACAGGTGAAGCCAGGGACAAGGGATACCCGTTTAAGGTGATCGTAGAGAAGAGAAAAGATTAAGGATATATACAGGTATGGAAGAGATGATGTTTGACGAGAGAATTGAAGAAATACTCCGGTATGCTGTGGGCAAGAGTATGTATGCCCAGAATGAATATGTCACACCTGAGCATATACTCTATGCGATGATGGCCATGCGTGAATTCACAAAAGCTTTTGAAAGTATGGGCGGAGATATCAGGGAGCTGACAGATGACCTTGAGAAATACTTTGCGGAGATGCTTCCAAAGAGGACGGATTCACAGATCCCGGAAAAAGCCGAAGTGTCCGCAGGATTTACGACTGTCATGGAGACGGCGGTAGAGGCAGCGAGAAACAGCGGAAACGAGCAGGTAGGAGCCCATCATGTACTCTGGGGTATCCTAAACCTCCAGGAGAGTTTTGCTGTCTACTATATCGACAAGCAGATTGATGACAGGCAGGAACTCCTCTTCAGGTTTTCTGAACTCTTGCAGGATGCCCAAAACAGAGAAGATGAGGACGATGATGAAGACGGCGACATGTGGAAAGATTATGCCGTCCGTCTAAACGATACGGTTATGGATCACAACCCTCTCATCGGCAGGGATGACGAGATAGAGCGGACCATACAGATACTGCTCAGAAGGGATAAAAACAATCCCATCTTTGTAGGAGAGGCAGGCGTAGGCAAGACGGCTATGGCATACGGTCTGGCAGACAGGATTGTAAAAGGCGAGGTGCCTGATGAACTTAAGGACGCCAGTGTATTTTCACTTGACCTGTCATCGATCGTATCCGGTACTCCATACAGAGGAGAGTTTGAGAAGAAAATCAAACAGCTGATGGACTCTATCATGAAGGAAAAGGAGCCCATAGTATTTCTGGACGAGATCCAGAATCTTGTGGGTGCAGGCGGTCTCTCCGGAGGAGGCATGGATGCAGCCAATATCCTCCAGCCTTTCTTTGAGGACAATTCGATTAGGTTTATGGGAGCGACCACATATTCCGAATACAGTAAAAATATCCAGAAGACACCTGCTCTTGCAAGGCGTTTCCAGAAAGTTGATATTAAAGAACCCTCTGAGGCGGAAGCAGTAAAGATACTTGAGGGACTTAAAAAGAATTATGAAAAGTTCCATAAAGTTAAATACGGAAAAGACGTGATGGAATATGCCGTCTCACTCTCAAAGCGGTTTGTAAACGATAAATTTCTGCCGGATAAGGCAATAGATTTGATTGACGAGGCTGGTGCATACAGAAGGATGCATCCTGTGCCTGATAAAAAGATGCAGACAGTAGACAAGGCAGTCATAGAACAGGTGCTCTCAAAGACGTGCGGTATACCTCTTCAGACTGCAAAGTCCACAGAGGTTGATGCCCTGTCCCATCTCTATGAGAATATTACATCAAAGGTATTTGGCCAGGACCAGGCAGTAAAGATGATAGTTGATGCCATATGCATGTCGAGAGCAGGACTTAATGAAGATGACAAACCTGTGGCAAAGCTTTTATTTGTGGGACCTACAGGTGTAGGCAAGACAGAGGTTGCGAAAGTTCTCGCAAAGGAACTGGGCATAGAGCTTGTCCGCTTTGACATGAGTGAGTATGCGGAAAAGCATACCATATCAAAGCTCATAGGATCACCTGCTGGTTACGTTGGATACGACGAGGGAGGACTGCTCACCGATGCGATCAGAAAGACTCCTCACTGCGTACTGCTCCTTGATGAGATTGAGAAGGCTCATCAGGATATATTCAATGTACTCCTTCAGGTGATGGATTATGCATCATTAACCGACAGCAAGGGTCAGAAGGCAGACTTTAAAAATGTCGTGATCATCATGACAAGCAATGCCGGAGCCAGAATGGTCGGAAAGCAAAAGATCGGTTTTGGTGAGAAGGTGATAGATGACAGCTTCATGATGGAGGAAGTAAAAAAAGTATTTTCTCCGGAATTCAGAAACAGGCTGAGCGGTATAGTCACCTTTAATCACATGAGCAGGGAGATGGCGGAGCAGATTGTCGATAAAAAGCTAAGGGAGCTGACAGATAAGCTTTCAGGCAAAAAAGTTACCCTGACAGTTTCAAAGAAGGCAAAGGATTACATCTTAAAGAAGGGTATCACAAACGAGTATGGCGCAAGAGAGATTGAGAGAGTCGTTGACTCGGATATCAAGCCGCTGTTTGTAAAGGAGATACTGTTCGGAAAGTTAAAAAAAGGCGGAAAGGTAAAACTTGACACAGCTTTAACGGGAGAGAGCAGGAAAGAACAGCTTGTTTTAAAATAGCTTAATATATGGGAATGGAGGTTACGGATTATGCCAAAGACAAAGGCAGGCACAGTCAGAGAGAGGATTTATCTAAATGATGAGTGGCTTTTTTCACATTCTTTTTCTGATGAAATGTGTAAAAAGGATTATGACGAGAAGGACATGGAAAGTGTGAGACTCCCTCATACCAACGTGGAGCTTGATTATAATTACTGTAATGAAAAGGATTATCAGGAAAAGTGCTGCTACCGCAGACATATTAAAGTGGACAGCAGCTGGAGTGACAAAAATGTATTTGTCACATTTGAGGGAGCAGGCCATCTTGCTGTAGTATATGTCAACGGCGAGAGGGTTACCGAGCACGGATGCGGATATACGTCATTTACAATAGAGATTACTGATTTTATAAATGACAGCAAAGAACTGATAATCTCAGTCATGCTCGATACCGGGGAGGATCTCAACGTTCCTCCGTTTGGAAAAGTTATCGACTATATGACATACGGCGGTATCTACAGAGAAGTATATCTCGAGGTTACCGACAAAGCTTATATTAAAGATATGTATGCAGCCAACAATAAATGCCAGGGATCAAACGTACTCCTTGACATACTGGCTGATGTGATCGTACCCGGCGATCTAAAGGAGAATATGAAAGCAGTATTTATTATTACTCCTGCCGATACGGAATTTATGAAAAAAATCGGAAATATCAAGGCACCTCTATTAAAAGAGAGCGAGATTGATATCTCCGAGATTTCTGATATCAGACCTTTTTCCCTTAAAATCAAAGATGCGTTTTTATGGACTCCGGACAGCCCTTATCTGTACGATGTATCAATGAAACTCGTTAACGGAGACAAAGTATATGATGAATATATTGTCAGAACGGGCTTCAGACAGACGGAGTTTAAGTCTGACGGATTCTATATAAACGGTGAGAAATTCAAAATAAGAGGAATGGATCATCATCAGTGTTTCCCTTATGTTGGATATGCCATGCCAAAGTCTATGCAGGAATTTGATGCTGACATCATGAAAAAAGAACTGTCATTAAATGCAGTCAGGACATCCCATTATCCCCAGTCCCATTATTTTATAGACAGGTGCGATGAGGCAGGTCTTCTTGTGTTTACTGAATTTCCCGGATGGCAGCATATAGGCGATGCAGAGTGGAAAGAGCAGGCTGTGAAAAATGTGACTGAGATGATCACCGAATATCGCAACCATCCGTCCATAATACTCTGGGGCGTCAGAATAAACGAATCCGTAGATGATGATGAATTTTACAAGCGGACCAACAGGGAAGCAAAGCATCTCGATCCCTACAGACAGACAGGCGGCGTGAGAAATTTCTCAAAGAGCCATCTGCTTGAAGATGTTTATACCTACAATGATTTTGTCCACACAGGTGATAACCAGGGTGTAGATGATAAGAAAAAGATCACATCGGATACATCAAAGGGATACCTTGTCAGCGAATATTTGGGCCATATGTTCCCGACCAAATCTTTTGACAGCGAATCCCACAGGTTAGAGCATGCCCTGCGTCACATGAATGTAATAAATGATGTGGCAGGCAAGGATGATATAGCCGGATCGTTTGGATGGTGTATGTTTGATTACAATACCCATAAGGATTTCGGAAGCGGAGACAGGATATGCTATCACGGCATCATGGATATGTTCAGAAATCCCAAGATGGCAGCTGCTGTATATGAGAGCCAGAAGGATTTAAACTCAGAGGAAGATGCGGTCCTTGAGATAAGCTCTTCAATGGATATAGGCGAGTATCCGGGAGGAAACCTTAATGAGCTGTACGCATTTACAAATGCCGACTCTGTAAAGCTTTACAAGAATGATGAGTTTATAGCAGAGTTTAAAGCATCTGATTCAAAATATAAAAACATTCCCCACGGAGCAATTCTGATCGATGACTTTGTCGGAGACCAGCTGGTGACAAAAGAGCATTTTGATGAAAAGAAAGCAGCCCTGGTTAAGCAGCTGTTAAAGGATATCGTCAAGTACGGTATGGCATCGCTGCCGGCATCATCAAAGCTCCTGGCTGCAAGGCTTATGGGATTTTACGGCATGACATATGAACAGGGCGTTGAGCTCTTTGGAAAATATGTGGCCAACTGGGGCGGATACGCACTCACCTACAAATTTGAGGCGATAAAAGATGACAAGGTTGTAAAGACTGTTATGAAAGGCGCGGCGGAGAGTATCCATCTTGATGTACGGACCGACCACACAGACCTTTGTGAAGGCTCATCATACGATGTGGCGGCGCTTCGGATAACAATGCGTGATCAGAATGACAATCTTGCATCTTATTATCAGGAGCCCCTTGAAATATCGGTATCCGGAGACGCCAAGATCATCGGACCTCACATTGTGAGCTTTAAGGGAGGCATGACAGGTACTTATATAAAGACTGTCGGCAGATCAGGCCAGGCAACGGTAAAGCTTAAATCAGGAAAAAATGAGAAGGAAATAGAATTTACTGTATCAAAATAAAAATATCGGAAGGAGATTTTCTTATGAGACTGGGGTTAAAAGAAAAAGCTTCCTACGGACTTGCCGCCGTGGGAAAAGATATGGTTTACATGCTGTCGGCAAGCTACATACTTTAT
The DNA here is from genome assembly GCA_902793845.1 of uncultured Lachnospiraceae bacterium. Lineage (GTDB taxonomy): Bacteria > Bacillota > Clostridia > Lachnospirales > Lachnospiraceae > NK4A136. The sequence goes on along the minus strand of CADBFE010000051.1, from coordinate 6,194 downwards.
TATTATCAGGATATACTCGGTGTATCGGCAATTGCCATGGGTATTATCCTTATGGCAGCCAGAGTATTTGACGCGTTTAACGATCCCATCATGGGTATCATAGTAGCCAAGACCAAAACAAAATGGGGACGGTTTCGCCCCTGGCTCCTCATTGGTACGGTTATAAATGCGGTGATCCTGTACCTGATGTTTGCTGCGCCGCCTTCTCTCACAGGAGCGGGACTTACGGCGTATGCTGCAATCTTTTATGTGCTCTGGGGTGTTACCTATACGATGATGGACATCCCGTTCTGGTCAATGATCCCGGCGTTTACCGAGGGTGGCAAGGAGCGAGAGGGACTGACTACTCTTGCAAGATCATGTGCTGGCGTTGGTTCCGCACTTATCACTGTTGTGACCATTATGGCAGTACAGGCATTAGGAGCCGGCAATGAGAGAGAAGGTTTTAAGTGGTTTGCACTTATTGTTGCCATATTGTTTGTAATCTTCACGCTCTTTGCATGTATATGTATTAAGGAAAAGGCAACGGTAAATGTTGAATCACCGTCTGTGGGAGCCATGTTTAAAGCTCTGCTTCAAAATGATCAGGCCATGACTGTCGTAATAGCTATCGTGCTCATCAACTGTTCACTGTATGTCACATCAAACCTTCTTATCTATTTCTTTAAATATGATATTGCAGGCGGCGAATGGCACAAGACATACACATTATTTAATACTGTAGGTGGCGGTACCCAGATCCTCTCGATGATGGTTTTTTATCCGCTTATCAGAAAGTTTTTATCAACAACAAAGGTTTTTTACTTAAGTATAGCCATGGCGGTTGTCGGATACGGAGTACTGTTTGCCGAGATGTGCGCCGGAGTCAGCTCTCTGCCTCTGCTTCTCATACCCGGAGTCTTTGTGTTCCTTGCATTTGGATGCCTTACAGTACTTACGACTGTATTCCTTGCAAATACCGTAGATTACGGTGAACTGAAAAATAACAGAAGAGATGAGAGCGTCATCTTCTCAATGCAGACATTTGTCGTAAAGCTTGCATCAGGAGTTGCCGCACTTGTCGCATCATTCTGTCTCCAGTTAAGCAATCTTTCCGATAATAAAGATGATGTGGTTACAGAGGCTGTCACAGGTTCATCAGTGATGATACTCAGGATGACGATGACTGTCCTTCCCATAATCGGACTTATCATAGCGATATTTGTATTCAAAAAGCACTTTATCCTTAATGAAGAAAAGATTAATGAGATAAATGAAAAGCTTAAGGAAAAGAAAGAGGATCTGCCAAAGCTTAACGGAGAAACAATTATATGATAAAAGCCGAAAATAGGATTTTTATATTAAACACTCTTCATACGACATATGCCTTCCGGATTATGGATACAGGCTGTGCAGAGCATCTCTACTACGGCAGGCGCGTCAACATCACGCCTGATGAAAACGGCATATCTGCACTGACGGAAAAGCATGCCTTTGCACCCGGCAATACTGTTACTTATGATAAGGACAGCGGCGCATTCTCCATGGAGGATGTATGCCTTGAACTCTCTGCTACGGGCAAGGGCGATATGAGGGAACCTGCCGTGATGCTGATATCATCAGACGGTAGCCGGACAGGTGACTTTGTATATAAATCTTTTGAGACAGGCAGTGACATATTTATAAATGACAGTGGTATGCCGGAGTCCCGTCTGTGTGATGAACAGCTGGTCATTACATATGAGGATAAAAACAGCGGAGCATCCCTGCAGGTCTGCTACAAGGTTTTTGAAGATGAAGATGTGATCACAAGAAGCGTCAAAATAATAAATGACACAGACAGTGATATAATAATAGATAAGCTGATGAGTCTTCAGATTGATTTTGACAGACCGGGATTTAAGATATCATCCTTTACAGGCGGCTGGGCCAGAGAGATGAACAGGGAGGATACCGTATTAAATGCGGGTAAGTATGTTGTCGAGAGCAGGACGGGTACGAGCAGCAACAGAGCCAATCCTTTCTTTATGATCTCTGATAAGGATACTAATGAGGATGCAGGTGATGTGTACGGATTTAATCTGATATACAGCGGAAACCATTATGAGAGCATATCCGTGAGCTCATTTGGAAAGACAAGGGTACTCTCAGGTATTAATCCCGAAGGTTTTTCGTGGACGCTTAATCCTTCAGATACTTTTGTATCTCCGGAAGCCGTGATGACATTTTCCCACAGGGGATATAACAATATGTCCCATCATATGCACGCTTTTGTCAGAAAGCATATTGTCAGAAAAGAGTGGCAGAGGCGTAAGCGCCTGGTACTCCTTAACAGCTGGGAGGCAGCATATTTTGATATAAACGAATCAAAACTGTTAAAGCTGGCATCAAAGGCAGCCGAAGCCGGTATAGAGCTTTTTGTCATGGACGACGGCTGGTTAGGAGAGCGGGATAATGATGCAAAGTCCCTGGGTGACTGGACTGAAAATAAAAAGAAACTTCCGGGCGGGCTAAAAGGTCTGACAGATAAAGTAAAGGCCCTCGGTTTAAAGATGGGTATCTGGGTAGAGCCCGAGATGGTCAACACAGACAGCAGTCTGTACAAAAAGCATCCGGAGTGGTGCCTTGCAATCCCCGGTAAGGAACACAGTGAAGGCAGAAACCAGCGGATGCTGGATTTATCAAGGCTTGAAGTCACAGATTTTATTATTGAAGAAATGACGAGAGTCTTTTCGTTAGCTGACATTTCTTACGTAAAGTGGGATATGAACAGGGTAGTCAGCGATGCATATTCATCAGCGCTGCCCCCTGAAAAACAGGGTGAGGTAATGCACAGATATGTGCTCGGGCTCTATAAATGTATGAAAACACTGACAGAGAGATTCCCTGAAATACTATTTGAGGGATGCGCTTCCGGAGGCAACAGGTTTGACCTTGGCATTCTCTCATATTTCCCTCAGATCTGGGGCAGTGACAATACGGATGCTCTTAGCAGGGCAGTTATCCAGAGCGGATACAGTTACGGATATCCGTTAGAGTGTGTGGGCGCCCATGTATCAGGCAGCCCGAATCATCAGACGCTGCGCAGGACTCCCCTTGAATCAAGATTTGCCGTGGCTTCATTTGGCAGTCTCGGATATGAGTGCAATCTCTGTGATATGTCAAAAGAGGAAACTGATGCTATAAAATCCCAGGTAGAGCTCTACAAAAAATGGAGAAATGTTTTCCAGGACGGCATATTCTACAGGGGCAGAAGCTTTGCTGACGGCAATATAAACGAGTGGACCATGGTTTCGAGAGACAGAAAGTCAGCAGTCGGAATGGTACTGCAGGATCTTGTTAAGCCAAATACCCAGTATCTTAAATACAATGCAAAAGGACTGCTTTCCGATGTAAATTACAGATTTACAAACAGGGAACTTAAATATGACATAAGGGATTTCGGAGATCTGGTCAATACGGTATCGCCGGTTCACTTAAAGCAGGATTCGATAGCACTTGATGTAATAGCAAAGCTTGTTAAAATGGATGGTGAGGAGGAAGACTTCACCGTATCCGGTGATGTGCTCATGCACTGTGGAGTAAAGCTTAAGCAGGCATTCTCCGGTACGGGATATAATGAACAGGTCAGATTTTTCCCTGACTTTTCAGCCCGGATGTATTTTATGAACGCAATATAAAAAAGCGGGAGGTTTTATCTGTTATGGAAGATAACAATAAAGAAATGATTTCACAAGAGGTTAAGGAGGTTAAAACCGAAAAGAAAGGTTTTGTCGGTAACATTAAGGCAGCACTTTCAAAAATGGTGACAGGCCTTATCAGAGTGTTTAAGGATTACCCTCTTACAATGGGGGCGATAGTCATTGCATCGATTATTGCGGCCATATTGATTGAATACGAGGGAGAAAGTGAATTTCTCGCAAAGGCAGGTATGTTCTTTGGCATTTTTTCACTTCAGTCAATATTCTCAGAGGAGCATTTCAGAAAAAAAATCGTTCATTACATAATAACCGAGGTTGTGGCCGCTGCCATGGCAGTACTGTTTGTGGCTGTTATCAGCACTGAGCAGGAAACACTTTTTGGAATGAATATCCTGATATTTCAGAATTACCTGATCAGATTTTATGTTGTATGGCTTTCCGGACTTGTGGTTGCTGCAGTGTATCATATGTTTAAACGGTCCGGGGATACTTTTGAGAGATACTGCATAGATACATTCTGCTCATTTGTCAGAGTATCTGTTGTATACGGACTCCTGGCCGGAGGTATTGCAATTATTGTTGCCATATTTAATTATCTGATCATTGATACACATTACTTTTTGGGACGCCTGGAGATATTCCTGGCCGGAGGCATCTATGTACCGGCATGCATTCTCTGCTTCTCCCAGAAACAGGAGATGTACGGCAAGTTTTCGAGACTCGTATTTCTCTATGTACTTGAGCCTATGCTCATGATAGCAGATGTCATCATTTATGCTTATATAATTAAGATTCTCTTTGGCAGGGAGTGGCCCTCCAATGAGGTATTTGCCATACTTACTTTCCTGTTCTGTGCGGGACTCTTTATATGGACCATGTGCGGAGGCATAGACGAGGAAAATAATTTCTTTGTAAAGGTTTCAAAGAAACTTCCCTTTGTATTTTCACCGTTTATCATACTCCAGGCTATATGCATCGGTATGCGTATCGGTCAGTACGGAATCACACCTAGCAGATACATGGGCGTGATGCTGATCGCAGCAGAGGTGATCTATATTGGAGTCTACACGGTTCAGATCATAAAAAAGAAAAATGTTGTCTCTTATATGCTTTATGTCGGAGTGGCGTTGCTTTTTATCGGTGTGCTTATGCCGGGACTCAACTGCTTTGATATGACATTTAACTCCCAGTATGCAAAGATCAGGGAACTACTTGATAAAGGAGATAAGATAAAGGACAGCGATAAAAAAGAGATAGCGAGCAGATGCAGAGTCATCAGGCAGCTTGATATGATTTCGGAAGAAAAGCTCAACAGTCTCCTTTCAAAAGATGAAAAGAAACTGATAGATGATATTACCAGTTATTCATATTACGGTACCTACTACAGAACCTACATATCTGATTATGAGAGTCTCGGACTTGTAGATGTATCTGAATATAATTCAATGGCGCCTTTTAGCTGTTATTATCCGGATAATACAAGGGATGTATCAGAATATTCTCAGACATTATTTGATGTTACGATGGATAATTACACAGAGGATAAATATTTTGACATAGCAGAAATCCTTGAAGGATGGATGGATGACTATACTGATAATACTTCAGAGTTTGATCATACTGATATGCGTATTACAAATGTATATATGACATACAACAGTGATGACAAGACCATAGAATATCTCAATTTATCAGGATTTTTGTTCTTTAAATGATATATGATATATACATACCGGATTATTCTTTACAGGCAATAATTATGGTATAATAAATTGTTAACTAACACGACTTTTTTCAGGGACATAAATGGATAATAAAGAAAGCCTGTTTGGAACAAAATATAAAGTCACATTTGCCGTAATGGCGTGTATATTATTAGGATTCTTCATTGTCGGAGTAGTATCCTACAGGCAGATTTATGGCCTTTTTCTGAATCAGATAAAAGACAGCGCAATGATCATTGCGAGTCAGGCTGCCGAAGATGTGGATGGTGAAGCGCTCCTTGATGTTACGGACAAGGGAGACGAGGCATACACAAAAGTCTACGATGAACTGGAGACATACCTAAACTACAATATCATCGAGTATATCTACACGATGAGGATGCAGGATAACAAACTTGTATTTGTGGTTGATATGGATCAGGATGAATCTGCGGCGGTCGGAGAAGAATATCAGCTCCTTGAAGGTATGAAAGGTGCCTTTAACGGAGATGTGTCCTGTGACGGTGATATTACGTGGGACAAGTGGGGGTCTTATATCAGCGCATATGCTCCGGTTTTTTGTGAAGATGGAAGCATAGCAGGTATAGTCGGTGTTGATGTCAGTGTCAATGAGATCAACGAACAGCTCATGCGTTTCAGGAGAGCGATGATAGTTGCAGTATCATTGTTTATCGCCGTATCATTCTCAATTATCGTATTTGTACTGCTCAGGTACAGCAACATTGATTCCCTGACAGGAATAGCAGATTATCAGAGACTTAATATCAGAGGAACCAGTCTCCAGAGGAGA
>CADBFE010000050.1 GCA_902793845.1 uncultured Lachnospiraceae bacterium | reverse complement strand
ATTCTGCTCTCTGCCTGCTCAAGCTCGCCTTCAAATGCGGCCTTTGCAACTCTGTAGAGCACTTCGTGTTTTACATCAACAAGTGTTGAATTTTCGTGAAGCATCACAAACCTCCTAAGCTTTCTCGCTCTCCATTCTTAAAATATCGTATACATCGGGAACTTCGGAAAGTGTCAGCCACACAGGCTGCTTTGAATGAGGACAGCTGTCCATGTGCTCTCCGTTTTCGTCCATCATGTCGATTACATTCGTCTTTATATTATTTCCGCCCGGCTTCATTATCTCGATGGTATCGCCGACGCAGAATTTATTTTTCTGTGTGATAAGGCATTTGCCGTCCTTTATTTCAAGAACAGTTCCGAGATAGACAAACTCATTTATATATGTATTGCTGTCGTATATCTGATTTTCATGGGTGGGCTTTCCGTAGAAAAATCCTGTGGAGAACTGCCTGTATGTACACTTAGCAATCTCCTCTTTATACCATGAAATATTACTCTCGTACTTTTCAGGTGACTCAAAATAGTCATCTATGGCTTTCCTGTATGTACGTGCAACGGTAGCCACATAAAGCGCCGTCTTCATGCGCCCCTCTATCTTAAAGCTGTCTATACCGGCATCCACAAGGTCCGGGATATGCTCTATCATACAGAGGTCTTTTGAATTAAAGATATATGTGCCTCTCTCATTTTCATAAACAGGGAGGTAGGCTCATTGTCATATACGGTATATTTCCATCTGCAGGGATGAGTGCACTCGCCCTGATTACCGTCTCTGCCGGTAAAGTAGTTCGACAGCAGACACCTGCCGGAATATGATATACACATGGCGCCATGGACAAATGTCTCTATCTCAAGGTCATCCGGGATATTTTCCCTGATCTCCTTAATCTCTGCCATGGATAGTTCTCTTGCAGATACAACTCTCGTAGCACCGAGATTATGCCAGAAAAGATAAGTTGCATAATTTGTATTATTGGCCTGTGTCGAAATATGAATATCAATCTCCGGACACACACGCTTTGCTGTCATAAAAAGACCCGGATCTGAGATTATCAGTGCATCCGGCTTTATCTCTTTTATCTCAGAAAAATATTTTTCTGCTTCCTTGATATCATTATTATGGGCGAGAATGTTTGCCGTGACATAAACCTTTCTGTCACGATCATGGGCAAACTTTATGCCTTCTGCCATTTCCTCTTTTGTGAAATTTTTAGCCTTTGCACGGAGTGAAAAAACTTCTCCGCCTATGTATACCGCATCGGCTCCGTATATCACGGCAGTCTTAAGTACTTCTAAATTGTTGGCCGGTATCAGCAGCTCCGGTTTTCTGTCTCGCGTCATCTTTATACCTGTTTATTTCTTTAATGTGAGAGCCATGCCGTCTCCCACATTGACTATACTCGTTGTAAACAAATCGTTATGCGTTAATTCATGGAGATACTCACGCATCCTTGAGTGAATGGTCCTGTCCCGCCTTGTGACTCCGTATCTTGAGCAGAGTACATCGCCGTCCTGAAGGACATTGTCAGTAACAAGTATACCACCGCTCGTTAACAATCTCGTAACCTCCGGGAGGAAGTTAATATACTGGGCCTTTGCCGCATCCATAAAAATAAAGGGATATGGCCCGTCCAGAGTCTTTAAGCCCTCCATGGCGTCACCCTCAATCAGTGTGATGTCTTCTCCCGCTCCTGCCCTGTCAAAGTTTTCTCTCGCAACGGGGATACGCTTTTCATAATTTTCTATGGTTGTAATCTTTGCTGTCTTTCCTGATGCTTCCCACATAAGCAGTGCAGAAAAACCTACTGCCGTGCCTACCTCAAGGATCCTATCCGGTTTATGGGCTTTGATCAGAAATTCAAGGAGACACTGGGAACCCTTTCTGATAATGGGCACCTCATCCCTTAACGCTTCCTGCTCTATGGATGAGAGCAGTTCACTCGTCCCTGTGGACAGAGAATCGATATAAGATTCTATTCGTGTCTCGTCTGTATCTATATGTGTGTTCATTATTCTTCTGTTACAACTGTCTCTTCTGTCAGACCCGGGTCTGCCATCTCACCTGTCTCAGTATCAACTGCCATATTGTCTGATATGGAATTTTCCGATGCACTCTCAGAGTTGCCTGATACCTCACCGTCATCCCCTGAACCTGCCATTATCTCCATCATCTCCTCAGGTGTCATGGCTGTGGAGAGTTCATATACGCCCGGCTTTAACATACCGTGATAATCGGATACCAGCTCCTGAAAATAAAAGAGCTTCGCATCTCTTATCAGTTTCTTTTCCTCAAGTATCTCTCCGATCTCCATCACGGATTTGCCCTCGGTAATGGCTACTGATGTGGTATATCCGGGAGCGGGAGTCATGGCTTCCTCTCCGAAAATACGGAAACCGAAATCATATACTTTTGCAGAAAACTTTATAACCGCCATGACGATTACCATAATGACGGTAAGGGCCACGACGACCTTTAATACTTTGAAAACAATCTCTCTTGCTTTCATAAAATCCTCCTGCAGGATTACTCAAAATCAAGGCTTGAAACTACCTTGTCAGTAAGCTCCTGCATCATGTAACACAGATTATTCTCGGCATCGAGGAATGCGCTGACCACCCGATTTTCGAGAAACTCCGAATACCTGTCGGCAAACTCCTCTATCCTGTATTTGATACTCGGGTCTCCGGATTCATGCTGAAGTGCAAAAAGTTCTTTTCTGTACTCATCAACCCTGGCCCTGAGCTCATCATCCTGCTTTAAAATGTCTCTCCATTTGGCATACTCAAGGTATGTTTTTGAAGACTTGACTGCAGTAATAAGATTGCAAACTTCCTTATCAATCTCTGTCATATTTGTAACCCCATAAATATATTTTTTATCCTGATGCATCATTTTCTGCATCAGAGATTGATCTCAACGATTATCGGCAGAATCATCGGCTTTCTCTTGGTCTTGCGCCAGATGAATTCCGAGAGTGCATCCTTTATATTGCCTTTTAACCTTCCCCAGTCTGTAATCCCCTTGTTCTGGCAATATCCTATGGTCTCCTCAACCACGCAACATGTCTCCTCGAGGACATCCTCGGACTGCTTTACATATACAAATCCTCTCGTCGATATCTGAGGCTTTGCTATCACCTGGCCCGAATATGCATCGAGGGCGAGTACCACGATCACAATACCCTCGTCGGCAAGTTTCTGCCTGTCCCTGAGTACCATATTGCCCACATCTCCAACGCCGAGTCCGTCGACAAGTACCGATCCGCACTCAACCTCTCCGACGAGATTGGCTTCTGCATTTGCAAACTCAAGAACCTGGCCGCTGTGCATAATAAATATGTTGCTCTTTTCTATATCGAGCTCCTCTGCTATCTTGGCCTGGGCCATCAGGTGCTTGTACTCACCGTGAACAGGTATTGCATACTTTGGTCTGGTCAGGGAATATATAAGTTTTATCTCTTCCTGGCACGCATGGCCGGATACATGGGTATCCTGGAATACCACGTCTGCGCCTTTCTGGAAAAGCTCGTTAATGATCTTTGTGACCGGTTTCTCATTGCCCGGTATAGGATGAGACGAAAATACTATCGTATCTCTCGGTCCTATCACGACTTTTTTGTGAGTACCGTTTGCCATACGGGACAGGGCTGCAAGTCGCTCTCCCTGACTGCCTGTCGTAATGATGACTGTCTTTTCCTCAGGATAATTTCTGATCATATCAATATCGATGAGGGTGTCATCCGGCACATTGAGGCACTCAAGCTTCATCGCCGTATCAATGATATTTATCATACTGCGTCCTTCTATGACAACCTTTCTGCCAAATTCGTACGCAATATTTATGATCTGCTGAACTCTGTCTACGTTTGATGCAAATGTAGCAACTATTATCCTGTTGTTTTTATGCTCATCAAATATATTACGAAGAGTACGACCTACAGTTCTCTCTGATGGTGTAAACCCGGGGCGTTCGGCATTTGTCGAATCGCACATAAGGGCGAGGACACCTTTTTTGCCAAGCTCGCCAAATCGCTGGAGATCAATGGCATCGCCGTAGATAGGTGTATAGTCAACCTTGAAATCTCCGGTATGAATAATGATGCCCTGAGGTGTATATATGGCAATCGCTGCCGCATCGACAATACTGTGGTTTGTCTTTATAAACTCCACATGGAAATCGCCGAGGGTGATGGTCTGGCCAAACTTTATGACCTTGCGCTGTATTTTGTCGAGGATGTTATGTTCCTCAAGCTTGCGCTCGATAATCCCCATCGTCAGCTTTGTAGCATATATCGGTGCATTTATCTCTTTAAGCACGTAAGGGAGCGCACCGATGTGATCCTCATGGGCATGGGTTATCACAAATCCCTTAATCTTGTCTGCATTTTCCTGCAGATATGTGGTATCAGGTATGACAAGGTCTACACCAAACATATCATCCTCCGGAAATCCAAGTCCGCAGTCGAGGATAAATATACTGTCATCCGTCTCAAACACTGTGATGTTCATACCTATCTGCTCCAGCCCGCCCAGAGGTATGATCCTCACATTCTGTGTGTTCTCATTTACTATTTTTTTCAATACGTAATTCCTTTCTGAAAAATATGATATTTACTCATTTTTATCAGAAGAATCATCTGCAACTATGCTGACATCATCGAGGAGACTCTCAAAGACTCCTGCCACAGCATTCAGCTCCCCGTCATCGTCAACGATCTCGAATACCGCCTCCTGCTCATCTTTGCCGGAAGTATCCTTCATGATCATACATTCACAGTCACCCTCTTCAGAATCGGCTACCAGGTAGTAGTCAATGCCGCCGAGTGTGGTCTGTTCAATTACATATAATTCTATCTGTTCTCCACCCTCAGGTGTAAATGGTATCTTTTCCATAAATTATTTATTATCTCCTGCCTTATTGGCCAGCATGTCAAGGTATCCCTGGAGTATAAATACAGCCGCTATCTCATCGACGTACTGTTTTCTGTTTTCCCGCCTGATACCTGCGTCCATCATATATCTGTCAGCTGCCACTGTGGTCAGACGCTCGTCCCACATGGTTACTTTAAGGCCGGTCCTGCGCTCAAGATCATCCTTAAACTTCATGGTGAGCTCGACGCGCTCGCCTTCCGTACCGTTCATATTTTTAGGAAGTCCGAGGACTATCTCCGTCACATCTTCCTCACTGATTATCGCTTCAATCCTGGCAAGAGTCTGGCGGAGTTTGTCCGGTTTCTCCCGCCTGATGATCTCCCGGCCCTGGGCCGTGATTAACAAGGGGTCGCTGAGTGCCACTCCTACAGTCTTGCTTCCAAAGTCGAGTCCCATGATCCTGCTCATATCATAATCCGCCCGTGATTAAAGATTCTTTGATTCTATATAATTTTCAAGCAGCGTTTCCACGATCTCGTCTCTCTCGACCTTCATGATGAGACTCCTCGCATTCTGGTAGCTGGTGATGTATGTCGGATCACCGGACATAATATATCCGACAATCTGATTGACCGGGTTGTAGCCTTTCTTTGTGAGGGCATCAAAAACCTCCGCAAGAATGACCTCAACGCTCTCTTCCGGTTCTACATCCACATTAAAAAACTGTGTGCCTGAAATATCACCCATAGCATAATTCTCCTTTTAGACATACAAGGAAATTTTACCACAAATAAGGGATTTGTTCAAATTTACAAAAGGAACGCCCGCAGGATTTTTAAGGCCTGCGGGTCGTTTTTCGGGAAACGATATTTGACAGTGATCATATACTTTTAAAAGCAGCTGCTGATCATAAATGCAAAGTGAAAAATGCTGCCAGCCATGACAAACAGGTGCCATATCGTGTGGCAAAAATGCTTTTCTTTTTTTACATAAAACAGGATCCCTGCCGTATATGCGACGCCTCCGGCAAAGAGCAGTTCCAGGCCGTTTCTGTCGATGACAGCAGTAAGCGATTTCATGTTAAATACTATGCACCATCCCATGATAATATATAGCAGGAGAGAAAACTTCTTAAACTTTTTCATATCCAGGGTATTGAGATAAATACCTGCTGCCATACATACTGTCTGGATGATCACAATAGTCCATCCTGCCCTGCCGCCTATAAGATTGACGGCTACAGGCACATATGTACCCCATATCAGTATAAATATGGAGCAGTGGTCAAATACCTGCAATCTGCTCTTTACGCCAAAATCCATGGCCGCATGATAGAGAGTGGAGAATGTATATAATACGACCAGGCTGAGTCCGTAGACCATCATACTGCCAAGGAGCAGGGCATTGCCTGTCCCTGCCGATCTGGCCATCAGCCATACAAATCCCGCGATTGCCATCAGGGCTCCTACCCCGTGGGATAAAGAATTAAATACTTCTTCTATAAATGACTGTCCGTTGAACGATCCTGCTTTTTCCATAAAAACACCTCTTAACAAACACTAATAACACGTCATGTAGTTTTCAATACTACATTAACGCGTGTGCCAGTCTTTGTCAAGAGGTGTGAGCGTTATTTTAGGGTGGTCTCCATTTTCTTTGGGTCCTTCGCCTGTATAAGAAATAAAACGAAACCAGCACCAAATATAAAAGGAATCACGTACCATATTGGATTAAAATAAGGTGGTATGTTTGCGTAAGCATTTTCGGGATTGCCCTTTTCATACCATATCTTTACAGGGTTATGTCCGTTTAGTCTTTCCTCAAAAGTAAAATCTGACGATTTATACAATCCTTCTGTCGTATATGTTATGCCATCTATCTCAAAGTTTGCTGTAAGATGACTTCTGACATATCTGCCGCTATAAAAATTCACCGTATAGCCGGTTGTCTCTTCTGTACACAACGCAAGTCTGTCGCTGGTCTGTTTACTAAAGTAGATTAACACAATAAGAGATGCCACAGCTATCAAAAGACAGACTATGGCACACTGTATACTTCTTGTTTTCTTTTCTTCTTCTGTAAGCGAAAACCAGTGTTTCATTTAATCCCTATAAGTATTAATTCAATTCCATGGACCTAAGCATAAACATAATATCTTCTGTATAATTAGCCTCGCTAAATACATACATAATTACACAGAGTCCCTCATTATCGCCAACAGGCGTGAAGATAAAGTTAATGCGATGGAAAATATCTGCGGCATCAGTATAACTTGATGCGTAGCAGTCAAAACTGTTTGAATAATCTACCTTAAAGTCGCTCACCTTATTTATCGAATCAGCCGGCAAAATATTCTTTACCAACTCTTTTTCAATCGTATCCGGCTTACTCCAGTTACTTTTACTTGAAACAAAGGTATTGTAGTCAAGATAAAATACATATACCTGCTCGGGACGCACCGTATATGTATCGGATATTTCATTTAATCTGTACAGATATCCGTCGAGATCATATTTACCGTCTGCAAGGGGGAGGCTTTCCTCCACATCAGCCCATTCATCAGGTATGTAATATTTGATCAGTCCGTCGCCAAGGCTCCTTGAAGCCATATCGTCCGTACAGATTGTTTTATACGAAGGGACTGAATACGAATTACTCATTACAAATGTATCATTTGTCGCAGATACTTCAGCAATATCAGAAAGGGAAATCGATCCGCTCCCCCATGTACTGACGCTTACCTTGCAATATACAAATACATTATCCCCAACATTCAGGCCTGATATCTTGCTGATTATAGCGGAATCTTTTGTGGAAGCCGTTATGGTCGCAGCTCCTACAGTTATGGTATTTACATATGTAAGCTCAAAAGATTTATCATTGTCGGCGATAGAACACACATGCCCAAGAACCATATAATATCTGCCATTGTAGAGATTCCGCGCATTGTATTTATCAATCTTTAATTTAGCCAGCATCTTGTCTACTGTCTCACACGGATAAATATGCTCTCCGGAATCAAGTGTCATATCATCGGGATAAGCAAAGCCAAGGGCCGACACCAGGAGTATTATGACCAAAGTCATCAGTATAAATATTTTTTTCAGGTAATATCCGGATTTTTTCATTCCTTTATTCTCACTGCTCCCACTGGTCGACGATTAACGTACATTCTTCAGATAATAATTCTTTTACTTCTTTATAAACTTTTGAGTCAGCGTAGTCTTCTACAAGATGAACCGACGTGGTCTTTTTCACCCCTGCATCTTCCATCGCTTCAACAAGAGCATCTACCGAGAGGAGCAGTTTGTTATCAAAGTAGATATTCTTTCCTCTGACCCTCACTGTATAAGAACTTTTGGGTTGCTCCGATGACTGGTCATCACTTATCATCGGATTCTCAGAGTCATTGTTTGGATCGGTATCATATATCGATACATCACCCATATTGATACCGGGGGAATCAACGGCAAGTTCATCCAGATTAACTATCGGATTGTCCGTCACAAAAAAGCCCGGTGTACCCGCGCCGACAGCAACTGTCATTATTATTAACATTGTAATAATTACAGATACTTTTCTTTTCATCAACGAAACTCCAGAGAATAATCCGAATGATATTTGTCAGCAATATCAAGGACGGCATGCATTACAGCAGAGTCTGCATAACAGTCCACAATATATAATACTTTTCCTGAATAATTATACTTTCTAAAATATTCCTCAAACTCTTCTATCGTCTCAAAAGAAACATCCTGAAAACTGAGTTCTGTACCTTTTACGATCACAAAGAGAGAGTTCTCACCGTAGTTACCCTCATCACTGCTGAGTTCTATGTATATCTCTTCGTTTTCTTTATCAAGATCTGTCTCAATATAATTTGAAGACGGAGATTCATCGGTGGTATGTCCGTCGTCTATCACATAACTGCTGGTTCCGAATTTAAAGATCATTCCGTCCGGCAACAGATATTGTAAGAAAGCATAAACTGTTACAAGAATGATACCTATAAGCACAGTTATATATATATTAAACATGCTTTTTTTATGCCTGAAATGTTTAAAACCGATAAACAAATAAAGCAATAGTACAACTGCCAGAACAACCGGCAGTATCCAGTTATTGTCACCCATGGCTATACCTTATTTTACGTAAATATTGGGAAAGTCCGCTCTGAGATCATTTATTATTGCAAGTATTGCGACCTCATCTCTGTAGAGGATCCCTGTCTCTCCTGCATTCAATGAAACCAGTATCGGCTTGTCTTCATTTAATGCGACAAACTCCCGAAGTTCATCTGCCAGAAGCTCAAATGTGCTGTCAGTATTAAGAGAATATAAATATCCTATCTCGGTAATGTCCGCATCTCCAAACTTAACCCTGACGATCCTTTCGGTAGGGTCATACAGCATATAATCTGAGTAGATAACTACATTAGGAGCATAATTGTTTATGTTTTCAAATGTCTCGAGCTGCTCCGTATACATTTCATATGCGGCATTGGCAGACTCTGTCATAGCTTCCTGCTCTGAGATTTTGCTGTTTAGCTCTTCTTCCGTCAGTACTGTCTTATCTGCAAGAAGCTGCTGCCGGCTCATGACAATGAGGAGAACTATAAAAATGACATCAAGAAGAGAAGTCAGATCCAAAATAACTTCTTTTCTTCCATTTCGTCTGTTCATGTTATTTTCCTTCCTCTAACTGCTTTCTTGCATACATGTTGGATAACTGCTTTTCAAACTTTGTAATTATGGTCTGGACCCGGTCAGAAGTAACACTTACTTTCGAATCAAACCATTTAAGTATAATTGCAAATAACAGACCCAAAAATGTTGTAATCAGTGCAAGCCCAATTGAATTCGTAATCTCTTCCACACCTACACTCGTAATCTGTTTTATAAGTCCGGAAACCGTACCGAGGATTCCGAGCATGGGTAATATCGAGATAAGCTGGGATGTTGCTTTGTAATCAGATTCTATTTTTTCATATTTTTCCTGATAATCTTCCATGAATCCGGTTCTTATAGTCGGTATTCCTTCTGATACGCCTATCTCATTTTTTCCTGTTGTGATCTGAGATGTTGCTTCGCTTTTGTTTTTGTTTTTCTCATCATCATATTCTTCAATTTTGTCTTCAAACTTCATTTTCAGACTGATGAGTTTATATAGAAGTACTCCAAAAACAATGGATATTATGATGCTGGATATAAGTGTCAGTCCGTCAGAAAATATTAATCCAAAAAATTCTTTCATTATCATGCCCATCCTTACCGAAATATAATTAAAAAACAACTAAATCTATTTTATCATAAAAACAAGTAATCAAAAGTCATTCTTCCTTTTTCACTATTATTTTTTATATCGCACTTTATATATCAGTTTTCAAAATATGCAAAAGTTATCATAACTTTGTAAAAGTATGTGAAAGTTATCATAACTTTGAAAAAAATGTGAAAGTTATCATAACTTAACACTTGTGTCATTTGCGGTTTTTTCGTCTCAGACATAAAAAAAGAGCATGGCTCACGGCCACACTCTTTTAAATTCATATTATATTAATTATCGCCTTTTGCATCCTTATCATATTCAAGGATATCGCCGGGCTGACAGTTAAGGACATCGCAGATTGCCTCAAGAGTTGAAAATCTGATGGCACTTATTTTACCTGTTTTTATTTTTGAGAGGTTTACATTTGTGACTCCGACTTTCTCCGACAGTTCGTTGAGGCTCATCTTTCTGTCTGCCATGACACGGTCAAGACGCAGGATTATCTTACCCATATGCACACCTCCTATAAAGTCTCATCAGCTTCAGTCTGAAGCTCCATACCATAATCGAAAACATTGTAGATGCACCAGAATGTGAGGCCTACGATGAGTGCATATCCGAAGGAAGCTGTACAGATTAAAACTGTGACGAGAATGCCTGCAACCTTTATATGATTCATTACATTTTTTGTAAACGGTGTATCGCTTGACTCAATCTCGAGAAATGCGTTTCTGATGACGTTTACCACAATGTATGCTGCAAGACATATCACCGCTGCCACCAGACAGTTAAGTCCTGCAAGGATAAACGGGTTATCAATGTTGAATACCTTAAGAAACTCAAATCCGCCTACATTTACATTTTCGATATCTACCATTCCGTGAACCGTTATGGGTCTGCCAAGTATTGAAAATGTTCCGAGCTCATCTTTCTGAATAAGCATCGTAAATACGCCACCTACTATACAGCATATCATGCCTACCAGGATGATCGTCTTGATTACCTTCAGTACATTTGCTGTTGTTCCTACTGATTTTTTGATTTTCTGAATTTTTGTGTTTTCCATATCTATTCTCCTTTTCGTTAAAAAGTTATCGTTTATCGATAATTAGAATATACACTCTCAGAAATCGTTTGTCAACAACTTTTTAATGTTTTTCATTAAATAATTATATTTTAATGAAAAATATTAGTCTTTTTTCGTTTTTAGCTCCGAGGAGGCTGTGAGACCCATGATATATGGAAAACAGATCATGCAGATGCATGAAAGACTCATCAAAAGGTAATATGTCTGCCACCTATCACCGTGGCGCTGTATGAGATACTCAAGATAACCTGCAGCTCCCATTGATGCTAATATGAGCAGAATCAGGATCATATGGTACCATTTAAAGTCGTTTGCCCTGACAGATCTCATCGTAAAAATGACAGAGACTGACAGTATCATAATCCCACCAAATATCTGAATCACACTGACAAAACCGTTGAACGGGAAATAGTCGGAATCGTACCTGGTAGAATCCAGTATAAATTCAATGGACGAAAATATCAGGATGAATAAAGAAAAAGTTCGTCCCTTTATATCAGAATATTTAATATAAAAATACTTTAGCAGAATACCTGCCATCATAAACAGTATGAATCCGATAAAGAAGGTTGCGAGACGGTAACTGATCTCTCCGTTTGTATTTATGACAGGAGATGCATAGGGAAGCATATGATACCTCTCATCTGTAAGCACTGCATTGCCACGACAACCGTCATCATAGAGATGCACCAGGTTTAAGAGCCCGATGACCATGGCAGTCCCCGGGGCTGCTCCGTCGAGAATCGCAGGGTATGACTTTTTAATATCCATTATGCATACGATAAATCCTGACAGGCATAAGCCAATCACTATACCTGACATATTAAATCCCGTCTCAGATAGATTCAGAGCCGATTTAAATGACGGATACTGTTCCATGTGACAGTAATAAAATATCCCTTTACCGATAATATATGAAAAACATACTGCCGGAGGGTAAAAGAAAACAAGCCTGAGTCTTTTGCCGCCGTTTGCAATATAAAGAGAATGCATCATAAAAAAGCCTGCAGCAACTGCAATGACGATAATGATACTGCTCCAGAGTATCTCTGTATTTCCTACTATTATGGCGACAGGTTCACGCATCATCTGTCCTCCTCGGGAAATGCAGTCGCAAAATAAATGATATCGCTGACTGCTCTCTCATTTCCGTAATCAACAAAATTATAGGGAACGCCTCTCCATACGATCTCCGCTGTCTGTCCTCCGTCAAGAGCATACGCACTCTCGCATCCCTTTTCATACATGATCTGGGCAGACTCCATGATAGTCGCCCCCTTTGTACCGTAGCCGTAATTGATCGTCATGAGGAAATAATGACATGAACCGGCCTGACCGATGGCAGACCTTGAATATGTATCATTGACCTCTCCGATCATATATGAGTTTGTGGTGACCATCTCTCCTCCGTCTACGAGGACAGGACCGAATGTCAGGGAAAACAGAATATCATTATCCTCGATAAACTCTTTTGTCTGCTCCTCGCTCGTAAGCTCTCCCTTATATGTAAATACCAGGTCTCCGGATGAATTGATATGACAGCAGTCAAGAGTAGCCGGATTAAATCGGTACAGTTCCCTGTTATAAACAGTGATACCCTGGGCTCTGAATTTATAAAAGTCTCCGTTCATCGCAACGACTGCATTGGCTTCAACTGCCAGATCAGATGCGTTTTTCTGGACGCTCGATCCGTATGTATCATTGGCCAGCTTTCTCCTGAACTGGGATGGATCTGCTATGAATACTTCCGAGCAGCATATACTGTGATTATTATAAAGTTCCTTCCATGTGAGGACGAATATTGTCTCATCTCCGTAGTAATGAATATACGAATCGGTAAAATGGGCATCCGGATCAAAGAAAAGATCTCTGTCATCTATCAGTCTGGCATACTCCGGTAAAAGAGATTCTACATCCTCCGGGAGAATATCTCCGTAAGCAGTCTCAATAGGAGCCGGTACAAGGATAGTTTCCTCCGGGAGTGTATAATGCCTGGGAATAAATATCAGTCCCTCAAGAGCTGTACTCTTTGCATTATTTGAAAAGTTGTCTATCTGGGATACACCACCTGTAAAACAAAGAGCCAGTTCATCACTTGGAGAAATAACCCATCGACCGTCTTTATATAAAAGATCAAGCGTTATATCCGTTGTCTTATAATAATTCTCTGCATCTGCCACAGCATCGCTCACAGAATCTCCATACACTCTCTCAAGCACTTCCGGGAGGAAGTTGTCATCATCATCTGCAATCTCTGACGGGCTGCACTCATCTGAGAGAGTCTCAAGGTCATCAAGTACATCTGTCCTGATATCAGTCACCATGTCATTAAGTGCCAGATAATTCATTATATGCATGCCTTCCGTCAATAATATTGCCGTCTGATACAGAGTATGAATAGCTGTCTGTAAGTGCATTATTAAAGATATTGGCATAATAATCTTCTGCCACTTTTGTACCATCAAAAAGCTGGCCCGATACAGACAGATATCCTGCGGCTTCATCCGTATTGCCCGCGCACCATGCATTCATAAACGCATATACTGTCTCATCCGGTGGCGTGGACGGAGCAAACAGCAGCATACCGCGGCTCGATGAGACAATACACAGCAAAAGTGCAAAGCCCAAAAGGATTCCAGATATCATGCCGCTTACGCACTTCGTTTTCTTTTTAACAGTCAGGATAAAGAAGACATAAAAAAATACATACCACAATCACGAGGGACAAATGAGTTTTGTCCATCTCTGTGATTGCAGTATATATATTAAATAAACATGATTTTATAATTGACAAAAAAACTGCTGTCACGACTGCACCGGATTATTTCAGATATCAGTAAATACCTTCAAATATACCTGCGATGGGTGAATCGCCATCCAGGAATATCGTGGTATTACCGTTTGTAACCGATGCCTTAAGAGCATCAAGCTGAAGCATAAAGAGATAGAAATCTGCTTTATCGGCATCATTGTATGCATCAGAGAGGATGCTCATATACTCAGCCTCACCTTCCGCTTTGATTGCCTCAGCCTCTGCCATTGCCTCCGATATCATGATTGCCACTTCGGCATCTGTTGTATTTTTAATGATCTGAGCTTCAGACTCGCCCTGAGCTCTGTATGCTGCAGCAATGTTGTTTCGCTCTGTGATCATACGATTGTACACAGCACCCTTGTTTTCATCGGGCAGATCGAGGACTTTGATTTTTACTTCAGTAATCTCGATTCCGTACTGGTCCTCCTGGGTGCCTATGCAGTTAAGGAGTCTGTCAGATATGATGATCGTCTCAACCGGTTCCTCCTCAGTTTCTGCATCCTCGATGATGTTGCCTTCCTCATCTGTCACAGATGACTCAATATCATTGATCTCAATATCATCAAGTTCCGCCTCTGTCGCATCAATCTTAATTGCAGTATCACGGCTGGCGATCAGTTCTTCCTGACTCATTGATGATATGGTTGTCTTAATCGCATTATATACAATGACATCGATACGCCCCTGAGCCGTTACTGCACTGGAATTTAATGTCTGATTGTAAAGTTTCGCATCAGTCACCTTCCAGAGTACATATGCATCGACAATCATGGTCTTTTTATCACTTGTGATAACCTCAGACGCAGGGAGATCATAAATCTGAATAGCCTTTGTGACAGGGCTGACTGTCTGGATAAAAGGAATCTTAAAATGAAGTCCCGGCTGATCAACTATCGCAATGATACGGCCAAACTGCTTTACTACACTATACTCATTCTCGGCTGTGGTATATACACTCGATGCGCCGACTATTACGAGCAGTACCAGGATAATAATGATAATAGATTTACCTGCTTTTTTCATGTCACTGCCCTCCTTAATTATTCTCGCCGGCCGATGAAGCTGCAGTACTGTTTTCAATGAGTGCAGCAGTACCGTCCTCATAATCACCGGTCACAGAGTAATACTTGCTGATACCGTCTCCGTTGCTGTCAATCACTATCTTAAGTGTAGGGAGGACTTCCTCCATTGCTTCAAAAAAGAGACGCTGCTTTGTAATAAGTGGGTAGTTAATATACTCATCATATTCTTCTGTAAATCTCGCAACCTGACCGTTGGCTTCGTTGATACGGGCTGCCTTCTCTGCCTCGGCTTCCTGTATGATCCTGTCCGCCTCGGCCTCTGCTGCGGGGATCTGCTCATTACGGTAAGTATTAGCCTCGTTAATTGCCGATTCTTTGCCCTGCTTTGCTGTCTCCACTGCAGTAAAAGCCTCTATGACATCGTCTGTCGGAGGCTCAACATCCTGGATGCTTGCATCTACAAGTGTGATACCGATATCCTCCTGCTCAAGCTCGGCGATGATCATCGACTTTACATTACTCTGTATCTCTGCCTTGCCTGTTGTGATGGCTGTATCTACGGTATATGCGGACACAGTTGACCTGATTGCCGATAGGGCAATATTCTTGACTATAAAGTCAGGCTCACTTGAATGATACAGATATTTAATAGGGTCAGTTACCTGATATGAAATATAGAAATCACAATCAATAAAGTTGTAATCGGAAGTGATCATTATTGACTCATGCTCAACACTGTATGCATTGCCTGAGCTGTCCTCGCTGTATCCGATCATGAGACCCTTTACGGTAGTATCAACCTTGACTACCTTCTGAATAAACGGAATCTTAAAGTGAAGTCCTTTTTCACTCATGAGCTCCGCTTTACCAAAAGTAGTGATAACAGCCGACTCAGTCTCCTCTACCGTATATATTGAATCAAGTCCGATAAGTAAAATGGCTATAACTATTATAACCTTCCATATTACCGAACCTTTTTTCTTAAAAAATCCCTTAAAATCCATGGGTTCTGTATATCTCTCCATCAAATCCTCCCTTGTGACAAAATAATAAATGTCACGTATTATAGTTCTGCTTTAATCTGCTCGTATACACCGTCTCCGTCAAGCCTGTATGCCTTTAAAAGGTCTGCTGCCGAACCGGACTCGCCAAATACATCATAGATACCGATACGCTTAACCTTGCAGGGATACTTTTCAGAGAGTACTTCGCATACTGCCGAACCGAGTCCGCCGATTACGGAATGCTCTTCTACGGTAAATACCTTTCCTGTCTTTTTTGCGCTCTTTAATATGATATCTTCATCAATCGGCTTTATGGTATGCATATCGATGACGTCAGCCTTAACACCGTCTGCCTCAAGCTTCTCAGCTGCCTTGATGGCACTGTCTACCATGAGACCTGTCGCAATGATCGTTATGTCTGAACCTTCTTTAATCTGGATACCCTTGCCCCACTCGAATTTATATGTTGCGGGATCATTGATCACGGGTACTGCGGAACGTCCGAGTCTGATATATACAGGTCCGTCATATGCTGCTGCTGCCCTGACTGCTGCCCTTGCCTCCACATCATCTGCGGGATTCATGACTACCATACCGGGAATGGTACGCATAAGAGCCAGGTCCTCAAGGCACTGATGTGATGCTCCGTCCTCGCCCACAGTGATACCTGCATGGCTGGCACAGATTTTCACATTAAGGTGGGGATAACCGATGGTATTTCTCACCTGCTCAAAAGCCCTGCCTGTTGCAAACATTGCAAAAGAGCTGGCAAACGGGATCTTGCCGCACGCAGCGAGGCCGCCTGCTATACTCATCATATTTCCTTCTGCTATACCGCAGTCAAAGAATCTGTCGGGATATGCCTTTTTAAACATTGCCGTCTTTGTAGCGCCCGCAAGGTCTGCATCGAGTACGACTATATCTTTGTTTTCAGCACCAAGCTCTACGAGAGTCTGACCGTAGCTTTCTCTTGTCGCTATCTTTTTTACTTCACTCATTTTCTGTCTTCCTCCGTATTATGCGTTAAGTGCTTCACTGATTTTCTCAAGATCTTTCATGGCTGCCTCGTACTGCTCATCATTAGGTGCCACACCATGCCATGAACCGTTGTCCTCCATGAAGGATACACCCTTGCCCTTTACAGACTTTGCAATGATGGCAGTAGGCACACCCTTGGTCTCTTTTGCCTTGTTAAAGGCTGCTCTCATCTCGTCAAAGTTGTGAGCGTCTATATTAATGACATTAAAATTAAATGCCTCAAACTTCTTATCGATAGGATAAGGTGAGTTTACATCACCTACACGTCCGTCAATCTGAAGATCATTGTTGTCAACGATGACTACAAGATTATCAAGCTTCTTGGCTCCCGCAAACATGGCAGCCTCCCATACCTGACCTTCCTGGATTTCTCCGTCTCCGAGCAGTGTATATGTCCTGTATGACTTGCCGTCAAGCTTGGCTGCAAGTGCCATACCTACAGCTGCCGATATACCCTGACCAAGCGAACCTGTAGACATGTCTATACCGGGTGTCTTTTTCATGGAAGGGTGTCCCTGGAGGTGCGATCCCAGGTGCCTCAGTGTGACCAGATCCTCCTTGGGGAAGAAACCTTTCTCTGCAAGGGCTCCGTAAAGACCGGGTGCAGTATGACCTTTTGAGAGTACAAATCTGTCTCTGTCGGGATCCTGGGGATTCTTGGGATCCACATTCATCTCTTCAAAATAAAGAAATGTAAAAATATCTGCTGCCGAGAGTGATCCTCCCGGATGTCCTGCCTTTGCCGAATGAACGGATACAATGATATCCTTTCTCACTTCATTGGCGATTTTCTGAAGCTCCTTGTTGTCCATTTTGTATTATCTCCTTGGAAAAATAGGGTGTCTTTTGACACGACCACATGATATTGTATCATCATCGGAATGAAAATGCCACATCATGTGGCATTTTACCGAAATATATCACATATATTATTAATATGCGTATGAATATGCATTATATACATTATTTCCGTATTCAAGATACATCACTCTGAAGTAATCATTGTCTGTTTCTTCATAGAAATAGATGTATGCATCTTCGTCATCAAATATTCCTTCCGTATCGCTTGTTATCATGAGGAAGTTGCCGTTTTCATTTTCTTCATATTCGAAATAATCGTATTCAACGCCCTCGATATCCCTGATAACGCCTGTTCCGTCATTATAAATGATCACACCGAAACATTCGTTTTCAAATGTCTCATTATCAACTATGGGCAGATATGATATTTCTCCGTCTGTGTTTTTCATGAATCCGAACCACTCACAAACATAATCAAAATCGCCTACGTATGCTTCGGTAAAGCCATTAATATCAAAGTATTCGCCGTAGTAATCTATCTCAGGATCTTTAAACTCCGTAAATACACAGTCATTACACTCGGCCTGGAAATTGTAGAGAATTGACTGGGATTCATACTCTCCGAATGTACACTCATCAAACACATTCATAAATATATCAGCCTGCATGGTAAAGCCGGCGTTTGAATTGTCAAATACACAGTTGTTGAAATAGCAGTATGACTGCTGGTCATATGTACATATGGGGCCATACTCACAGTCATGGATGTGGCAGTCATATGCATTAAACCAGTCGACGTTCTCCATGTATACTCCGTATACTCCGCATCCGTAGAGATCAAGGTTTGACAATTCCACGTTGCTGCATGTGTTAAATGAGAGAACATCTCCGCAGCACTGACCAAGGTCTGTATGTCCGAGTGTCATGTTGTAAACAGACACATCACTGCAGTTTATAAATGCGAGTACATCCGCATATCTGGGATCTGTCTGGATCTCTGTATCAAGAGGATCATCCGTACCGCCTGATATGGTGAGTCCTGGCACATCACTGATTAGGACTTCGTATCCGTCAAATACTTCCTCTATATTTACATAATCGTGAGTATCATTAAACTCATCCACATCGATACTGTTAAGATAATCCGAGAGGACATATGTACCGCTTGCCAGTGTCACATATGTATAAGGATATATGCTGTCCAAAAAATCCTCAAGATTGTCTACGTCCAGGTATGTGACATCAGTCGGATCGTCTGTAATTGAATCATCGTATGTACAGTCGTTAAATGTAAACGAACCGTAATTAAAGGTCTGCGCATTTAATACAGAAGTCTCAAATCCGCCAAATGAGCAGTTATTAAATATCACACTGTTAGCTTCTGTGTCATAAATAAAATCGGCACCGTACTCACTGGCCCAGTTGTCATGGAAATCACAGTTATTAAATGTCACTGTGGAGTCATAGATATCAAAAAGATTGAAACACTCACATCCATACATGGGACAGTCATTAAATTCCGCAGATGAGTCCATGATATTAACTGTTCCGTAGCTGCAGTCCCTGATTATTGTGGAATCAACTGTGATATTGTATGAGTAGTTTGCGTAAATACCGTAAGTACCGCATCCGTACAGATCCATACCGGATATATTTACTCCGTCACAGTCGCTAAAGTAAAGGACTGCACCTGAGCAGTATCCTTCACCTGTTGTATGGCCTACTGTCATGCCCTCTAAAGATATGTCCTCGCAATTTTCAAAATTAAGTACACATGCATATCTGGGCTCTACCTGAAGCTCTGTTTCGTAATCACCCCTGATAGTCAGGTCGTCCACACCAACGATCACTACTTCGAGACCGTCATACGCATCACG
>CADBFE010000049.1 GCA_902793845.1 uncultured Lachnospiraceae bacterium | reverse complement strand
ATGTACTCTTCCTTATCTATCTTTACATCTGTTCCTGAATATTTAGAGTAGATAACGAGATCGCCTTTCTTTACCTGCATCTTTACTTCATCGGTACCGGGGCCTACAGCCACAACCTCTGCCTGCTGGGGCTTTTCCTGGCTCTGTCCGGGAAGTACGATTCCCGATTTTGTTGTCTCCTCAGCCTTAAGCTGCTTTAATACAACTCTCTCTCCTAACGGTTCAAGTTTCATTGTGAATACCTCCTTATGGTTTCGACATTATATGTCCTGTTTCTTTTCTTTGTTAGCACTCGATATCTTTGAGTGCTAACTAACTAAAGTGTATGATAATCACTGATGTATCTTTTTTCAAATGCTTATTTTTGTGTATTTCGGTGTATTTTCTGCTTTTTCTCTTATTTCCTCTTTATTTCTCTTGTTTTTTATTATCGATGAAATTGTTTTAACCCCTTATTCATGTATAATGTTATATGGCGTAATACAATATTTTGTTTACATAACAATTCAATAATGGTATCATATTGAGTAGTATTGTGTGGTATTGTTACCGCTTGGGGATATAGTACAGAGCAGGGTTGATAGGGATTATTAATGACTACAAATAATAAGAAAAAGCAGAGCATTGCTCAAAATACTGTTTTCGACAACGTTAAACATTATATAGACAGCATCAAGAACGGCAACAGTTTCTTTACGCTTGAGCTAAAGCTGCACACTATCTCTATTGTGCTCGCTTTACTCAATGTGCTCACTGCCATTGCTTTTTATATGACTTCGCTCTACGTTCTGATGATATTCTCCATAGTGTCGATCTTCTATTATTCGATACTGGTTCAGAGCCTTGTAACAAAAGGAAAGTACCCCTCTTCCATGCTGGCCATCACCGGTCACATCATCATCTATTCGTTCCTGGCTACATTTTTAACAGGTACGAATACGGGATTTTCTCTTTATGACTTTATACTTATCACAGCTTTTTTCTACCTGACTTTTGTCATTGATTCATTCCAGAAAAAAGAGTTCATACCTTTTGTATTCTCGATCATGGTATGTATCTGTTTCCTGTTTAACTATGTGGCAATGATGTTTATGGAGCCTGTATATACACTGCCCAAAAACTGGATTGATACATTTTATATATGCAACAGTATTTTCGTATTTTCTTCTATTATAGTATTTTCATTCATGCTCGTATGGGAGATCAAACTGTCAAACCACAGACTGGCATCCCAGAATGAACAGCTTGACGAGCTTGCTCACAAAGATCCCCTCACAAAGCTTTACAACAGACGCAGTATGAATAAATTCCTGGCTGAGAGCCTTGATAATCTCAAGCTCCGTGGCAAGAGATTCTCTCTCATCCTCGGTGATATCGATGATTTCAAAAAAGTAAATGATACATACGGTCACGATGCAGGTGACCTGGTACTCACAACCGTAGCTTCACTGATCACATCAAATGTGAGAAACAATGATGTGGTATGCCGCTGGGGTGGTGAGGAAATCCTTATATTAATTAATGATCCGATGGAGACGGCCTCTATGGCAGCTGAGCGTATCAGAAAGAGCATTGAAGAGGCCAATATCACTTTTGAGGATCAGGTAATACATGTAACCATGACCTTTGGTCTGTCCGAGTCAATCCCGGGATTTAAGATCGAGCATCTCATCCAGCAGGCTGACGACAAGCTCTACTCCGGTAAAAAGGCCGGCAAGAACAGGGTTGTGATTTAATTTGGAGGTTTTATATAAATGATTGCCGCTATTAACGTAACATACAGAGTAGGAAAAAAAGCTCTGTTTGAAGATGTAAACATCAAATTCACAGAGGGAAACTGCTATGGTCTCATCGGTGCAAACGGCGCCGGCAAGTCTACTTTCCTCAAGATTCTCTCAGGTGCCCTCGACACTCAGAAAGGTGAGATAAGCATCACCCCCGGCCAGCGTCTCTCAGTACTTGAGCAGGATCACTTTAAATATGATGAATACAGCGTACTTGATACAGTCATCATGGGCAACAAGAGACTCTATGATGTCATGAAGGAAAAGGAAGCCATCTATGCCAAGGAAGATTTCTCTGACGAGGACGGTATCAGGGCATCTGAACTCGAGGGAGAGTTTGCCGAGATGGACGGATGGGAAGCAGAGAGTAATGCAGCCATGCTCTTAAACGGTCTCGGTATCGACACGGACCTCCATTACTCTATCATGAAAGACTTAAACGGTAATGAAAAGGTAAAGGTGCTCCTCGCAAAAGCACTCTTTGGTAATCCCGACATCCTGCTCCTCGACGAGCCCACAAACCACCTGGATCTCGATGCCATCAACTGGCTTGAGGAGTTCCTCATCGGATTTGAAAATACAGTTATCGTCGTATCCCATGACAGATACTTCCTCAATAAAGTCTGCACACATACGGCAGATATCGATTACGGCAAGATACAGCTCTATGCCGGCAACTATGACTTCTGGTATGAGTCCAGCCAGCTCATGATCAGACAAATGAAGGAAGCCAACAAAAAGAAGGAAGAAAAGATCAAGGAGCTCCAGGAATTCATCCAGCGCTTCTCTGCCAATGCTTCCAAGTCTAAACAGGCTACTTCAAGAAAACGTGCTCTTGAAAAGATCGAGCTTGATACAATGAAACCTTCAAGCCGTAAGTATCCATATATCGATTTTAGACCTGACAGGGAGATCGGCAACGAGGTACTGTTTGTCGAGAATCTCTCAAAGACCGTTGACGGTGTAAAGATTATCAACAATGTATCATTTACACTCAGCCGTGAGGACAAGGTGGCTTTTGTCGGAGGCAACGAGCAGGCCAAGACTATGCTCTTTAAGATACTCATGGGCGAGGAAGAAGCCGATGAAGGTACCTTTAAATGGGGTGTAACCACCTCACAGGCATATTTCCCCAAGGATAATACAAAGGAATTTGACAACGACTATACGATCACCGAGTGGCTCATGGGCTACTCTCCCGTCAAGGATGTCACATATGTACGAGGTTTCCTCGGCCGTATGCTCTTCCCCGGTGAAGACGGTGTCAAGAAAGTAAAGGTACTCTCCGGTGGTGAGAAGGTCAGATGTCTCTTATCAAAAATGATGATAAGCGGTGCTAACTGCCTCGTAATGGATGAGCCTACAAACCATCTGGATATGGAATCAATCACCGCTCTCAATACAGGCGTGATAAAATTCCCCGGTGTCGTACTCTTCTCATGCCACGACCATCAGTTTGTACAGACATCAGCCAACAGGATCATCGAGTTTCTGCCTGACGGAACCATCATCGACAAGATTACCACATACGATGAGTATCTTGAAAACGATGAGATGGCCAGAAAGCGTACGGTTGCATACCAGGCTGAAACAGAAGAAGAAAGTTTTGAAGACTGATGAGGGCTGTAGATTTACATGTTCACTCATTAAAATCAGACGGCTCCCTCACTCCGAGCGAGCTGGTTGACAAAGCACTGTCATTAAACCTGCGTGCTTTTGCACTCACAGATCACGACTGCACAGACGGTCTCCCCGAAGCAATGGAATATGCGAAAGATAAAGATGTCGAGGTTATCCCCGGCATCGAACTTTCTACGGGGTATAACGGCAAGGATGTCCATATCGTAGGTCTCGATATCGATTATAAAAACGAAAGCCTGCAAAAATGGCTCACCGATTTCAGGGCATCAAGAGATCTGCGCAATCAGAAGATGTGCGATAAGCTGCGAAATGAGGCAGGCATTGACATATCATATGAAACTCTTAAGGCAACTGATCCCGGTGCCGTCATCACAAGATCCCACTACGCAAAATTTTTATTTGCTCACGGTTACGTCAAAAGCATACGTGAAGCTTTTGACCGTTATATCGGCGATCATGCGAGATACTATGTCCCGAGAGAAAAAATAGACCCGAGGGAAGCCGTAAAGGTAATCCTCTTATCCGGTGGCATACCTGTACTCGCTCACCCCGTCCTCTATCACCTGACAAAGAAGCAGTTATCCGAGCTCGTATCCATGCTAAAAGAAGCCGGCCTCATAGGCATAGAGGCAATCTACAGCACTTACGCCCCGTCTGATGAGAGGGAAATAAAAGCCCTGGCAAAAGAATACGATCTGGCCATAAGCGGTGGCAGCGATTACCACGGCGTAGTCAAGCCAGGTCTTGAGATGGGCACAGGCTACGGCAAACTGTTTGTACCGGAAGACGTACTTGATATTTTAAGATTAAAAAAGAAACAGACAGAAAATGAATAAGATATTTTTCAGCGACCTTGACGGTACGCTGCTCACAACCGATAAAAAAATCTCGCCAAAAACAAGGGAAGCTCTGGACAGATGGCTTGCAGACGGCAATCTCCTGGCTATATCATCCGGCAGACCTCTCCCTTCCGTAAAAGAGGTCATGGCCGGCAACGGTCTGATTGGCAAAAATATTTTTGGCATAGCTTTTAACGGCGGTCAGATATACGATACCGTCACAGACAAAATCATCCTCGAAAAAACAATCCCTCTTGATGAGGTAAAAACAATCGGGATGCTTGCAAAAGAAAACGGAATATACTGTCATACATATGATGACTCTCATATACTGTCACCGCGAAAAGGTAAAGAGACCGACTTTTATACAGTCACGATCCATCTGCCGATAAATGTACTGCCGGATTTTCCGGAGGGTGTGACCAAAAGACCTCCAAAGTTTCTGTGCATTGACCCGGACCTTGAACATGACCTTGACGGATTTGCAGACCTTATCATGTCAAAGCTCCCGGATATCACATGCGTAAAATCAAACAGATATCTCCTGGAGGTATTCCCATCCTCATCAGGAAAAGGGGCTGCCGTAAAGGACTTTTGCGCTCTTACGGGCACAGACATAAACGATTCATACGCAGCAGGTGATGAGCAGAATGACCTATCCATGATAGAAGCGGCCGGTCACGGTATAGCCATGATAAACGGCAATCCGATGCTTAAAGAAAGAGCAGATATAATCACGCCTTTCGATAATGACCACGACGGACTGGCCGGTATATTAGTTGACATAATTGAGCATAGATTGTAAAATGTTTGTTGTAGATTTTGTTATTCGATATATTTAATATATTGAAAAAATGAAAGGGTTAAAGGAGAAAAAAAATGAAAACTTGTCCTAATTGTAAGGCACAGCTTGAGGACGACGTAGTATTCTGCAACGAATGCGGAACAAAGGTTGACTCAGCTCCCGCACAGACTGAAGAAACTGCTTCATCTGATGCTTCAAGCACATCAAATGCTGCACCTGCAGGAAACTCTGTCCTCGAGAATGCAGCACAGACTCAGAAAAATTCAAACATTGGTATTATTGCCGTTGCTATCGTAGCACTTGTGGCAATCGTGATAATCCTCTGCCTCCTCGGCGGTGGCGGCGGAGCAAAGGGAGCAATCAAGAGCTACTTTGCCGCTCTTGAGAAGGGTGACACAGACAAGCTCATCGGAGTTCAGGTTCCCAAGGCCGGCCTTGAGGATTATGTCGACGATATGTACGATGTTGACTACAAGGATTATGTAAAGGCTTATGACGCATTCTACAAGGCTATGTGGTCAGGTCTCAAGAAAGAGGGAAAAGTAAAGCTTGATTATGAGATCA
The DNA here is from genome assembly GCA_902793845.1 of uncultured Lachnospiraceae bacterium. Lineage (GTDB taxonomy): Bacteria > Bacillota > Clostridia > Lachnospirales > Lachnospiraceae > NK4A136. The sequence continues at coordinate 7,435 of CADBFE010000049.1, read as the reverse complement.
AGAAGATTGAGAACGTTAAGAAGCTTGACGACTTAAAGAAAGATGCAAAGAGCATGGGCATCTCTGATCTTGACGATGTACAGGATCTCCTTGATGATTACATGGATGACTACGGCGTTGATGCTGACAAGGTTAAGGAAGCTTACATCGCAGAAGTTAAGTACACACTTGAAGCTGATGGCGAGAAGATCTTAAAGGATGACGGACTCTGCCTCATCTACAAGTACTCAGGCAAGTACTATGTAATCGGTAACCTTCCTGAAGCTTATGACATCATCGATGAGATCGTTTATGATGATGACCTTGCCGATAAATTCGAGGATATGCTCTCAGATACAAAGGATCTCGTAGAGGATGATTATGAAGATGAGCTCTCAACTCTCAGCTGGCTTTACTACTACGTAGATTAATCAGAAAAATATACAAAAAGGAGCCCGATTTTTCGGGCTTCTTTTTATGTCTCAAGACACCCCTAATGATGTTGACATGATATGGTCTATAAACTAAAATCATAACTGTCGGCAATATTTTCCGGCAGATAATTTCAAAGGAGATTTTGATATGAAAAAGTGTCCAAAATGCGGTGTCTCCCTGGTAGATGATGCATTATTCTGCAACAACTGCGGAGAGAATCTGACAAATCCTTCTTCAAGTGAAAAAGAGACAGTTGATGAAAACTTCACCAATTCCGTACTGGAGAAAGCAAAGAAGCAGACAAGCGCTTCAATGGTAGGAAAACTCACTGTAGCAGGTGCTGCCGTAGTACTGCTTCTCCTCATCCTGCTGATAAGCGGTATAGCAAACGGTGGATACAAGGGCGCTATAAAGAGATACATAAATGCTGTGCAGAAGGGAAATATGGGAACCATGCTCTCACTCTCAATCCCTTCAAAAGTTGTTGATTCCTATATCGATGAGATGGGCGTAGACATGTCAAGAAAAGATCTTGTAAAAGCCTATGGCAATGTATATTCAGATGTCCTGAAAGCTCTTAAAAAGGAGCAGGGATCTCTTAAGATCAAATATGAAATCAAAAATACCGAGAATCTCGATAAGCTTGATGACCTCAAGGAAGATACATGGTACGAAGATACCGATGATTTCGCAGAGCATATGGAAGATGAATACGAGGGCTTTGATGCTGACAAAGTAAGCAAAGCTTATGCAGTACAGATTAAGTACGATGTAAAAGCCGGTAAGGAAGAAATCTCAGACGGCAAGAGTATATGGATTGTATACAAGTACAGCGGAAAATGGTATATCGATACCTCATTCTCGTTAAATTCGATAATCTATGACTGTATGTATGATGACAGATTTGAAAGCACAATCGAAACATACATGAATGCTATATCGGAGATAGACTTATAATTATTACCTGAAAGGCAAAAATAACCCCTGTGGCACTGAGCTGACCGCAATGTGCCACAGGGGTTATTTTTTGCCTGATAAGAATTATTAAGCTTCTACGATGAGGTATCTGCCGTCTCCTACTTCAAAGACTTCATCAGCCTCTGCTATTGTCTTTTTATCATACTCGTCTGTGTCAAGTCCTTCCTCAAGAAAGAATTCCCAGACATCATTTATGTTGTCGCATACTACGGCCAGGCATTCGCCGAGAAAATCATCGGCCTCTTCCATGGTCTCTGCCACAGGCTTTGGGAAAAGTTTTGTCTGGTTATCGAGAAAACATTTAAGTACTTTTTCGTCGTATGTCATTTTATTATCCTCCGTTTATTTAAAATCATTTATACTGATGCTTAACTCATCAAGTGTCTCTTTAAGTTTATTATACGGCAGACCAACCACATTGTCATAGTCCCCGTCATAATGATCGATATATTTTCCGAATATTCCCTGGATGGCGTATGAACCGGCTTTATCCATGCCCTCGCCCGTATCGGCGTATCCGCTTATCTCCTCGCCTGTCATGGATTTCACATATACAAATGTCTCCTCATATCCTCTTTTAACCGTCATTTTACCGGCCTTTTTATATATCAGGGTTATTCCGGTCAGCACACTGTGTTTATCCCCTGCTATCGCCTTTATCATGGCTATGCTTTCATCTCTGTCTGCAGGCTTGCCCAGGATTTTTCCGTCCTTTGCCACCACAGTATCGGCTCCGAGAACCACTCCCTCAAAATCATCCGGCAGCTTTTCATATACTTCCCGGGCTTTGTTTTCCGAAAGTTCCATGACATATCCGGCAGTATCTTTTTTATCAGACTCCCCGTCATTTTCGGCTTTAATGATCCTGAATTTTATTCCGTTACGCTCCAGTATCTCTTTTCTCCTCGGTGAACCGGAAGCAAGTATGAATTCCATTTTTACAATCTCCTGATTTATTCATGGGACAGAGGGATGAAAGTTCGTTTTCCGGGACCGCCGCTCTGACTCTTTACCTTTTCCGATTCGATACGGCAGAGTATATCCTGGGAATTTATCCTGTCCTCTTTTGCCACGTTTTCTTTTATGTACGAGCCGTCTTCCTGCATGATGTGGGCTTTTACATTATCCTTAAACTGAAGTTCCAGTATATCCGATATCCTGTCTTTTAATTTTTTATCTTCGATGGGGAACATTATCTCCACTCTTCTCTCGAGGTTTCTCGGCATCCAGTCTGCACTGGCCATAAAGAGTTCAGGGTCAAGATCGTTTTCAAACAGGAATATCCTCGAGTGCTCCAGATAATCTCCTACTATTGAACGGACATGTATATTTTCGCTTACATCCTTTATACCGGGACGGAGACAGCATATACCTCTTATCAGGAGACGGATCTTTACTCCCGCCGAAGACGCCTCATACAGGGCAGCGATCACATCCGGATCGCATAGTGAATTCATCTTGGCTGTGATACCCGACGGTCTGCCCATCCTTGCATTGTCAGTCTCCCTCCTGATCAGGGCCAGGAGCCGCTTTTTAAGCCACAGGGGAGCTATAGCCAGTTTGTTCCACATGGCAGGCTCTGAATAGCCCGAGAGCATGTTAAATACAGCCGTAGCATCCTCTCCTATCGCCTCGGAAGCAGTTAAGAGTCCAAGGTCTGTATAAAGCTTTGCGGTTGAGTCGTTATAGTTACCTGTACCAAGGTGTACATACCGCCTGATGCCGTCTTCCTCACGACGAACTATGAGAGTTATCTTTGAGTGGGTTTTAAGGCCTACAAGACCGTAGATTACATGACATCCGGCTTTCTCGAGCATCTTGGCCCACACGATATTGTTTTCCTCATCAAAACGGGCCTTTAACTCCACGAGCACCGATACCTGCTTGCCGTTTTCAGCTGCCGTCATCAGTGCCTTTATGATCGGAGAGTTACCACTGACACGGTACAGAGTCTGCTTGATGGCCAGTACATCCGGATTCTCTGCTGCCTGCTCTATAAACCTGACAACAGGCGTAAAGCTCTGGTACGGATGATGCAGGAGTATGTCGCCTTTCCTGATCTTATCGAATATATTGCAGCCCTCAGGCAGCTCCGGTACGCTCGCAGGCTTGTAAGGCTTTTTCTTCAGATCCGAATACCCCTCAAAACCGTATACTTTCATGAGGAATGTGAGGTCAATTGGACCGTGTATATAATATGTATCATCGTCGCTTACATTCAGCTCATCCATCAGCCACTTCTCAAGCTTCTTATCAATATTTTCCTGAACCTCAAGTCTGATGGCTTCTCCCCACTGGCGCTTTTTGATCTGCTTTTCGATCTCTTTTAACAGATCTTCCGCTTCCTCCTCCTCAATGGTCAGGTCTGCATTACGCATGATGCGGTAAGGTGCAGAGCAGATGACATCATAATTTAAAAACAGCTTATCAAGATTGTTTTCAATAATTTTTTCAAGAAGTATATATGTCTTGTCGTTGTCTTCAGGATTCTCATTTAAGAGCACCAGCCTTGGCAAAACCGACGGCACCTGGACAGTAGCAAAGTCCTTCTCGCCGCTCCCTCCTTTCTTGGATAACAAAGCTCCGATATTAAGGGATTTGTTTTTTATAAGAGGAAAAGGTCTCGAAGAATCAACTGCCATGGGAGTTACGACAGGATAGATATTTTTCACAAAAAACTCTTCTGCCAGTTCTCTCTGTCTCTCATTTAATTCATTGTAATCCTCAATGATATGAATGCCTTTTTTTGCAAGGCCGGGTTTTAACATATCATTGTATGTGTCATATTGCTTTCCGACAAATTCATGTACACATTTATAAAGTTTTGAGAGCTGCTTGGACGGAGTCATGCCCGCTATATCGGTCTTGTCGTAAGCAGCATGCACCATATCCTTTAATGATGCGATACGCACCATGAAAAACTCATCAAGGTTTGATGATGTGATAGCCAGAAACTTTAGTCTCTCAAAAAACGGATTGTCATTATCAAAACTCTCCGAAAGCACACGCTCGTTGAACTTAAGCCAAGAGAGTTCCCTGTTGAAATAATATTTTGTATTTTTATAATCCATATATGTACCCCCGTTATCTCTTCTGTACAATTACAGGCTCGATATTATAGACTTCACTAAAGAATGCTGCCTTTTTCCCGAAAGCTTCTTTTTCAAACAGTATATCCTGCTGGCCGTCAGAGGATATGATCAGCCTGTCATCCTTTAGCTGCGCTTTCATCTTACGCATCTTCTGCTTATGGCTCTTGTCAAGGCCTCCCGAGATACGCAGTATCGCCGTCAGCCTTGCTATCTTTAAATATGACTCCCTGTCCACATCGGATTTTGCAGCCAGTTCATCGTAATATTCCACATTGTCATGGTTAAACATTACGACATAGGCTACTATCTGACGCTCCATATGAGAGAGGCCTATCATCTCGGTATTCATGATAATATTGTATGAGCACTCGCCTACATTAGTCATATTGATATATTTACCGCAATCATGGAGTATGGTTGAGAGTTGGAGCAGGAATCGCTCTCTCTTTCCCATACCGTGGACTTTTTTCATGGCATCAAAAATCTGGAGAGCTATCTCACTTAATGTCTCGGCCCTCTTCCTGCTGCCCATATACCTTTTACTGATATTAAATGCAGTAGCCAGGATATCCTTCTCAAAATCATGATCAGTAATACGCACGCCTTTTTTCTCCGCATATTCGTATGCGATACCATCTGATATGGTGACTCCGGGCGCCCAGATATTCTCTGCCCTGCACATCAGGGTGACTCTGTCTATTAAATTTGCCGATACCACCATGAGGTCTGCACCGGCATCAGACAGCTCCAGCTCCTCCGCCAGTTGTTCTCTGCCTTTTGAAGGCAGCGTCCTCACAAAGCCCGAAAAGTCAGCAGTCTTTGCATATCCGTTTTTGGATACACCGGCTACGCCCCTTTTAAGCACAGGAGATACATAATCATCAACGACTATCAGATTGACTACATCCTTGTCCTTCATATAGATCTTTCTGAATGTATCAAGCTGACTGTCGATGATCTCCTCAAGTATCTCGCCGTACCTCTGACGACTGACTCTCATGTTTTCAAGGATACCCAGGAGTCTCATGACACCGAGTTTTAAACTCTGGGTAAACACCAGTGTATCATTCTCAAAGAGAGATATCTGTATATTGCCACCGCCGATATCAACTATGGCTGTGTCATTTTTTATTATGTCATTGAATTCTTTTCCTTTGGAAGCGACTGATTTATAGTCAAGGAAACGCTGTTCGGAATTGCTGAGTATCTCTACTTTAATACCCGTACGGTTTTTTATCTGATCCTGTATGATCATAGCATTGGCCGTCTCACGCAGAGCCGATGTACCGTACGCTTTATAATCATTTACTTTATAGCTTTTCATGATATTTTTAAAGCCCAGCAATACATTGCAGAGCTCATCAATCTTTGAAAAGCTGATCTTGCCTGTATTATATGAGTCATTTCCCAGTGACAGTCTGTGTCTCACATAATCGATTTCCTTAAGACCGTTTTTCTCTGACAGTTCATATATCTTCATTGCCATCTCAAACGATCCCACATCAATTGCAGCAAATGTTTTTACTGACATTTTGTAACCCCCTGATATTTATATTTCAAATCTGTGTCTTAAATCATTGATATACTGCCTTGCCACACGACCCGACCTGCCGCTGTGATTGAGTTCCCACTTATTTGCTCCCGCAAGTATCTCATTGTCATCAAGCGGAATATTGTATCTGTGGGCAAGTGCAAGAACGATTTCGTCATATTCCTTTTTGGCAGGAGCGCCAAAATATATTGATACACCAAATCTGGCAAAGAGAGAAAGCTTCTCCTGAACGGTCTCATTCTTATGCATATCCTCTCCGTCTCTGTCGAGAGTAGTCTCTTTTACAAGGTGACGACGGTTTGACGTCGCATATATGAGGACATTGTCAGGCTTTGATTCAAGGCCTCCCTCTATTACAGCCTTCAGGTATTTATAATCAGTCTCAAACTCCTCGAATGAAAGGTCGTCCATGTAAATTATAAATTTATAATTTCTCGTCTTAAGATTGTCTATGAGTGCATTGAGTTCCCTGTACTGATGCTTGTATACTTCTATCATACGGAGGCCTTCGTCATAGTATGTATTAAGTATGGCTCTGATACTTGACGACTTGCCTGTACCTGCATCACCAAAGAGGAGACAGTTGTTTGCCTTTCTGCCTTTAAGGAACGCCTCTGTATTGTCGACGAGCTGCTTTTTCTGACTCTCATATCCCACAAGATCATCAAGGGATGTGATCGCTATATTAAATATCGGCTTTACGACAAGGGCTTCATCCTTTTCCTCTACTCTGAATGCTTTATGGAGTCCGTATACTCCTACACCGAAGTGACCGTAAAATTCATCGAGAAGAGCCTTGAACTCTTCAACAGTTTTTGCATTTCCGAGATTGACTGCAAGTTTGTTTATTTCTGCGGTAATCCGCTTATTGTATTTAATAGCGCCTTTGCCTGATGAAACATAAGTTGTCACGGCATTAATACTGTCATCGCCGACATATTTTGTGAGAAGCGAAAAATCAAGATCAAAGAACTCCATAAAAATACGGAGATCTCCGAGTACCGCTTCAGAAAGGGAACCTTTTACTTCTCCTCTCTTTTCACATACCTTTGTATATTCGTTTTCGTTATAAACGAGGAGTTCTGTCAGATAGCAGTGCCAGAGATTTCCTTCAAATCCGTTTTCTCCGGCAAATCTGTACAGTCCCGAAATAATATCAAAATAGAGTTTTGTTCCTCTTGTCTTGTCTTTATCCTCAAAAGCAAGTAAAGCAAGGGTATCCATGTCCTTTAAGATCTTAATATCCCTGCTTTCCCTGTAAAATAATAATCTGTCTGTTTTCATTGTTTTTGTTTACTTCCTGCTGCTTATTTTCTATTTCAAAACCCCGTTTTTACAGGGTTTACAGTATTCCTTTTATGTTAAATATTTTAAAATAAATCAGGGGTATCTGCAATAT
>CADBFE010000048.1 GCA_902793845.1 uncultured Lachnospiraceae bacterium | reverse complement strand
ACCTTGGCCTGCTCTCCTCCGGAGAGTACTCTGCACTTGCTCTCAATATGCTTTGTGGTAAGGCCGCATTTTGCCAGGGCCGAGCGTACCTCATACTGGGAGAAATTCGGAAACTCATTCCAGATTTCCTGGAGACATGTGGTATCAATATCTCCTCTCATCTCCTGCTCAAAATAACCTATAGCGAGATTCTCTCCAAGCTCCACCTCACCCTTAAGCGGCTTAATCAGTCCGAGAATACTTTTAAGCAGAGTCGTCTTTCCTATTCCGTTAGAACCGGTAAGCACGATACGTGAACCTCTCTCCATCGATACATTAAGAGGTGACGATAAGGGCTCATCATACCCTATTACGAGATTCTTTGTTTCAAACAATACTTTGCTTGGTGTACGTGCAACTTTAAAGTTAAACTCAGGCTTTGGCTTTTCCTGGATTTTCTCTATTATATCCATACTGTCGAGTTTCTTCTGTCTCGACATGGCCATATTTCTCGTAGCCACTCTTGCTTTGTTTCTGGCAACAAAATCTTTAAGCTCAGCGATTTCCTGCTGCTGTTTGTTGTATGCAGCTTCACGCTGTGACTTCTTCATCTCATATACTTCTTTGAACTTGTCATAATCTCCAACATATCTGTCGAGACTGTGATAAGCGCCATCCATGTGATAAATAATATTGATAACACTGTTTAAAAACGGTATATCATGGGATATGAGAATAAACGCATTTTCATAATCCTGGAGATATTTCTGGAGCCATGAGATATGCTCTGCATCCAGATAATTTGTAGGCTCGTCCAGGAGGAGGATATCGGGCTTTTCAAGGAGTAGTTTGCCAAGGAGTATCTTGGTTCTCTGTCCACCGGAGAGTTCCGTTACATCACGGTCAAGACCAAGGTCAAGGAGTCCGAGGGCTCTCGCCACCTCTTCAACCTTTGCATCAATCATATAGAAATCACGGTTTGTCAGAATGTCCTGTATCGTACCGGTCTCTTCCATATATGCATTCATCTCTTCCTCGGTTGCATCCACCATCTTCTCATAGAGTTCATTCATCCGGGCTTCCATCTCATAAAGGGGGTCAAATGCACTTGCAAGAGCATCCTTAATTGACATGCCGGCCGTGAGAACCGCATGCTGGTCAAGATATCCGACCTTTACATTTTTCGCCCATTCTATCGTACCCTCATCCGGCATAAGTTTGCCTGTGATGATATTCATAAATGTTGATTTACCCTCACCGTTTGCTCCGATGAGTCCTATGTGCTCTCCCTTTAAGAGTCTGAACGACACATCATCAAATATCGCTCTGTCTCCAAATCCGTGGGTTAAGTGTTCTACGTTTAAAATACTCATTTATATTACCTTTCATAAAAAAACGACTGACAGGGATTGCTCCCTATCAGTCGTATTATATCGTAATTACTTCATTTATTCACTATATCGTGAACATGTCAACGAATCCGCCGATCTTTGCAGACGAATCCGCAACAGTAGATGCACTGTTGTCAACAACATTACTCTCGTTAGCAACATTCTGAGCTGTTGTGGCAGCTGTCTCAACGGTAGCTGTTACCTCCTCAGTAGTTGCAGACTGCTCTTCAGCGATAGCTGCAACTGCAGCTGCTATATCGTTTACCTTGTCCATCTTGCCTACCATGTCATATACAGTCTGTCCTGCATTATCAAGTGCCTCAAATATCTTGGCAAATGTGCCGCCTGTCTCACTGACTGCATCGCTACTGTTAGATATGTCACGCATACTTGACTCTGAACATCTTGAAAGAGTCTTAATCTGCTCTGTGATATCTCTGATGATAGACGCAATCTCTGTTGTGGCATTTGCACTGTCATTTGCAAGAGAACCGATCTCAGTTGCAACAACCGCAAATCCTCGTCCTGCCTCGCCTGCTCTGGCAGCCTCGATTGAAGCATTGAGTGAGAGGAGATTTGTCTGAGATGATATTGAGTTGATCATCTCTATGATAGAGTTAATCTTCTGAGCAGCTTCATCAACTGCTCCGACTACTCTGCTCATCTCTGTCATCGACTGGGAAATAGCATCCATATTGTCCTGAACGTTATCCATATCCTGCTGACCTTTCTTGGCCTTCTCGAGGAGTTCGTTCATTATATCTCTGGTCGCATTACCCTGCTCAGTCATGTCACATACAGCCTGTGCAAGATCTGTCGCATTTGTTGCAAGCTCTGTAACGGATTTTGCAACGCCTTCCATTGCATCATGGATCTGATCCATTGAGCAGCTCTGATCATCTGCCTGACGGCTCATTGAGTTGGCTGCAAGCATACTCTCATCTGCCTCGTGTGAAAGACTCTGAGCTACCTGCTTCATCTCGCCGAGAGTATTTCTCATTCTCTCAACATAATCAGACATCTTGTTGTTCATGACGCCGATCTCATTGTTGCCGCCTCTTGTGATATTAACGGTAAAGTCGCCCTCGGCAATACTTGATATAGTATCTGTCAGCTTGTTAACAGGCTTTGTGATCATGTTGTTTACAAGGAAGAGTATTACAAAAGTACTTACGAGGAGCATGATTATTACAAGCACTATTGTGATAACCATCAGTCTGTTAAGTCCGGAAAGCACATCCGCATTCTTTACATATGATACAAGAGTCCATGATGTACCATCAATCTGCTCGAAAGATACGAAATAGTCTGCTCCGTCATTACCCTTGATTGTATCTACCTGGCCTGTCTTGCCTGCTTCAACATCCTTATAAATAGCCTGTACAAAAGCATCATCTTTTAACTCTGTTGCATCTGCTCCGACATAATCGGCATTGGGTGCACCGATGATTGATGAGCCTGCAAAAAGCATACTCTCACCTGTACCAAGTGGCTTGTATTCGCTAACCTCACTCGAAATACTCTTAAGGAAGATATCTGTTGAGAGTACTCCCACTCTGCCATCTGTAAACTCAACCTTGCGGACACCGTTTACAACAGCCTCTTTTGTATCCATATCGATATCGGGAGTACCGATCACGATCGTATCCGTCGCAAATCCTGTCTGGTACCATCCTCTGATCGTAGGATCGTAATCATCTGCCGGAACCCAGTCACCACCATCAATAAATGCCTTATCTGTAAAAGCTACATATACATCATTTACCATTCCGGGGTATGCTGTCATACCGGGCTGGATAGCAGCCTTGATATCGTCATTATTTCTGTAATTTGAAGACTCCAGCATATCGCCGACACCATTGTAATAGCCCATGATATCAGACATTGTCTTTGCTATATCATTGGCATTTGCCTGGGATTCTTCCTCCAGACCGTTTGTCGCCTGCTCTGTGATGATTGTTTTTGAATTGATTACGATAATCGCAGCTACGAGAATAATAAAGAATGCGATCATGGGTATCAATACCCTAAGAAGCTGGACACTTATTTTACCTGTCCCGCCGTTACCTGAACTACCTGCCATATTTAATTGCCTCCTATACTTTAAAATATACAATAGAAGGATTTTATACTATATAATTTTATAATTCAATGTCATAAATGACAAATATTGGAGGCATATTTCTACATTTAAACCTATTGATAATCTACCCTGACAACATATTCATCAAAGAAGGCGACAAAAGAATCCATGAGATCGATATCCAGGCGATTGCACCATCTTTCTCTGTCGAGATTATTATTTATCCAGTCTGCCTTGTCTTTTATAAACTGTGTTTTATTTTCTTTTGCGGAGTAATCATAATCAAGCGTCTCTAACCACTCGTCAAACTGTGCATTCATCTCATCAACATATGTATCGTTGATGTCATTGAAGATGCTATTGTGTCCTTTATTATCAAAATGAACAAAGGTAAATCTCGGATCGTCCTTATACTTTTCATAATACTTATCATATCCGTATCCGATTAAGATCACGTTATCATCTTCACTGTGAACACACATGATATTGGCATCCGTGGCTTCAAAAGCGTCCATTGCAGTGTTTGTTGCATACTTACCGAACTTAAACATCTCATATATTCTGACACACGGAGTCATGGCATAAATAAGACTTCCTGCCTGTGAAATTCCTCCCGACTCAAACATGTCAGATGAGCTGTTAAATCCGCAGCATTCTATTACTGCCTTTACTTCAGGATGGAAAGTCAATACATTGCTGACACTGTATGCTCCCCAGCTGTGTCCTATAAGTCCTATGGGAAGATCAGGGAAGTTGCCGCTTTCCTCTACAAATGAAATTGCATAATCAAGATCTATAACACCCTGAGGCGTTCCGTTTGTACCATCACCTTCGCTAGCATCATTTCCCGTTACATCATATGCAAATACATAATATCCGCTCTGCGCGATATAATTTATGATATCCATGTACGAATTATGTCCGGCGCCGAATCCGTGAGCAAGGACGATTATTCCCTTCTGCTCATCTCCCACGCTGTACATATATCCTGCAAGCATCTGGCCTTTATCGGAAGGGAAATCATATTCCGTTCTCTCGAGGCCCTCAAAATCTTCTACATGAAACATAAGCGGTTCGTAACTTTCAAGACGGACATTCAGATTTTCATTATAGAGGCTGACTACAAGTACATACCATCCGGCAATTAGCAACAGGAGAATACATATTACTACTGTCAGAATTATTTTCCCTTTGGATTTTTTCTTTTTATTATTTTGTGTTTTGTTATCAGTCTCTTCCATTTTCTGACTTTCTATTATTTCCCCACTCACAGAATATACTCCATCTGCCTCTCTTTCGTTTTCATGCCCATTTTCTCATAGAAATGTTCCGCGCCTTCATTGCCCGACCATACATTGAGAGTCACTTCATAGCATCCAAGTTCTCTCGCTCTGTCCTTAACATATTCAAACAATGCTTCTCCGACATGCTGTCCTCGACGCGACTCATCAACACAGAGATCATCTATAAACATTGACTTAAAAGGAACCATATTATTGGAAAAAGGCTGCTCTTTAATCTGACAGAACGCATATCCCAAAACCGTATCGTCATCACCTACAGCCACATATATGGGGCTCATATCATCTTTTATGATTCCTTCAAGTTCTTCCTGTGTATATTTTGTTGTCCCCGGTATAAACACATCAGGCCTAATCTTTGCATGAAGTTCCAAAACCTGCTGCAAAAGTTCCGTAAGCCTTGATATATCTTTATTTTCTGCTCTTCTTATGTTCATTTTTTTCACAAAATTTTCACTATTTTTTCACTATTTTGCGATATATTTCATCTGCAGATACAGTTTCTATCCTATACCCTAGTTTCCCCATAACGCTGATTTTCTCATATTTTCCGGTTTCAGAATCAATTACAATCATTGCAGATTCTCCAATTTGTCTGCCATCACGGTATGTTGAAAATGTATCTGTGGATATAATCCCATCCTTTTCAAATATTTCTTCAACAGGGGTATGACCAACAACCTTAGTATATGTATTCCTTCTGAAAGCATTTACTTTTTTATATTGTGGTCTAAACCATAAGGGCGATTTATCATTCCATAAAAAATCTTGAGGAGCATTATTAATCTCCTTCAATACTACATCTATATCTTCATCCAACAAATCTTTTCCTAACCATCGAACAAATTCTATTGTTATTCCACCATGCGAAAACAAAACATTGTCTATGCGATGAACAAAAGCTATTTGAGATCTGTTTTTCAAATTGTTTTCTAATTCTTCAAGTTTAGATATAACAGTCTTAATAAAAGTGGCGGGTGTCTTACCCGCCAAATGGTGGACCCGGGTCTTTCGACCAGCCCATAACTCATCACTGAATTATGATTAAATTGTATCGTATTAGTTCATAACTTTCAAAGTTCTTTTTTACTTCCCCCTCGAATCGTCCGTTCTTGTCCGGACATATTAATCCGGGATTTTGCCGTCAGGCGAAATTTCCTGTGGATAAACAATCCCAAACTGCCTGCGTATCTCATCCATCTGGCACATGATCTGGATTGTCTCACTGTGAGGCATTTCGGGGCATTCGATTTTGCCTTCATTAATTGCCTTAATGCATGCACGGACTTCGTATTCGTATCCCGTTATCTGCTCAGGCACATCGATACAGCGGTCAAGTACCATTCCTTTTTCAGATGATTTATATACTCTGATTTGCTCAGGATTATTGATATTCTGAACTTCTATATACCCTTCAGTTCCACAGATTAGTCCGGTCCTGTTTGTCCGGGTATATATAGTCGAAAAGAGACTTGCCATCCTGTCATCCTGATATTCGATCATCACATTGTCCTGACCGTCCACTCCGGTTGACGTCTTTACGCAGGAGGCGGATATCCTCCTGATATCATCGCCCCATACCATTGATGCAAAGTTAAGGGGGTACACTGTCAGGTCAAGGAGTGCTCCCCCGGCGAGCTCAGGTTTAACGAGGCGTTCATTATGATCTATTTTATATCCAAGATTTGCTGATACAGTCTGGAGCCTTCCTATCTCTCCGCGCTCTATTATCTCCTGTATCATAAATCTTGAAGGCATATATCTTGTCCAGATTGCCTCGGCAAGGAGGAGTCCTGTCTTTTCAGACATCTCTATCATCTCTCTTGTCTGCTTTTCATTTATTGCAAATGCCTTTTCACATAATACATGCTTGCCCGCCTTTAGTGATTCAATGGTCCATTTATGATGATGGGAATGGGGCAGTGCTATATAGACAAACTGTACTTCAGGATCTGCAAGCAAATCTTCATAGCTTCCGTATGCTTTTTCAAATCCGTATTTATCAGCAAATGCTTTGGCTTTCTCGGCAGTCCTTGATGCCACAGCATAATTAACTGCGTCGTCCATTTTCGCTATGGTGCCCGCCATGACTCCGGCTATTCCACCTGCTCCGATGATACCTATCTTCATACAGCTGTCCCTCCTTTTCAAAATCAGTCTGCAAACAGTTTTCTCTTTCTGTCGATCATATCCTCAATGTTGTCTATGTACATCTTCACATCTTTAACGGCATCGCAGCGTTCTATACGTCCGTTGCCATACACCCTCTTTGTGACAGTACCTGCGCCTACGGCATATATGGACTGGACCTCTTCCATCATGAGTATGTTGTAGAGACCGTATTTGCCATCCCTCGCAAAACCTGTATTTTCCAGGTTTCCGCCCATATCCTTCTGACGGTAGAGGTAATACGGATTCATACCCATATCGGATGCGGCCTTCGATGCCAGTCCCATCGCTTTTTCAAAATCAAATTCATTTCTAAAGTCATCCGTGCCGTTTAAATCCATCTCAAGTTTAAGTCTTGATGCTCTTTTTATCGCTAGAGAATGAACTGTAAGCGAATCGGGATTTAATTCCTTTAATCTCTCCAATGTATATTCAACATCAGAGACATCCTCTCCCTTAAGTCCGAGAATTATGTCCGTATTAATATTGTCGAAACCTTCTTCCCTCGCCATCTTAAATGCATCAACATACTGGGCAACAGTATGAGCTCTGCCTATAGCCTGAAGAGTCTTGTCGTTCATGGTCTGAGGATTAACAGAGATACGGTTCACCGGATATTTTTTCATCACTTTAAGCTTATCAGCAGTAATGCTGTCAGGTCTGCCGGCTTCCACGGTAAACTCTTTCAGATGATCAATAGGCATGATCTCCGTCACTGCAGATAAAAGTACGTCAAGTTCTTCTGCAGAGAGAGACGTCGGTGTACCGCCTCCGATATAAATAGTGTCAAGAATCTTTCCATCCATCAGCTTCACCGCTTCACGCATCTCTTTTTTCAGGCACTCAAGATAATCGGGTACAATCTTTCTGTACTTAAAAATCGGATATGAAGTAAATGAGCAGTACAGACATGTGGACGGACAAAAAGGTATGCCTATATACAGGCTGTATCCGTTATCAGAATGCAGGCTCTTCATCAGTCCCTGTTCTCTTGATGCAATCGAGAGAGACAGACTGCCCTTTTCCTCACTTACTCTGAATGTCTCTGCCATATATTTTTTTGTCACAGAGATTGTATCTTCATCAAACGGATAATCTTTTCCGTCTTTTCTCATCTGAAGTTCAATGAGTTTGTTTAAATAGAGTTTTGTAGGTCTGATACCTGTCAGATTGCCCCATGGAAGTTTTATACCTGTATATTCACACAGGTAATCATACACAAAACCAAGTCTTGCATATTTTCGCTCCTCTTCATCAAGGTTTGCATCTATCTCCCATTCTCTGTCATCACTTTCAGGAAGTATATTCCCTGATTTTACCGTAAGCTTAAAAAGGCTCTCATCGCCAAAGAAACATTCGATGAGATCCTCGTTTTCTCCCTCATCATCAGGGAGCATGTTATGTGACGCTTTGTCAGGTGGAACTATGGGAGCATCCTTAAAAAATGATTTTGTTATAGCATAAAGAAAATATGCGTATTCATGTTTATCTGTTTTTAATTTAATCATTTATTTACACACACGGGTTATTCTCTTTTTCATGAGCTATATCGGTGGATATGCCATGACCGGGATATACTCTGGTATCATCAGGAAGAGTAAACAGTTTCTCTTTAATTGAACGAACCTGCTTGCTCATGCTGCCTGTAGGCAGGTCTGTACGTCCGACCGATTCGTAGAAAAGCGTATCACCGCATACGAGAATTTTATCTTCCTCAAAATAAAAGCAGCTTGAACCGATTGTATGACCTGGAGTAATGATGCATTTGCATTTCACAAATCCGAAATCAAGTATCTGGCCGTCCTCGAAATACTCATCTGCATCAAGTGTATAAGGTCTTGCCCACTGAGCAGACACATTTACATATGCATCGTTAAGAAGCACTTTCTCGGGAGCAGGCGCGTAGATTTTTGCACCCGATAAATCTCTCATCTCATTACATCCCATGATGTGATCGAAATGACCGTGAGTTAAGAGAATTGCTTTTATTTCAAAGCCTTTCTCCTTTAACTTCTCCACTATATACTTTCCACTGTCGGCAGGATCGATAAATATCACATCACTGCTGCCTTCTCTGTAAATGAAATAGCAGTTTGTCTGACACATACCCATTGTAATCTTGCCTATTTTTAAATCAGCCACTTTTATTCTCCTGTTTTATGACTTTACTTCTGTATATCTGTCTACATCTATTACTGAATCTATCTGCCTGAGCTTTGCAACGATGTTGTTATACTCATCTCTGTTTGAAACAGGGAACCCTATATTAATCGTAGCAATGCCGGCCTTGCTTACCTTGGTACTCATGGACTGAATATCCACACCCTTTTCAGCAAGTGTCTTTGATATATCTGAGATAAGACCACTTCTGTTGTTACATACAACGACGATTTCAACATCGTATTTTTCAGACGACTTGGTCTCAGCACCGACTGCCCACTCAGCCTCGATGAGACGCTCTCTCTCATACTCAGGCATGGTAATTATGTTTACACAGTCTGTTCTGTGAATTGATACACCCTTACCTCTTGTGACAAATCCGACTATCTCATCGCCGGGCAGAGGGTTACAGCACTTAACAAATCTGACTGCGACTCCGCCAAGACCTTTTACTATAATGCCGGATCCGGCTTTTGCCTTCGGCAGTATAGGTTTGGCCTCAGCAGCCTCCTTGATTTCCTCAAGTACCTGCTCGTCTGTCACATACTCTTTATGAGTCTGATGGTATATCTCAAGGATACGGTTAATTACCTGGCCTTCCTTTAAGGCTCCATGTCCTACTGCGGCATAGAGAGAATCCTCATCCTTAAAGCCATACTTTTCATATACCTGCTTAACTGTAGCCGGCAGTGCTATATCTGCCCACGGGATATTTTTAGCTTTACAGTAAGCTGCTATAAGCTCATGTCCCTTGACTACATTGTCTTCCTTAAACTCGTTCTTGAACCACTGGTTTATCTTGCTTCTCGCCTGAGGGCTCTTTACTACATTAAGCCAGTCACGGCTGGGTCCCTTGGAATTCTGGGAAGTAAGTATCTCTATGTAATCACCGTTTTTAATCTCATAGTTGATGGTAACGAGCTTTCCGTTTACTCTCGCACCGATCATCTTGTTACCTACAGCTGAGTGAATGCTGTAAGCAAAATCGATAGGTGTTGAACCTACAGGAAGGTTCTTTACATCACCTGTGGGAGTGAAGCAGTAAACATCATCAGAGTAAAGGTTAAGGTCACTCTTCAGATATTTCATGAACTCGTTATTGTCAGACATATCCTGCTGCCACTCGAGGATCTGCTTAAGCCACGAGAGTTTCTCCTCCTCACCGAGCTCAAGCTTCTTACCGTCCGATGCCTCTTTATATTTCCAGTGGGCAGCGATACCGTACTCAGCTGTACGGTGCATGTCATATGTTCTTATCTGTATCTCAAAGGGAACACCGTTAGAACCCATCAGCGTCGTATGAAGCGACTGGTACATATTGGGCTTGGGTGTTGAAATATAATCTTTAAATCTGCCGGGTATCGGCTTGTACATCTCGTGAATTACACCGAGCACGGCATAACAGTCACGGACTGTATTTACAATAACTCTGACTGCAAAGAGATCGTAAATCTGATCGATGGTCTTGTTCTGGTTCTTCATCTTTTTATAAATACTGAAGAAATGCTTTACTCGTCCGTCAATCTTTGCCTCTATTCCGGCATTCTTTACATGGAAGCTGACTTCATCAACTATGTCCTGAATATATCTCTCGCGGAAACTCTTTCTGACTTCAATCTTATCAACGAGGTCCTGATATACATCGGGCTCAAGATATTTAAGCGAGAGGTCATCAAGCTCTACCTTGATTTTTGAGATACCGAGCCTCTGTGCAATAGGAGCATATATCTCAAGGGTTTCTCTTGCTATTCTCTGCTGACTCTCCGGCTTCTGGTAACGGAGTGTACGCATATTGTGAAGCCTGTCCGCAAGCTTTATAAGGATTACTCTGATATCCTTTGCCATGGCGAGGAACATCTTACGAAGGTTCTCTGCCTGCATCTCAAGTCTGTCCGGAGCCTTGTCCGTGTTCTCTCCTGACAGATGAATATTTTTAAGTTTTGTAACACCGTCTACGAGGATAGCTACATCTTCTCCGAACTGGGCATTCAGTTCTTCAAGGGACATGACAGTATCTTCAACAACATCGTGAAGAATACCTGCCGCGATGGTCTCCTTGTCCATTTCCATGTCAGCAAGGATAATTGCAACACAAAGAGGGTGAATGATATACGGTTCACCCGATTTTCTGACCTGCTCTTTATGAAGCTCACTTGCCACTTCGTAGGCATGCTCAATTAAGGAGATATCATCGGAAGGGTGATATTTCCTTACTCTGTCTATCAGCTCTTTGTAAAGTACTTCGGGAGCCTGGAATTCTTCAATTTTCTCAATGTGGCCATCATCGATGACCACCTGGGTATGAGGAATCTTCACCTTACCCGCGTTACCGGTTTTTGGAGCCATTTATTTCCCCTCGTATTTAATAGCTGATTCGAGTCTGTAACCTTTTACTCTGTCTCTGCCCTTAAGGCCTTCAAGTTCAATAAGTACTACTATTCCGACTACAGTTGCGCCAAGCTTCTCGATAAGCTTAATCATAGCCTCTGTAGTACCACCTGTTGCGATGAGGTCATCAACGATGAGTACTTTATCTCCCGGCTTTACTGCATCAGTATGCATCTCGATTGTAGCCTTGCCGTACTCAAGATCGTATGACTGCTCAACAGTCTCTCTGGGCAGTTTACCCTTCTTTCTGATGAGGACAAATGACTTGCCCTGGTTATATGCAATAGGAGTTCCGAAAATGAATCCTCTTGACTCTGCGCCACATACCACATTGTAATCAAGGTCTTTTACAAGATCCTGCATTGTATCGATGGCAAGCTTAAGTCCATCAGGATCCTGGATAACGCTTGTAATATCGCGGAATATAATTCCCTTCTCGGGAAAGTCGGGAATACTCATAACATAATCTTCAAGTTTCTTCACTGTAAATACCTCCAAAATGCCATAAAAAATGCGGAAACAGGATACCCCATTTCCGCATATTATTATAGTATTTCGTATGTCATGTTGTCAAAACATTAGTAGCCCATTCCGGGAGCTCCGCCTGCAGGCATTGCAGGGGTATCTTCCTTGATTGTAGCAACTACTGACTCTGTTGTGAGGAGTGTGCTTGCAACTGAGCATGCGTTCTGAAGAGCTGATCTTGTAACCTTTGCGGGATCAAGGATTCCGGCTGCAATCATGTCTACATACTCTTCGTTAAGAGCATCAAATCCTACGCCAACCTTTGACTCTCTAACCTTGTTGATGATTACAGATCCCTCAAGACCTGCATTTGCAGCGATGTGGAAGAGAGGAGCCTCAAGAGCCTTGAGCACGATCTGTGCACCTGTCTTAACATCACCTTCAAGTGTCTCAATAAGTTTTGCAACCTGCTTTGAAGCATGGATGTATGCAGATCCGCCACCTGAGATAACGCCTTCCTCAACTGCAGCTCTTGTAGCATTTAATGCATCTTCCATACGGAGCTTTGCTTCCTTCATCTCTGTCTCTGTAGCAGCGCCGACTCTGATTACAGCTACGCCGCCTGCGAGCTTTGCAAGTCTCTCCTGAAGTTTCTCTTTATCAAAGTCTGATGTTGTCTCCTCGATCTGCTTTCTGATCTGAGCCACACGAGCCTTGATATCAGCCTTCTTGCCTGCACCGTCAACGATGACTGTGTTCTCTTTCTGAACCTTTACAGACTTGGCACGGCCGAGATCCTGAAGTGTTGTATCCTTAAGCTCAAGGCCTACTTCCTCAGATATTACTGTACCGCCTGTAAGGATTGCGATATCCTGGAGCATAGCCTTTCTTCTGTCGCCGTATCCGGGAGCCTTTACAGCTACTACATTGAATGTACCACGGAGTTTGTTTACGATGAGAGTTGTGAGTGCCTCACCCTCAACATCCTCAGCGATGATAAGGAGTTTTGAACCTGACTGAACGATCTGCTCAAGTACAGGGAGGATTCCATCTTGTCCATATCTGTAGCCATGTAAGCTGATACATATCCTCTGTCGAACTGCATACCTTCAACAAGGTCGAGTTCTGTCTTCATTGTCTTTGATTCTTCAATAGTGATTACGCCGTCGTTGGAAACTTTCTCCATTGCATCTGCAACCATGTTTCCTACTTCGTCATCACCTGCGGAGATAGCTGCTACTCTTGCAATCTGCTCCTTGCCCTTAACCTTGGCGCTCATCTTTGCGATAGCATCAACAGCTGTCTCAGTAGCGAGCTTCATACCTTTTCTTAATATAATGGGATTAGCGCCTGCTGCCAGGTTCTTCATTCCTTCGTTAACCATTGCCTGAGCAAGTACAGTAGCTGTTGTAGTACCGTCACCGGCAACATCATTTGTCTTTGTAGCTACTTCTTTAACGAGCTGTGCGCCCATGTTCTCGAATGAATCCTCGAGCTCTATCTCCTTTGCAATTGTTACACCATCGTTTGTGATAAGGGGTGCGCCGTATGACTTATCAAGAACAACGTTTCTTCCCTTAGGTCCTATGGTAACTCTTACTGTATTTGCAAGCTTGTTTACGCCAGCTTCAAGCGATGCTCTGGCTTCTGCGCCATACTTAATCTCTTTTGCCATTTTATTTGCCTCCTGATTAATGAATGTTTAAATTATTTAACGATAGCAAGTATGTCTGACTGCTTTACGATAATGTACTCTTCCTTATCTATCTTTACATCTGTTCCTGAATATTTAGAGTAGATAACGAGATCGCCTTTCTTTACCTGCATCTTTACTTCATCGGTACCG
>CADBFE010000047.1 GCA_902793845.1 uncultured Lachnospiraceae bacterium | reverse complement strand
GGATGGTATTTACCCATTGTATCACCGACGATACGGGCACATTTACGGTGAGGCTTGTCAGGTGTATTATTCAGCTCTGACATAGAGTGAAGGATACGTCTCTGAACAGGCTTAAGACCGTCTCTTACATCGGGGAGCGCACGGGATGCGATAACACTCATGGCGTAATCGATGTAGGACTGTTCCATTTTCTTTTTAAGGTCGACGTTTTCTACTTTGTCATATTCTTTGTCGAATATATTCTCGTCCATTATTAATTAATCTCCCGAAAATATTAAATATCTGCAGTAGCAAATTTTGCATTAGCCTCGATGAACTCTCTTCTCGGCTCTACCTTGTCACCCATAAGGGTACTGAATGTCAGGTCAAGTTCTGACTCGGCATCATCATCCATGCAAACTTTTAAGAGGATTCTGTGCTCGGGATCCATTGTTGTCTCCCAAAGCTGCTCGGCATCCATCTCACCAAGTCCTTTGTATCGCTGGATATTATTATTGCCTCGTCCTATCTCATCGAGAATCTGATTAAGTTCATCATCATTGTATGCATAATAAATCTTTTTATTCTTCTCTACTTTATATAGAGGGGGCTTTGCAAGGAATACATGGCCCTGCTTGATAAGCTCCGGCATAAATCTGTAGAGGAATGTGAGCATCAGTGTGGCGATATGCGCACCGTCCACATCGGCATCGGTCATGATGATTATCTTGTGATAACGGAGTTTACTGATATCAAAATCTTCATGTATACCTGTACCGAATGCAGTAATCATCGACTTTATCTCTTCGTTTGCAAAGACATGATCGATTCTTGCTTTTTCTACGTTTAATATCTTACCTCTGAGTGGCAGTATGGCCTGGGTCGCACGGCTTCTGGCTGATTTTGCGGAGCCGCCGGCGGAATCTCCCTCTACTATGTATATCTCACAGTTTCTTGGATCTTTATCAGAACAGTCTGCAAGCTTTCCGGGGAGAGATGTGGAATCAAGGATAGTCTTTCTCCTTGTCATATCCCTTGCTTTTCTGGCTGCCTCTCTTGCACGCTGAGCGAGGAGAGATTTCTCACAGATAAGTTTTGCAACTGTAGGATTCTGCTCAAGGAAATATGTGAGCTGTTCTGATACTACAGCATCAACTGCACCTCTTGCCTCAGAGTTACCAAGTTTCTGCTTTGTCTGTCCTTCAAACTGAGGATCCTCTATTTTTACTGATATGATTGCTGTCAGACCTTCTCTTATATCCTCACCTGTGAGGTTTGGCTCGTTGTCTTTAAGCAGTTTATTTTTCTTTGCATAATCGTTAAAGGTCTTTGTGATGGCACGCTTGAAACCTTCAACATGGGTACCACCCTCGGGAGTATTAATGTTATTAACAAATCCGTACATGGACTCGTTGTATCCGTCATTGTGCTGTACGGCTACCTCGACATAAACATTATTTTTCTTACCCTCAAAGTACATGACATCTTCATATAAAGGTGTGGCACTTCTGTTAAGATATGTGACAAATTCCTTTATGCCACCTTCGTAATGAAATGTCTTTTTCTTTATATTCTCATCATCACGATTATCGGTGAGCTCTATCTTAAGACCCTTTGTGAGGAATGCCATCTCACGGAGGCGCTGCTTTAATGTGTCAAAATCATATGTGGTATCTTCAAATATCTCAGGGTCCGGCTGGAATGTAACTTTTGTACCTGTCTTTTTAGGATCACATTCACCTACTACCTTAAGGGAATAGCTCGATTTACCACGCTCATATCGCTGATTGTAAATCTTGCCCTCATGATAAATATCTACCTCAAGCCATGTTGAGAGAGCGTTTACAACAGATGCACCTACACCGTGGAGACCACCTGAAACCTTGTATCCTCCGCCGCCAAACTTACCGCCGGCATGAAGTACCGTAAATACTACTTCTACGGCAGGGAGTCCCGCTTTATGATTGATACCTACAGGAATACCTCTTCCGTTATCGGTTACGGTAATAGAGTTGCCGGGATTAATGCTGACATTGATGGTATCGCAGTATCCCGCAAGAGCTTCATCAACAGAGTTGTCTACTATCTCATATACAAGATGATGAAGACCGCGAAGTGATGTAGTACCGATATACATACCCGGTCTCTTTCTGACTGCTTCAAGACCTTCAAGTATCTGAATCTGGTCTGCACCGTATTCATTTGTCACTGTCTCAGTGCCTGTATTTTCAACACTCATTTCTATCCTCCAAAAGTGTTTAGTTTTCTTTATTTACCCTGCCCTCGGTTACCTTAAAGATTTTGTCATACTTAAATCTGTTATTTACAAAATCTTCCAGACCGGTACATGTAATGATAGTCTGTATATCGCCTATATTGTTCAGCAGAAAGTTCTGTCTGTTTGAGTCAAGCTCCGAAAGTACATCATCAAGTAAAAGTACAGGCTTGTCTCTCGTAATTTTTTTAACTATCTCTATCTCAGATAATTTAAGTGACAGGGCTGCAGTTCTCTGCTGACCCTGGGAACCGTAGCTCCTAAGATCTATATCATTTGAGATAAATGAAAAGTCATCCTTATGAGGTCCGGCACATGTCATCTTTAATCTGATATCTTTTTCTATGTTTGCCTTTGTGATATCTTCAAGCTGATCCATGGTGCAGTATGGTATATAATTCATCACCATATGCTCCCGCTTGCCGGACAGTTTGTAATGAACATCTGATAATATTTCATTTAATTCATCAACAAACTTTGCTCTTCTGTCTATTATCTTTTTTCCGTATACGGTGAGCTGCATATCCCATACGGACAGCATCTCTCTGTAGTCTTTATTAAAGGATATCTCTTTTAAAATCTTGTTTCTCTGATTAATGACTTTGTTGTACTGCATTAAATCATAGAGATAATTCTGATCAAGCTGGCAAAGCTCTCTGTCGCAAAACTTTCTTCTCTCGGAAGGTGAATCCTTTATTATTGAGAGATCCTCAGGTGAGAAAAATACTACATTTAAAAGTCCGAGGAGTTCCGCGGCTTTTTTTATCCTCACTTTATCTATTGCTATGCCCTTTGTCTTATTTTTACGAAGGTGCATATCTATGCGACGCTCAAGTCCTTCTTTATCAAGGTATGCCTTTATATGAGCTTCATCCGCATTAAAGTTGACTATCTCTTTATCTTTACTGCCCTTATGGGATTTTGTGGTAGACAATACATATATTGCTTCGAGTATGTTTGTCTTGCCCTGGGCATTATCACCGTAGAGAATGTTTACTCCCTGATCAAACTCAATATTAAGATTTTCATAATTCCTGAAATTTTCGAGTTCAAGGGATTTTATAATCATTAATTATTCCTCTATGGTTACGGTCTCACCCTTAAAAGTAAAATTATCACCGGGGTAAAGCTTTTTTCCCCTCATTGTACAAATTTCTCCGTTTACTTTTACTTCTTCATCAAGGATGGCATATTTTGCTTCCGTACCTTCACTCACAAGGTTTGCGGCTTTAAGTGCCTGACCTAGTTTTATATATTCGCCTTTAAGTTTTATATTCATCATATGTTGTTAAGGTTGATGGGAAGTACCAGATAAATATATGAATCCTTCTCATCTTTTATGTAGCAGGGTGCCTTGGCATTTACAAGGTACATATCAATTACTTCATCATCTATTACTCTGAGTGCATCAGATAAGAATCTTGGGTTAAATCCAATATTTACTTCACGGCCCTGCATCTTTATCTCAAGCTCTTCATCCATGCTTCCAAGAGGTGAGTTTACTTCTATCTTTAAGATGCCATCACTTATTCTGACAACGATAGGCTTTTTATTACCCTCTTTTGAAAAGAGCATTGTTCTGTCCAAACTCTCAAAGAGGTCTTTTTTGTTAATGCTTATCTTTGTCTCATAATCAGATGAGATCATTTTGTTTACATCAAAGAACTTGCCTTCAATAAGTCTTGAAACAACAGTTGTATCATCAAAAATGAAACAAATATGATTCTTTGTAATGTAAATCTCCACATCATCATCGGCGCCGCCTGATAAAATCTTGCTGATCTCACCGAGAGCCTTGCCGGGTACAATAGCCTCAACCGTATCGTATGAATTTTTAAGCTCAATATTTCTGATTGAAATTCTGTGACCGTCAAGGGAGCTGCACTTAAGTACATTTTCTTTAATAAAGAAATGGATACCTGACATTACTTTATTTGTATCACTCTGGCCTATAGAGAATATTGTCTGTCTGATCACATCCTTAAGAGTAAGCTGGGAAACTGTTATAGGATCCTTTTTCTCTATTTCAGGTAGAAGTGTAAAGCTGCTGCCATCATGACCTTTTATCTCAAAATTAAGCTTTCCGCAGTTAATTTTTACGACAAAGTTGTCATCTGACTCTATACTTACATCCATATCAGGAAGCTTTCTCACTACTTCTGAGAATATTTTTGCTTCTATAGCTATGATTCCCTCTTTTGCAATGACACCGTCTACCTTTGTATCAATACCAAGGTCACCGTCCGTAGCTGTAAACTTTATATAACCGTCTTTTGCTGTTATAAGGATACAGTTGAGAATAGACATTGTAGTGTTGGCAGGAACTGCCTTAAGTGCAATATTTACTCCGTTGATAAGATTCTGTTTTGAACATACAATCTTCATTTCATAACCTCCATATCAGGTAGTGATGCTCCCCCATCATCATCTATCTAATTAATATTATTATTAAAGTTATTAATATAAGTATTAGGGAATGTTAATATGTGCATAACCTTATATATTATACTAAAAATAAGGGTTTATTTAAAGGAAAAACATGTTGATAAAGTCCTCTTAAAGAGAGGTAATTTTGTTCTTAATTATATTAATTTTTTCCTTTGTATCAGGGTTGTTTTCAATCTCGTTTTCTATTTTGTTGATAGCGTGGAGAACTGTTGAATGATCCCTCTCGGTAAATGCACCTATAGCCTTTAATGTAAGGTCTGTCATCTCTTTACACAGGTACATGAATACATGTCTCGGAGTAGTTATCTCGGCAGATCTCTTTTTTGATAATATGTCCTCTGCATTTATACCATAATGCTCAGCTACTACCTCAAGGATATCATTACCGGTTATGATCTTTGGCTTGTCATTATTTATAGTGTCCTTAAGGGCATTTTTTGCAAGCTCAAGATCTATCATCCTGTTCTGGTTTATTTTTGAGTATGCATTTACTTTATTTAATGCTCCCTCAAGTTCCCTGACATTTGATTTAATATTAGTTGCTATATAATCGATTACCTCGTTTGGTATCTCTGTATCAAAGTTTTTAGCATATTTACGAAGGATGGCCACTCTTGTCTCATATACGGGAGGCTGAATATCCACGATCAGTCCCCACTCAAATCTGCTCCTGAACCTCTCATCCAGGGTAGTCATCTCTTTAGGATGTTTATCAGATGATATGATGACTGCCTTGCCGGCTGTATGGAGAGCATTGAATGTATGGAAAAACTCTTCCTGTGTTGCCTGTTTTCCTATTATAAACTGGATATCATCAATTAAGAGGACATCTATATTTCTGTATTTTTCACGGAGTTTTGTCATTGCAGACATATTTCCGCTGGAGTTACCAAGTCGAATGGATTCGATTACTTCATTTGTGAAATCCTCTGATGTAACATAGAGAACTTTCATATTATTATTATGTTCCACTATGTAATGACCTATTGAATTAATCAAGTGGGTTTTGCCAAGTCCGGATCCTCCGTATATAAAGAGGGGATTAAATTCCTTACCCGGTGACTCTGCTACGGCCAGACATGCCGAATGAGCCATATTGTTGTTTGAACCTACGACAAATGACTCAAAAGTATATTTATTATTAAGATTTGTTTTTTTGAAAATATCGTTATTATCAGATGTGCTTTCGCTTACAGATTCATTTTCATTAACTGCAGATTCTTCAGGCTCTAAAATAAATTCGACTTCAACATATTCTCCAACTAGTTCCGTGATATAACCCATAAAAAAGCTCTTATATCTCTTGTTGATAAATTCAACCATCTGAGCTTTATCATTAGGTATCAATATAGTGAGAATGTTTACTCCGTCTTTTTTTTCGTAATTAACGTATTTAAGGGGAGCAATCCATATATTGTATGCAATATCCCTGATTTCAAATTCGTCTTTTATATTCTTTTTGATTTCTTCCCAGTTTTCCTGAATTTTGTTCATTATATTAAGTGCCTGTTTTTATTTTTTCCGAAAGTATCCCCTTACCCATTCATAAATGATTTTAATTAAGAATTATAATAAGGAAATGTTCGGAAAATATTTTGAATTTTAAATGTGTTTGTCTAAAATCAAACATGTATAATTTTACATTAAATAAGGAAATATTTCAAATTTTAAGAATCCTTAATTTTTATCCACAAAGTGTTAAAAACAGGTTTACATATCTACAAAAATATATGATATATAAAGGGTTTTGTTAAAAATATTACAAACATGTTAATATTAATAAATACAGTAAAATCAAGGATTTATATGACTTATTAACATTTTTCCACATTTTCTCAACAATGGGTGGATAAATTTATGTTAATATAGTTATTGTAACTCTCATAAATTATATATTGCATATATTGTGGTAGTAAAATAATTTATCATACAATATATTGTAAATAATATTTTTTAAAAATTTTATTTTTATCCAATAATGTTTATAATTATTAAAATGTGTTTGAATTATAAACATACCACTATATATTGTGATGTATTAAAAATATCATGAAAACCCTATATTTTACTTGACTTTAAGGTATTTATTTAATAAAATTACAACTGATTTTCTGACACCATGAATATAGAAAGAAAGTGAGGTGTTTTTGGTATGAAGATGACATTCCAGCCTAAGAAGAGACAGAGATCTAAGGTACATGGCTTCCGTGCAAGAATGAGTACTCCCGGAGGAAGAAAAGTTCTCGCTGCCAGAAGAGCAAAAGGAAGAAAAGTATTATCTGCATAAAAAAATCAGCCCCTTTTAAATAAAGAAAAGGGGCTTTTAATTTATGCATCTGTATTATTTTTAAATCAAAAGAATGAAATTTACAGAGAGCTTAAAAAAGCACGAACAATTTACTGAAGTATATAATGCAAAGATTTCCTACGCAAACAGGTACATGGTGATGTATATAAAGGAAAATCAGTCGGAAATCAACAGACTCGGTATCACAATTACCAAAAAAGTCGGCAACAGCATAGTAAGACACAGATTTAAAAGACTTGTTCGTGAGAGTTATCGTTTAAACGAAGAAATGTTGAGTAGTGGTCTCGACATTGTGATAGTTGCAAGAAACAGTGTAAAGGATACAGGCTTTCATGAGATTGAGAGCGCTTTCCTTCACCTTTGCAGACTTCACAAAATCCTTAATTAATTTTATGTGTGGTCCTTAGCAGTAGGACCGGCCTGTTTGAATTGTATCGTATTTTATAAATACTGATGATTAAAGATTTCTTTATATTTATCATAGATTTATACAGAAAATACATATCACCTTTAAAGAGTACGAGATGTCCGTATTATCCCACATGTTCCACATACGGGAGAGAGGCAATAGTTAAGTTTGGTGCTTTTAAAGGTGGTTTTCTTGCTTTTTTCAGATTACTTCGGTGCAATCCTTTTTCTAAAGGCGGATATGATCCTTTAAGAGATAATTTTAAGGATAATATTTTTGCAAAGAGAAATCACCCTGATAAAAATAAGATAAGATACATTCCAAACGGTACAGCCAAAAGGAGGTAGAAATCAGTTTTGATTACTAATTATATGCTACTGACGCAGCAAGGCGGAATACTTAAACCTTTTGCAATCATACTCGGATATATACTTGAAGGTGTTTTCTGGGTACTTGATAAGATAGGTATTCCAAATACAGGTCTGGCAATCATTATTTTCACGGTTGTAATATACCTTTTGATGATTCCCCTGACATATAAACAGCAGAAATTCTCAAAACTTAATGCAAAAATGAATCCGGAATTAATGGCCATCAGAAAGAAATATGAGGGCAAAAACGATCAGGATTCCATGATGCGTATGAATGCTGAGACCCAGGCTGTTTATCAGAAATACGGAGTAAATCCTTCGGGTAGCTGTATTCAGCTCCTCATCCAGATGCCTATACTTTTTGCTCTTTACCGTGTTATCTACAGTATCCCGGCATATGTAGGCAGAGTAAAGGAAGCATTCTTTCCCCTTGTTGATAACCTTGTAAACACAACAGGAAGTGCTGAATTTATTCAGGGATTTACAAGTGCAAACTTTTTCAAAAAGCAGTTTTCAAATGAGCTTTTCGGAGCTTCTGAAACCTTTACACAAAATACTTATATCGATGTACTTAACAGAGCAAGTACAAGTGAATGGGCTTCCATATCAGAGAAGTTTCCCGCACTTGCAGGTGATGTAACAAATACTACAGAACAGCTTAATCATTTTAACAATTTCCTTGGTCTTAATATTGCAAACTCACCTCAGTACACGATCCAGCATGCAAACGGTAATTACTATTTAATAGTGATTGCTATCCTGATACCTGTTCTCGCATGTCTGACTCAGTGGATAAATACAAAGCTCATGCCCCAGGCTCCCACTCAGGATGCCAACGGTCAGGAGAATGCAATGATGTCTTCACTTAAGACAATGAATACGATCATGCCTATCATGTCTGCCGTATTTTGCTTTACTCTCCCTGTAGGTATGGGTCTTTACTGGGTAATAGGTGCAGTGATCAGATCTGTCATTCAGATTGTATTAAATAAGAGAATCGACAGGATCGATATTGACCAGATGGTTAAGGATAACCTTGAAAAGCTCAATGAAAAGAGAGCAAAGCAGGGTCTCCCTCCCCAGCAGATCCAGTCAAATGCTACGATCAGTACCAGAAACATAGGTACTAAAGAAGAGATTTCAAATGATCAGAAGCTTAAAAAGCAGGCTGAGAGAGCAGCATCAGTAAAGGATTCTACTGATTATTATAATAATTCAAATATCTCAAAACCCGGTTCACTTGCTTCAAAAGCGAATATGGTAAAGATGTTTAACGAAAAAAATAACAAAAAAGAGTCTTAATAAATAAAGGAGATTAAAATATGGAATATCAGGAATTTTTCGGAAAAAGCATTAATGATTGCATTACAGAAGCCTGCACTACACTTGGTGTACCCAGTGACAGACTTGATTATGAAGTAGTATCTGAAGGTTCTGTAGGTTTCATGGGTATCGGTGCCAAGAAGGCAGTGATCAATGCCAGAATAAAAGATGAAAATGCATCAGCAGAAGTAAAGGCTGAGGCAAAGGAAGAAAAGAAAGAAGCAGCTAAAGAGACTGCAAAAGAAGCTGTAAAAGAGACAGTTAAAGAAGAAAAGCCTGCAAAGACTGAGCCTAAGAAGGCAGATGCGCCTAAGGCTAATAAAGAAGAGAAAGCTGTAAAGGTTAAGATCATACCTGAAGATGAGCTTAACAGAATGAAGACAGATGCTTCTAAGTTCTTAACAGATGTACTCTCATCAATGGGTATCACAGCTCAGGTTACATGTGATTATGTACCTGAAGATTATACATTCAATATTGACCTTAAGGGTGATGACATGGGTGTACTCATCGGACGCCGTGGCCAGACTCTTGATTCCCTTCAGTATCTTGTATCCCTCATCGTTAACAAGGGTACAGCTGAGTATGTAAGAGTAAAGGTTGATACAGAAAACTACAGATCAAGGAGAAAGGATACTCTTGAGAATCTTGCCAAGAATATGGCATTCAAGGTTAAGAGAACAAGGAGACCTGTATCACTTGAGCCTATGAATCCTTATGAGAGAAGAATTATTCACTCAGCTCTTCAGAATGACAGATATGTAACTACTCATTCAGAAGGTGATGAGCCTTTCAGAAAGGTTATTATTACACTTAAGAAATAAGGTGGATTTATAAGAAAAAAATAAGGTCAGGTGCATTGCGGTTAGCTTAGCACCTGACCTTATTTTTTCTTATGATTTACATACAGTATTTAATTGCGATAGAATAAAGTATAAATGTATCATTTTAAGTTTATTTGTGAGGAATTATGGATCATTTTGATAAATTAACAGATACAATTGCCGCTATAGCAACAGGTATGACTGATGCCGGAATAAGTATAATCAGAATTTCCGGACCTGATGCCATAAAGATTTCCGATAAAGTCTTTAAAGCTTCATGTAAAAAATCTCTTTCAGCTTTATCTTCCAATACAATTAATTTTGGTCATGTATATGATGGCAAAGATTTAATAGATCAGGTACTCTGTTCTGTTTTCAGGGCACCTAAATCGTATACAGGTGAAGATACTGTTGAGATAAACTGTCATGGCGGAAGGTATGTCACTCAGAGAATACTTGATATTGTATTAAAAAACGGAGCTAGACTGGCAGAGCCCGGAGAATTTACAAAAAGATCTTTCCTTAATGGAAAAAAAGATTTATCTGAGGCAGAAGCAGTTATGGATATCATCTCTGCAAAAAATGAATTTGCACTGCTTAATTCCCAGAGACTGTTGCGTGGTAATGTTCGTAAAGAGATAAAAGAATTAAGAGAAAAAATACTCTATGAGACAGCATATATAGAATCTGCCCTTGATGACCCGGAACATTTTGATCTGTCGGATTATCCAAAGGATTTAAGATTTAAAGTAAAAGAGATAATCTGCAGAATAGAGAAATTAATAGAGAATTCAAAAAACGGAAAACTCAGAAAAGACGGAATATCAACTGTCCTTGTTGGAAAACCTAATGCTGGTAAATCATCGTTTATGAATATGCTCCTGGGTGAAGACAGAGCAATCGTCACATCAACCGCCGGTACTACAAGGGATGTCTTATCCGAGACAGTCAGAATAGGAGATATTGTCTTAAATATAACTGACACAGCCGGTATCAGAGATACAGGGGATGAGATAGAAAAAATCGGTGTCACTAAAGCAAAGGAATATGCAAAGAGTGCTGACCTGCTTTTATATATGGTGGACTCTTCCGTTCCTCTTGATGAAAATGATGATGACATCATAGAAATGATGCATGACAGACATTTCATGGTACTCATGAATAAATCTGATTTAAAGACATGCGTCACATTAGAGGAACTGAAAGATATATTTGGTGATGATGTTATCATAATAAATATCTCTGCTACAGAAAATCTCGGAATGGATAAATTTGAAAAAGCATTAAAGGAGATGTTCTTTAAAAATGATTTTCTCCTTAATGATGAGATAGTCATCACAAATACCCGTCAGGCCACGGAGCTTCAAAGTGCTCTCGATTCACTTAACCTTGTTTTAAAAAGTATTGATGATCAGATGCCGGAGGATTTTTACTCAATTGATTTAACTAATGCTTATACACATTTGGGATTAATAATCGGTGAACAGATTGATGATGATCTGGCTGATGAGATCTTTTCAAAATTCTGCATGGGAAAATAATATATGAATGAATTAACGACAGTATATTTAAAAGATAATGAATTAATAAAAGTAAATGCAAGGACATCTAATTTAAGAGATCCGGCATGCCTTGTATGGACCGGCAGCAATATAGAACTGAATGTAAAATGCAGTGAGCTGTATATGCTTATGGAAGGGCCCTATGATATGTATGAATGTCGTATAGCCATAGAAATAAACGGCTCCGTCATATCAAGGTTTGCCATATCAAAAGAAAAACAGTGGGTTCAGATATTCAGAATGATGAATCC
Organism: uncultured Lachnospiraceae bacterium; assembly: GCA_902793845.1. Classification (GTDB taxonomy): domain Bacteria; phylum Bacillota; class Clostridia; order Lachnospirales; family Lachnospiraceae; genus NK4A136. The sequence goes on along the minus strand of CADBFE010000047.1, from coordinate 1,668 downwards.
TGAAATAGAGACAAATGTCAGAGTAATAAAAGAAGTACAGCTCATGCCTCAGGATGAGCATCACTGTCTGAATGTTTATGCAGTAAAACTTGACGGAGATATTCTGCCTGTTAAAGATAAAAATCTTAAAATAGAATTTATCGGTGACTCCATTACAAGCGGTGAAGGTACTATAGGAGCAAAAAATGATATGGACTGGATTTCCCAGTATTTTGCCCATACCAGATCATTTCCGTATTTTACCGGAAAAGAGCTTGATGCAGGTATCAGGGTATTTTCCCAGAGCGGATGGGGTGTATATCACAGCTGGGACAATAATCCTACGGCTGCTCTCCCTTTATATTATGAGGAAACAGCTTCTTTACTTAATGGGGAATATTTTATAAATAAAGGCTTTAAGGAAAAATGGGATTTTAAAAAATGGCAGCCTGATTATGTCATCGTAAATCTTGGAACAAATGATGACGGAGCATTTCACGGTATGCCGTATGTAGATCCTGTAACAGGTGAGACATATAATCTCCGTATGGATGGTGAAAAATATAATTCTGACGATCTTGAAAAAGTCAGAAAAGCCATGACTGATTTTATATTAAAGATCAGAAAAAATAATCCGGGTGCATGTATCATCTGGGCTTTTGGAATGCTCGGCGACGGCATGGTACCTGCAATAGAAAAAGCTATTAAAGAATCAAATGATGATAATACATACTTTATAAAGCTTGATGATACTACTGATGAGACAGTTGGTTCAAGATGTCATCCGGGTATAAAAGCTCATTTAAATGCAGCAGAAAAGATTAGTAATTGGATATTAAAGAACTCAAAATAATAAGTGAATATATTGATAAACCTGTATCGGATATTACGGAAATATATGGCGGTCATATAAATAAGACTTTTCTTGTGACTGCTAAAGATAAATATGTGCTGCAGTGTCTTAATTATGATCTGTATTCAGAATATACAGACATTCTCACAGATAATTATCTATCATACAGAAATGCCTGTGACATGGTATCAGGTACAGATAACTGGAATTGCCCGGAGTGGCTTACGGCAAAAAACGGGCAGTTTTTTTATTGTGAAGAAAATTATATTTTCAGAATGTACAGATATATTGAAAGCAATAACCATCCCGGTAAAAATAATGATCCTTATTATATAGGAGAAGGACTTGGTAAGATACATCGCATTCTGAGAGATTGCAATAATATAAAACCGGTTCATCCTGATCTTTATAACCTTGATTATTATTACAGACAGTATCTGGATACAGATAAAAATATTAATCCACGAATTAATGAATGTGACAAAATAATATCTGACAATATCAAAGATATGCTGTTAATAAAAGATAATGAAAAAGGTATTATTCATGGAGATGCAAAAACCGGAAATATGATTATTAATGATAATAAAGTCATCGGTTTTATTGATCTTGATACACTTATGCCGGGTTCTCTTTTAAATGATATGGCTGACTGTATGCGTTCATGCTGCAGTGATAAAAAATATATCCTTATAGAAGAAAAGGTAAAAGAATTTCTTGATGGTTATTCTCACGGTTTTGGAAAAACATTATCTGATGACAAAATACAATTGCTTTATCAGTTTTACATAAGAAATCGTTTTATGCTTGGACTAAGGTATTATACCGATTATCTT
>CADBFE010000046.1 GCA_902793845.1 uncultured Lachnospiraceae bacterium | reverse complement strand
CCTGGCGATATCTGTCTGGACGCCGAGCTCTATACCAAATGAGATCCATATATCCCTCGAGTACTTTTCTTTCATTTTCAGAAGGTCATAGAGATACTGGTCTGTATTGACCTCAAACATACCTTCTTTGTCACCCTCATGATATACATAATCCATATCCTGATGCTCTGTAAAGCATATCTCGGTGATACCCTTTTCTATAGCCCCCTTTACCATTTCTTCAAGTGATGCCTGACCGTCACCCGAATAGTTCGAGTGCATGTGGCAGTCTGTTTTTATAGCCATTTTTAATACCTCCTCTTTATGTTTTCAAATCCATTTTATTTTATCATTATTAGTCAAAATAATAAATGGTCCACGGACTTACGCATTTTTCATAAAACAAAAAACAGTGGGCTGTCCCACTGTTTTTTGCTTAAGAAATATATACTGCTATCCTCTCGGGAATGATTTTACATATACTTCACGGAATCTGTGTAGTAGAGATATCGGAATGTCCGAGCATCTCCTGAACCGAGCGAAGGTCTGCTCCGTTCTCTACAAGATGGGCTGCAAAGGAATGGCGCAGTGTGTGAGGTGTGATATCCGATGTGATACCTGCCTTCTTTGCATAATACTTTACGATCTTCCAGAATCCCTGTCTGCTCATGGGCTGTCCCTGGCAGTTTACAAAGAGTACATCTGACGAGAGATCATTGATAAGCTGGATTCTCGCATTCTTGATATAGTCAACAAGTGCGCGTTTTGCAGGTGCCCCGAAAGGTACCACACGCTCCTTGTGTGCATCTCTGATAATGATATATCCGACCTGGAGGTTAACATCGCCGACTTTAAGTCCGATGAGCTCAGATACTCTGATACCTGTAGCATAAAGGACCTCGAGCATTGCCCTGTCTCTGACTTCCTTTAATGAACCGCCTCTTGGCTGATCGAGGAGTCTGTTTACCTCTTCTGTAGTAAGTATCTCAGGCAGCTTTTTCTCAATCTTTGGTGCCTTTAAATTCTCTGATATATCCTCTGCTATGAGACCTCTCTTAAAGAGGAAATGGTAAAGTGATTTGATGGATGCGATGTTTCTCGAAACTGTTGCAGCCGCAAAATCGTTTTTCTCAAGATAAAGCATATATGACTGAAGATTTGTAACGCTTGCTTTTGTAATATCTGCTATACCCTGCATCTGAAGGTATTTATCAAGCTTTGTCAGGTCCCTTCTGTATGAGCTTTCTGTATTTGCAGATGTCTGCTTTACAGTCTTAAGATAGTTTAAAAATTCATCAATTATGTTATCCATTTGACAACTACTCCCTTAATCTTTTTATGCCACTTCCTTGTATTTAGGGGCACTGTCCGGCTATCCCTCTCCGGTACACATAACATTTAAACATAATTTTAGATTTAAAGCAACAGTGTCAATTTGCCAAAACCCTTTATTTATAAGGGTTTCGGGCGCTTTTTCCACAACATTTCGAAGTGTGATATATCATAAAACACTAAATCTTGTGAAAAAAATATTTTAAAAAAATTTTTTCAAAAATTTATCCCAAATTTCGTCAAAAAGTAAAAAAGAGCCCGAAAGCCCTTATTTTACGCGGTTTTTAAGATATTTATCCCGATATGCCAGAATCGCTCCGATCGTCTTTGAGTCCTGTATTTTTCCCTCATAAATCAGGGAAGTTATGTCATCTACGTCCCATTCCTCTACATTCAGGTACTCATCCTCATCAAGATGCTGGTCCTTTTTTGTCAGGCCGGTGGCAATGTATATATCTATTTTCTCATTGCTGTACGCTACTGTCGGATATATGGATATGAGCATCTCGATATTTTCACATACATATCCTGTCTCCTCGGAGAGTTCCCGCTCTGCCGCCTTTATCGTAGGCTCATCAGCTGATTCCAGTCCACCTGCCGGTATCTCCAGTGTAAATCTGTCAAGTGCATTTCTGTACTGCTTTACGAGTACCAGCTTTCCGTCATTTGTGACCGGCAGCACCGCAGCCGCACCTCTGTGGACTATAGTATCATATGTGACCATATGGCCGTTTGGCATCTTTACTTTGTCATGACAGTAATCAAGGATGGCTCCGTGGCATACAAGCTCCCGGTCAAGTCTCTCTGTCTTCATTTCCTCTTCTGTATTGTTGCTCTTTCCCATATTTACCTCTTAATCAGATACAAGTGTTAATTTACTGATATCACCGTCTCCTACCATTGAATAATTTGTATGGTAGATTACGTACCCGGGCGCTGCCCCAACAGGCTTTTTTATGTTCTTTCGTTCTGTGTAGTCAATCTCCACCTTCGGATTTTCCCCCGACGCTCCGGCCTGGGAATATCTGGCAGCAAGGGATGCGGCCTCCTCATATACCCTGTCAGGTATGTTTTCGGCTCCGCCTGTCATTACGATCACGTGGGATCCCGGCATATTCTTGGCATGAAACCAGAGGTCTTTGTTGCCTGCCATTTTAAATGTCAGCTTGTCGTTCTGGTAATTATTCTTGCCAACATATATATCAAATCCGTCACTGCTCTTATAATGATATGGTTTTGATGTGATCTTTGGTGCTTTCAGATTTCTCCTTCTGCGTACATATCCTGAATCAATAAGTTCCTCCTTTATCTGCACCAGGTCTTCCTCATTTCTCGCAAGATCCAGGGATGTCATTATTGATTCAAGATGCATCAGTTCCTTTTTATTTTCTTCCATGAGACCTGTAAGGGCCTCATATGTTCTCTTTAATTTATTATATTTTGCAAAATATCTCTTGGCATTATCCTTTGGACTGTACAGGGGATCAAGGGGTATATTTATCATCTCGTTGTCATAGTAGTTGAGTACCTCAACAGACTTATCTCCCTGCTTTGCTCCGTATCCGTAGGTATTTAAGAGTTCGCCGTATATCCTGTACTTATCTCTGTCTGCCGTATCCTCAAACTGCTTTTCCTGGAGTTCTATCTTTTTCTTTGTCCTGTCTATGGCATTCTGAACTATACGCCTTATATCAAACGAACGCTGTCTGATCCTTGATACCACATTCTTTTCCGAATAAAAAGCTTCAAGGAGCGCTGACATGCTCTCAAATCCCTTTTTATCAGGATACTCAGGCAGATCAATGGGTGCATAGTCAAGGACCATGCCGTCTTTATAAAATATATACGGAGTAAACTCACCCTTTTCGATGATGTCCATATATTTTCTGAACGAATCCCATAATGTGTCACATTTATTTTTGTCAAGAGAAGATATCGTCTCTGACTTTTCTATACCGGCACTTAAACATATACTCTTAGCTATAAACGGTGCTATACCTGTATATTCGGTATAAATTCCCTTAAATACAGGGAGATTGCCGTCTTTTTCTTTTGTAAGAGCGAGAAATCCATCCCTGTTTTCAATTACAGGATTCTTTTTCTCGAGGACCTTTGGCAGATAATATTCTCTGCCCGGGAGTACCTCTCTCACTGAACTCACTGCTATAGGTATACGCTTTATGGAGTCTATTATCTTATTTTCATCATCGATCAGTATTATATTGCTGTATCTGCCCATGAGTTCTATGACCATGGTGAGTTTTTTCTCATCTCCCATCTCATCCATATGGAGCAGTTCCATCCGGATGATACGCTCAAAATCAGGCTGATAAAAGCCTGTTATCTTTGCGTTTTGCAGATACTTGCGCAGGAGCATGCAAAAAGCCGGCGCCGTGGCGGGGCTGGTCTTATTAGCCTCCGTCAGATATATGAGCGGGAGGCTGGGGTCTGCACTTATAAGGAGTCTGACCTGCTCCCTGCCCGTCTTTACCGTTAAGAGGAGTTCATCCTTTTCAGGCTGGGCCACTTTATTAATCCTGCCACCTGTCAGCTTTTCATTTAATTCTCTTGTCACTCCGGCGATAGTGATTCCGTCAAATGCCATAATTAATCCCTTTTAATGAATGATGGGTAGAGACATCCCTACCCATCACAAAATAGTAAATACTGTATTAATGTAATTCTTTATGCTGTCTCAAGCAGTTTCTCAACACTTGCAAGCTTCACACAGAGTGTAAAGATATCAAGCGCCTGAGCCAGTTCCTCGATAGGAGGGAATGTCGGTGCGATACGGATATTTGAGTCATCCGGATCTTTCTTGTACGGATACGTAGCACCCGCACCTGTAAGTGTCACACCTGCTTCCTTGCACATAGCCACGATCTTTTTAGCGCATCCGTTAGGCGCCTGGAATGATACAAAGTATCCTCCGACAGGCTTTGTCCACTCGCCTACTCCGATGGGTGTCAGTTCCTCGTCGAGTCTCTTAAGTACCAGTTCAAACTTGGGACGGAGAATTGCCGCATGCTTCTTCATGTGGTTCTTCATACCCTCGAAATCCTTGAAATATCTGACATGACGGAGCTGGTTTAACTTGTCATGACCGATCGTCTGGATAGTGATGATACTTTTTATAAACTCAAGGTTCTTCTTGGATGCTGCCATAGCCGCAATACCGGAACCGGGGAATGTAACCTTTGATGTAGAGCAGAACTTGTATACCATATCAGGATTGCCTGCCTTCTCGCAGAGTTCAAGTATCTCAGGGAGTTGATCCTGCTTGTCCTCATAAAGGTGATGTATCGTATATGCATTGTCCCAGAATATTCTGAAGTCCTCAGCCGCAGGCTTAAGGTTAGCTATACGCTTGCAGACTTCCTCTGAGTATGTGATACCCTGAGGGTTTGAATACTTGGGCACACACCACATACCCTTTACTGCCGGATCACTGTTTACATACTTTTCGACCATATCCATATCGGGGCCGTCTGCATGCATGGGGATGTTTATCATCTCTATGCCAAACTGCTCTGTGATGGCAAAATGTCTGTCATATCCGGGACATGGACAGAGGAATTTAACCTTGTCAAGTCTGCACCAGGGTGTGCTGCCGCATACGCCGTGTATCATTGAGCGGCATACCGTATCATACATTACGTTGAGCGATGAGTTACCAAATACAAACACATTGTCTGCAGGTACTTCCATCATATCGCCCATGAGCTTTCTCGCTTCTGCGATACCGATCAGCTCACCGTAGTTACGACAGTCAATGCCGGCTTCTGATTTAAACTGAGATGAAGGATTAAGAGTGTTGAAGAAATCAGCCTCCATATCAAGCTGCTCAGCAGAGGGGAGACCTCTCGCCATGTTGAGCTTCAGTCCTTTACCCTTAGCATCCTCGAACATCTTAGTCAGTTCTTCCTTAAGAGCCATAAGCTCTTCTTTGGTCATATCCTTATATGCCTTCATCGTTTTATATCCTTTCGTGCTTAAATTACCGAAGTATTATGATCAGCCCTTCTCAAGAGAAAGTGTAACTGTTGTAAGGTCGCAAACCTCTGAAGGTCCGTAATACTGGATAGCTCCGGGATATGTGAATGCAGTCTCCTTAGCCCATCTCTCTCTGTTGGCCTCGAAATACTTGAACGGCTTGCCGTCGAGCTCAACGAGAGCCTTTCTGATAACGGGCTTGTCCTCGCCGTTTCTTCTCTCCATGTTCATCATCTTTGTGATGGGCATACCACCTGCAACCCACTCCTCAGCAGGCTTTGAGAGGTTAGAAACCTTTGAAAGGTATCCTGTATATCCGTAAGAGATAAGCATGAATGCGTTATATCCAAGTGAGTAGCAGTAATCAGCATCAAAGTTTGAAGGGAATGCACATCTTCCTTCATATCCGAGGAAGTGATGAAGTGCACTGAACTTGCCTGTATATGTGCCTGCTGCCTTTCTCTTGTTAAGTTCTGCCTTTACAAGCTCTGAGAAAAGCTTCTCTGACTCGATGAGTGATACCTGTACGTTGCCGTGAGGATCTCTCTCGAGGAAGAGCTGCTGCTGGATTCCTGTAGGAAGGATATCAAATACTGCAAATGACTCTGCTGTAAGGCCCTTCTTGATGAAATCATATTTAGCATCCCAGTTAGGAAGTGCGTTGAACTCTTCTGTCTTTGTTCCTGCGAGGAGCTCGTTGATCTCCTTGATAAGTACTGAGAACTCAGGTACGAACTCTACGATACCCTCAGGGATGATTGCCACACCAAAGTTACCTTCTGTCTTTGATCTTGCCTCTACAGAATCAGCGATATAACTTGCGATTGATGCGAGTGACATCTTCTTTGCTGCTACTTCCTCGCCGATGAGGCAGATGTTGGGCTGAGTCTTAAGTGCTGTCTCAAGAGCTACGTGTGAAGCACTTCTACCCATAACCTTTACGAAATGCCAGTACTTCTTTGCTGAGTTTGCATCTCTCTCGATGTTACCAACGATCTCTGCATATGTCTTTGTAGCTGTATCGAAACCGAATGATGCCTCGATGTCCTCGTTCTTAAGGTCACCGTCGATTGTCTTGGGGCATCCGATTACCTGTACGCCTGTGTTGTTTGCAGCCATGTACTCTGCAAGAGTAGCTGCGTTTGTGTTGGAATCATCACCACCGATGATTACGATAGCTGTGAGTCCGTTCTCTTTTGCGTTCTTTGCAACGATATCAAACTGCTCTTTTGTCTCAAGCTTTGTTCTGCCGGAACCAATGATATCGAATCCGCCTGTATTTCTGTAAGCATCGATGAATGCGTCATCAAATACCACATAATCATTCTTAAGGAGTCCGTCCGGGCCGCCCTTGAATCCGTAGAGTACGTTATCCTTGTTTGTAGCCTTAAGTGCATCGTAAAGACCTGTGATAACGTTGTGTCCTCCGGGAGCCTGTCCGCCGGAAAGGATTACACCTACAACCTGCTTCTTTGCAGCAGCTGTGTTCTGTCCCTTCTCGAAAGTAATCTCAGGCTTTCCGTATGTATTGGGGAAGAGTGCCTTGATCTTGTCCTGGTCTGCAACAGACTCGGTTGCTTTGCCTTCCTTTACGCAAATGTCTGCGATACCGTTTCTGAGCATGCCGGGAAGTTTAGGCTGATACTCGTATCTTGCTTTCTGAAGTGGTGAAAGTTCCATTTTGTTTCTCCTTTTGATTTAGATATTTTATTATAATTTTAATAATAAGCTTTACTTGTTGCCGATCAGCCAGTCATACATATCCTGATACTTTCTGGCCGAAACCTGCCAGCTAAAATCTGCTGCCATGGCTCTGTCTATGAGCTTGTTCCACTCGCGCTTGCGGTCGTAGTAGATCTTTTCGGCATATCTGATGGTAGCCAGCATCTCGTGGGCATTGTAATTCGTAAATGAGAATCCCGTACCTGTGCTGTCGTACTCATTGTACGGCTGAACCGTATCCTTAAGTCCGCCTGTCTCCCTGACGATGGGGATGGTACCGTATCTGAGTGCCATGAGCTGTGAGAGTCCGCAGGGCTCAAACATTGAGGGCATCAGGAATGCATCACATGCCGCATATATCTTGTGGGACAGTCCCTCTGAGTAGTAGATGTTTGCCGAAACCTTGTTGCCGTACTTCCAGTCAAAGTGGCGGAACATGTTTTCATATCTCTCCTCACCTGTACCGAGTACGATGATCTGTACAGCATCCTGGCAGAGTTCGTCCATGATGTACGCGATGAGGTCAAATCCCTTCTGGTCGGTAAGTCTCGATACTATACCGATAGTCATGATCTTGTCATCCTGCTCAAGACCGAGTTCCTTCTGAAGGGCTCTCTTGTTCTTGATCTTTTCCTTGCGGAAGTTTGTAGGATTGTACTTAAAGTCAATATACTGATCGGTTGCAGGATCGTAATCAGCATAATCGATACCGTTTACGATACCTCTTAAATCTCCGCTCCTTGCCTTTAAGAGACCATCAAGACCCTCGCCGTAGAAAGGTGTCTTGATCTCTTCTGCGTATGTATCCGATACAGTCGTGATGGCATCCGCATATACGAGACCGCCCTTAAGGAGGTTTGCATCTCTGTACGCCTCGAGCTTGTCAGGTGTAAAGAAGTATGCGGGGATACCTGTGATATCCCTGACATCCTTTACATCCCATCGACCCTGGAACTTAAGGTTGTGAATGGTCATAACAGACTTGATATCCCTGAAGAAATCTCCCTCATGGAATCTCTCCTTTAAGTATACGGGGATGAGTCCTGTCTGCCAGTCGTGGCAATGGATGAGGTCAGGCTTGAATCCTATGGTAGGAAGTGCCGAGAGGGCAGCCTTTGAAAAGAATGAGAACTTCTCAATATCATCATATACATTGCTTGAATATGGCTTAAAGCCGTTAAAGTACGACTCATTGTCAATGAAATAATATGTAATACCGTCAACTACTGCTTCGAGTACGCCGACATATTCGTTTTTCCAATGGAAATCCATATAAAAATGGGTCTTGTACTGCATCAGATCCTTCATATTCTGGGCAATACATGTATACTTCGGAAGCATGACTCTGACGTCAAAATACTCCTTGTCAATACACTTGGGAAGCGAACCTACTACGTCCGCAAGACCTCCTGTCTTGATAAAAGGAACCCCCTCCGATGCAACAAATAATACATTCTTCATTATCATAACCTCCGGCGTAAATCTGCTTACGTTTTCTGCCTTGTATATTATATAACAATTTATGGTTTAATAAAAGATATTTTATGCTCCGTATTTTCCTGCCTGCTTAAGCAAATCAACGGCATTTGCCCTGACTGCATCAGTGATATTCTCACTGCCAAGGAGCCTTGCTATCTCGTCTACGTGGGCATCTCCCGATACCTCATTTATCTCGGTTACTGTCCTGCCGTCCTTTTCATGCTTTTCAATCATAAAGTGGGTATCTGCCTTGGCTGCTATCTGGGGCAGGTGGGTAATGCATATGATCTGATGGTTCTCAGCGAGCTGTCCTATCTTGCCGGCTACCTGCCATGCGGTCACACCGCTTATACCCGTATCGATCTCGTCAAATATGAGCGTCTCTATATTGTCACGCTTTGCCAGGACTGTCTTTATGGCCAGCATCACCCTTGAGAGCTCGCCGCCACTGGCTACCTGGGACAGGGGTCTTAATTTTTCTCCCGCGTTTAAAGATATCATAAAACTAATATCATCATATCCGTCCCGTCTGATATTTTCTTCATCTTCCGTGACATCTATCCTGAAGTCGACTTTAAGGAAATTAAGTTCCTTTAAGGACTCTGTTATGTCATCAGCCAGGCGTTTTGCCTCTTTCTCCCGTATCTTATGGGCTTTTTCTGCCTTTTTTAAGTAGGAGTCAAGTATCTCTTCTCTCTTTTTCTTTAAAGATGCCAGATATGACTCGCCCTCAGACAGTTTTATAAGCTCTTCCCGTCTCCTGTTGCCGTACTCAATGATTTCTTTTGTGGTCTTGCCGTACTTAAGGGACAGTCTGCCGATGAGGTCGAGACGTTCCTCCACATTTGCAAAATCCTCATCATCAAAATCAAGGCTCTCCATGTAATCAAGGATTTCTCTGTGGAGATCAAGGAGTACCTGCTCCGCATCACTCATATGGGATGCGATTGCCGCTGCTGCCTCATCGAGGCCGGCTGCCTGATTAATCTCCCTGACCGCATACCCCATGGCACTTAAAACTCCGTCATCTCCGGACAGGTACTGCTCCGATTTTGTCAGATTAGTCTTAATCTTCATGCCGTTATTCATGAGATTATGCTTTTTTAGGAGCTGCTCCTCCTCACCCTCCGTGAGATTGGCATTATCTATCTCGTTTACTTCATATTCACACAGAGCCAGGTCCCTCGCCCTCCTGGCCTCATCCATGTCAAAAGATTCAATCTCCTCCTCGGTTTTCTTAAGGAGATCGTAATCTTTGCCTAAATCCAAAATGACCTTTGCCAGTTCCTCCCCGGCAAAGTCATCAAGCATATCCTTTTGTCTCTTTTCGGATAACAGGGACTGATGATCGTGCTGTCCGTGAATATCGATGAGCAGTGATGCCAGTTCCTTTATCTGCCTGGCGGTCACCGTCTCTCCGTTTATTTTAAACACACTGCGGCCGGGCATGATACGTCTTGTGAGTATCAGAGTCCCGTCCTCCTCTGCAGGTATGTCCATATTTTTGATGAGCCCGAGGATGTCCGGGGAAGATACGTTAAAGGTAAGTTCCGCAAGGGCATACTCAGCCCCCTCCCTTATCACTTCCCTGTCCGCCTTGGCACCCAGGCAGTAGTTTATGGAGCCGATTATTATAGACTTGCCGGCTCCCGTCTCACCCGTCAGTATGTTGAAGCCGTCCCGGAAGTTTATCTCCGTCTCTTCAATCAGGGCAAGATTTTTTACATGTACATTAGTGAGCATATCATTCTCCTTTACAATTAACGGTCCTCTCCGGGAGCCGTCTGTAAAGTATTCGTTTCATTCATTTTTTTCTGAAGAACCTCAATAAAGCTTTTCTCCGATAATCTGATGAGTTTTGTGGTCCTGTCTGATTTCTTAATAATCACCTTGTCCGATTCATCGAGCAGCACGCTTTTGCCGCCGTCAAAATACGCACCCGCCTGAAGATGTCTGTCGCCTGTTGAGCGCATCACCATTACTTCGACTTCATCTTCCGCAGACAAAAGGACACTCCTTGCTGCCATTGTATGGGGACATACGGGGGTGAGGACAAGGAGACTGGCTCCGGGCTCTACTATCGATCCGCCGGCTGACATATTGTATCCGGTAGAACCGGTAGGCGTACTTAATATGACACCGTCAGCATGATAATCCGTAAGATGCAGACCGTTTACGGATACCCTGTAACCTATTACCTGAAGGTCTCCGTTTCTTGAGAGGACCACATCGTTCAGGGCATCGGCTTTTTTTACACACTCTCCGTTTTTGTATACTTCTCCGCAGATACGCATACGCTCTTCTGTCTTAAATCTGTCTCCGATAAGTGCTTTAAGAGCCTGCTCTACATTTCCCATCTCGACTTCCGCAAGGAAACCTATCGTACCCATATTGATTCCGATAAGGGGTATGTCAATATCGTTTGTATGCTCCGAAACCCTGAGCATTGTACCGTCACCGCCAAGCACAATGATACAGTCCATACCGTCAAGTCTGCCGATATAGTTATCATCAAGACCTGAGATATCGACTTTAATACTGCTGTCTATGGCAAGTATTTTTTCCATGACTTCCCGGGCAGTCTTTAAATCCGGGTCTTTTATGGGGTTTGAAACAATCATAAATGATCTCATAATCACACCGCTTTTATTTATCCAGCTCACCGTGAGCTGCGTTTACTATATCCGTTACGGATTTATCAAATACATCTTCTGCATTTTCCTGCTTTTTAAGATAAATGAGATACTCGATATTTCCTTCCGGTCCCCTTATGGGAGAATAATCCATATCAAGGATCGTAAATCCGGCTTCACCGGCATATCCCATTACATCATTTATTACTTCCTCATGAACGGCCTTGTCCCTGACTACGCCTTTCTTGCCGACCTTTTCCCTGCCGGCTTCAAACTGGGGCTTTATGAGACACACCATCTCACCGCCGTCTTTTAAGAGATCAAATGCGGGCTTTAATATCTTTGACAAAGATATAAATGACACGTCACATGATGCAAAATCGATTTTATCGGCTATATCCGCAGGAGTCAGATATCTGAAATTGGTCTTTTCCATGCAGACTACTCTCTCATCATTTCGCAGTTTCCAGGCCAGCTGACCGTATCCCACATCAATTGAGTAAACCTTTGATGCACCGTTTTGAAGCATGCAGTCTGTAAATCCGCCGGTCGATGCACCTATATCCATGCATATCGCATCCTTAAGATTTATGGGAAATACTTTAAGAGCTTTCTCAAGCTTTAAGCCGCCGCGGCTCACATATTTTAACGGATTTTCCTTTACCGTCACATCGGCCGCCTCATCAAATACAGCGCCCGGCTTGTCTTCCCTCTGACCGTCGACAAATACAACACCTGCCATTATGAGTGCCTTGGCTTTTTCTCTCGAGTCAGCCAGACCTTTTTTATGGACAAGAATATCCAGTCTCTCTTTCATTATTTCAAAACGTCCGTAATCTTTTTAAATACAGTATCGGCATCGATACCAACAACTTTTTTCAGGATATCACAGTTGCCGTGCTCCACAAACCTGTCGGGGATGCTGATATTGATAAAGTGCTCGGGAGTAATGCCCCGGTCGTTTAATTCCTCAAGGACCTGCTCTCCGAATCCGCCTGTTATCACATTTTCCTCCATAGTTACAAGGACCTTTGTATTATTTGCGGCCTCGCTTATGGTCTCCTTGTCAAAAGGCTTTACAAACCTTGCATTTATGAGTGATACTTTTATGCCCTTTTCCTTAAGCATATCCCTGACGGCCTCAGCAGTCTTTACCATACTGCCGACTGCTACCAGACATACACCCTTTTTCTTGTCGGGTTCATCATATATTATCTCTGCCCTGCCTGTCTCGATCCTGGCTCTGTGATCCTGGAGTCCGTCATACGCCGTACCTCTCGGATACCTGATGGCGACAGGCTTTTTTAATCTGATGGCATACTTTAGCATATCTGCCAGTTCCCATTTATTTTTAGGAGCCATTAATGTCATACCGGGGATGGATGATAAAAATGACAGATCGAATATACCCTGATGAGTCTCGCCGTCAGATCCTACTATACCCGCCCTGTCTATGGCAAATACGACAGGGAGCTGCTGAAGGCATACATCATGAAGTATCTGATCGTAGGCTCTCTGGATAAATGATGAGTAAATGGCAACCACGGGGATAAATCCTCCGACAGCCATACCGGCTGCAAATGTCACCGCGTGCTCTTCCGCTATACCAACGTCAAAAAATCTGTCGGGATATTTATTTCTGAATCTCTTAAATCCGGTTCCCTCTGCCATGGCTGCGGTGATACCCACCACGCTCTTATTATCCTCTGCTATCTTGCACATCACAGTAGAGAATACATCTGTATAGTTTGCTTTTGTCCTGATATTTTTCGGGATACCGGTCTCTATCTCAAAAGGCTCTGCTCCGTGGAACCTCGCCGGATGATTCTCCGCCGGTCCGTAGCCCTTGCCCTTCTTGGTAACTGCATGTATTATGACTGCCTTCTTGACACGCTTTGCCTCTTTTATGGCCTGCATCATCGCATTTATATCGTGGCCGTTTACGGGGCCAAGGTAAGTGATGCCCATATTTTCAAAATACATACCGGGTATTACCAGCTGTTTGATACCGCTCTTTATGGCTCTTATCTTTTCGGCCAGGCCTTCACCTGATTTGGTCTTTGCCAGGCTTAAATATATGCTGTCCTTTAAGTCAAGGTATGACTCTTTTGTTCTGATATCATTCAGATACTGGGACATGCCGCCGACATTTTCTGATATGGACATATCGTTGTCGTTGACTATTATGATGAGGTTTGACTCGAGCTTTGACATATTGTCGAGAGCTTCGTATGCCATGCCGCCGGTGAGCGATCCGTCACCTATGACAGCGACGATGGTATTTTTCTCCCCTGCCAGTTCCCTGGCTTTTACCATACCAAGAGCTGCAGAGAGTGATGTCGAACTGTGTCCTGTATTAAAGCAGTCACAAGGGCTCTCGGCACGCTTTGGAAATCCGCTCATGCCACCGTATCTGCGCAGGTTGTCAAAACCCTCTTTTCTGCCTGTCAGTATCTTGTGAGTGTACGACTGATGACCTACGTCAAAAATTATTTTGTCACTTGGGAGATCCAGCGATAAATGAAGAGCCATGGTGAGCTCCACTACGCCCAGATTGGAGCCCAAATGGCCTCCTGTCTCCGATATGGACTTTACGAGAAAGTCCCTTATCTCCGCGGCAAGCACAGGCCAGTCAGCCTTGTCTATATTCTTTATATCATTTTCCTTTTTTATGAAAGGTAATATCCTGTATTTTTCAAAATCTGCCATACCTGTATCCGTATCCCGATCAAGATTTTCTGGTTACCAGGCTCTTAATGAGTTCCTGTAAAAAGTCAAATGCATCTGCATCTTTTATTATTTCATCTTCATAAAATGACTTAAGTATCCGGAGTGCTTCCTCCGACTTCCCTGCCTGCTCTTTCTTTCCGTTTTCCAGTCCGCTGTATGATATCCACGTCTTTTTGCCGTTTTTCTCATCGCTGCCTACAGGCTTGCC
>CADBFE010000045.1 GCA_902793845.1 uncultured Lachnospiraceae bacterium | reverse complement strand
ATATCTGGGCTCTACCTGAAGCTCTGTTTCGTAATCACCCCTGATAGTCAGGTCGTCCACACCAACGATCACTACTTCGAGACCGTCATACGCATCACGAATCTGAACATAGTCATGATGATCGTTAAAATCCTTTCCGTCCGATCCGTAGAGTTTCTCAAGGTCAGGCGTCATGTCATATACACCGTCCTCAATGACGATTGTTACGCCGGGGGCAATGGCATCAAGGAGGTCCTCTGTAGAAGACACTCTGATCTCGCTGTCTTCCTCAGTCTTGTCCTTCTTATCTTTTTTGTCTTTTTTCTCTTCCTCTTCTTTTTCTGCACCGCATGCAGTAAAGATCATGGCTGCGCAGAGAGTCATGGCAGTCATCAGAAACTTAAATCTTTTCATGTTCTCCTCCTTCAATAAAACTAACTTACTTTGTTCCCCGTATACAATGAATAGTATTTACCCTTCTTCTCAAGGAGCTGTTCATGATTGCCCCTCTCTATGATACGGCCCTGCTCAAGTACCATGATGCAGTCCGCATTTTTAATTGTTGATAATCTGTGAGCAATGACAAATGTGGTCCTGCCTTTCATGAGGGAATCCATACCTGCCTGCACCAGTTTTTCCGTACGTGTATCTATGGAACTGGTCGCCTCATCGAGAATCAGTACCGGCGGGTCTGCGATCGCAGCTCTTGCTATGGCTATGAGCTGGCGCTGGCCCTGAGACAGATTGGCTCCGTCTCCCGTGAGCATCGTATCGTATCCGTCAGGTAATCTTGTAATAAAACCGTGGGCATTTGCAAGCTTTGCTGCCGCAATGATCTCATCCTCGGTAGCATTTAATTTACCGTATAAGATGTTTTCTCTTACAGTACCCGTAAACAGATGGGTATCCTGAAGTACTATACCGAGAGACCTTCTGAGGTCGGCCTTTTTGATCTTGTTGATATTAATGCCGTCATATCTGATCTTACCGTCCTGAATATCATAAAACCTGTTGATAAGGTTTGTGATAGTCGTCTTGCCGGCGCCTGTCGATCCGACAAATGCGATCTTCTGGCCAGGAGTCGCAGATATCTTTATATTATGAAGGACGATCTTGTCATCGGAATATCCAAAGTCCACATCGTTGAACTCCACATCACCCTTAAGCTCCACATAAGTGGTCGTATCGTCTGCTTTATGGTAATGCTTCCATGCCCATCGTCCCGTATGATCCGGTGTTTCGATGAGACTTCCGTCCTTTTCTTTTGCATTTACCAAAGTGACATAGCCCTCGTCAGGCTCAGGCTTTTCGTCCATCAGATCAAATACTCTCTCTGCTCCGGCGAGAGCCATTACGATAGAGTTGAACTGCTGGGAAACCTGGGTGATAGGCATATGCACCGCTCTGTAATAGGTGAGGAATGCCACAACCGAACCGACAGAGAGTCCACCGAGTTTATCCATAGTGAGCACACCGCCGACTATGGCGCAGATGACATATCCCATATGACCTAGCTGACCGTTTATGGGGCCTATGATATTTACAAATTTATTGGCTTTTGATGCACTGTCATAAAGTTCATCATTTAATTCATTGAATTTCTTTATGCCCTCTTCCTCGTGACAGAATGCTTTTACGACTTTCTGTCCCTGCATCATTTCTTCTATATATCCGTTTACAGTTCCTAAGTTTTTCTGCTGTCTGATAAAGTTTTCACCTGACTTGCCGGCAACCTTTGCTGTCACAAATACCATGATAAACACTGTCAAAAACATGGTAAGTGTGAGGGGGATGCTGAGCATAAACATACAGAATACGACACCTGTGATCGTGATAACAGAGTTGATAAGCTGGGGCATACTCTGACTGATCATCTGACGGAGAGCGTCTACGTCATTTGTATAGACTGACATGATATCTCCGTGGGCATGTGTGTCAAAATACTTTATGGGCAGTGTCTCCATTTTGTTAAACAGGGTCTTGCGCAGTCTGTTTAATGTGCCCTGGGTGATCTTTACCATGATCATGGACTGGGCAAATGTAGCGAGTACACCGACACCGTAGACTACGATCATCTGGACGATCTTTCTAAACAGGGGGCCAAAGTCGGTGCCGCCCTGCTCAAGCATTGGCTTTATATAATCATCGATAAGGTCTCTCGTAAACATGGTTCCGTAGAGAGATGACAGTACCGATACGATAAGGCATATGATCGCTATGACAGCAAGGGGCACATAGTTACCATACGCAAATGCTACGAGTCTCTTAAATGTAGCGCCGGGATTTTTGAGCTTTGGCTTGGGGCGAAGGGCCATCTCGGCTTTTCTGCCCATCTTTACTTCCTTAACATTTTCCTGTGCCATTATCTCTCACCTCCCTGCTCATCGAAATCTCCGGAGCCTCCGGTCTGTGATTCATATACTTCCCTGTATATCTCGTTGTTCTTAAGGAGCTGTTCGTGGGTATCAAAGCCGTTGATACGTCCGTCCTCAAGGACTATGATACGGTCAGCATCCATGACACTTGATATGCGCTGGGCGATGATAAGCTTGGTCGTGCCGGGGAGTTCCTCCCTGAATGCCTTTCTGATCCTGGCATCGGTAGCTGTATCTACCGCGCTCGTTGAGTCGTCGAGTATCAGTATACGGGGATTCTTAATAAGGGCTCTGGCTATACAGAGTCTCTGCTTCTGACCTCCCGATACATTGGTACCGCCCTGTTCGATATGGGTATTGTACTTATCAGGCATCTGCTCGATAAATTCATCGGCACATGCAAGGCGGCATGCCTTTATGCACTCTTCATCAGTGGCATCCTTGTTGCCCCATCGCAGATTGTCAAATATACTGCCGCTGAATAAAACATTTTTCTGAAGCACTACGGCAACCTGATTACGGAGAACATCAAGGTCATACTCCCTGACATCCACTCCGCCTATTTTTACCGATCCCTGAGATACATCGTATAATCTGGGGATCAGGTTTACGAGACTTGATTTTGCACTACCGGTAGAACCGATGATACCTATGGTCTCTCCTGATTTTATATCCAGTTTTATGTCTTTTAATACAGGCTCACCTGTACCTGACTTATATGAGAAATCGACATCATCAAATACAATGCTGCCGTCCTTTACCTCCATAACGGGATTTTCCGGATTGACTATATCCGGCTCCTCATTAAGTACCTCCGCAATACGCTCTCCGGAAGCGGCACTCATTGAGACCATAACAAATATCATGGACATCAGCATGAGGCTCATGAGAATACTCATACAGTATGATAAAAGGCTGGTGAGATTACCTGTGGTAAGGTCCCCGGCAACTATCATGTGAGCGCCTACCCAGCTGATAAAGAGGATACATGTATATACCGTGGCACTCATGATCGGTGCATTGATCACAACCTTTGTCTCTGCTTTTATAAACAGGTTATAAATATCATCGGAAGCCTTTTCAAATTTGCTCTTTTCATAGTCTTCACGGACATAAGCCTTTACCACTCTTATGGCATTGGTATTTTCCTGAACAGATGCATTTAAGTTGTCATACTTCTTAAACACTCTTCTAAACGCACTCATCGCAAGGATGACTATAATAATAATGACACAGGCGAGTCCTAACGTAGCATAGAGATATATGGAAGCAATCCTCGGTGAGATCATAAACGCCGCGATCATTGATATGATCATCGAAAAAGGGGCCCTGAAGCACATGCGGAGTATCATCTGATATGCATTCTGGACATTTGTGACATCGGTCGTCATGCGGGTGACGAGTCCTGCTGTAGAAAATTTATCTATATTTGAAAAAGAAAAGGTCTGTATCTTTTCATACATTGCTTTTCTTAAATTACGGGCAAACCCGGTAGATGCCGTAGCTCCGAATATACCGCCTCCCATACCTGCGGCCAGACCGCATAGTGCGAGCAGGAGCATGACACCTCCCATCATGAATATGTATTTCATGTCTGTTCCGCCCTCGGCCTCAATACCGTTATCCACAATGAGTCCAAGGCACACAGGGATGATGGTTTCAAAGATTACTTCAATCACCATGCAAAGGGGCGTCAGTATCGATTCTTTTTTATACTGCTTTACTTCTTTTAAAAGTGTTCTTATCATTTTTTATACCTTTTTGTATTTCCGTTACTGTCAGAATGTCAGGCCGATCAGGTCAATGATCACGCCCCACACCACTCCTATCACACAGAGCACACCTAATATGGTAAATGTCTCTTTTTTATTTTTATTACTCCTGATAAGCACCAGGATACCTACTCCGGCATTTACCAATAGTCCTGCAAACAGGTTTCCGGTCGTGATCACATCATCAAGAAACAGCTCCGTGATGATCACAGAAGATGCACAGTTTGGGATAAGTCCGACAAACGCAGATATCATATGACCGACCACGGGAATATTCATAAACAGTGAAGCCAGTGTATCTTCACCAATTAATTCAATCACAATATTAAGCAGGAGGGATAATGCAAAAATATATGCAAAGACCTGGGCTGTCCTCTTTAAGACCACTATCCAGAAAGGGCCCACACAGCAGCTCTGCATACATATTGGCTGGCTTTCTTTCTCCACCTGTTTTTTACCCATTATCCTGACTGCTTTTTTACCGCCGGTTGTCCCATTGTTTCTGACAAAAACCTTTATGACAATATCAACCAGATATCCCGTAAAGATTCCGATACACATCTTGACGGCAAGGAGTTTTCCTATCCCAGCAACGGGAAAGGATGATGATATGAGTATGGGGAGCATATCATCCGATGCAGACAAGAATACAGCCAGCATAGTGCCGACTGTAATCACTTTGTCAGAAAATAGCGTAGCTGCCGCGGCCGACAGACCGCACTGTGGTATGACACCGACAGCGCCTCCTATAAGGGGGCCTACCGCGCCGGCTTTTTTTACTGCCATTGCTATACGGTTGCCTGCCTTACGGGTCAGCAGCTCTATCAGTATGTAGATGGCAAACAGAAACGGCACAAGCTTTATGCTGTCAATGAATGCATCAAGTAAACATTCTATAAAGAAATCCATAAATCAAATCAGGTATTAATCTACCCTGTTGTAATTAATCAGGCATCCTTTGAGTATGATCTGTCTCTCCTCATCGGTAAGGTCTCCGAGAGTCATCGTAAATTCTTTGAGGCCACCATCCTTTACTGCATATGCTTTAATCTCGGCTGCCTTATCCTCAACTGCCTTCTTAATATCAGGTACAAATATATAATCAAGGTTTGCAAAAGGAAGCTCGCCCTCGGGAATAATGAAGGGAAGCATACCCCAGTTGATAAGGTTTGAACGGTATCTCTTTGTGGCATACTCATTTGCAATATTAGCCCATCCGCCGAGAACCTTCTGGCAGCTTGCCGCCTGTTCTCTCGCAGAGCCGTCTCCGGGTTTTACTGCAAATATTGTAGATCCGATACCGATATTCTCATGGCTGACACCGGGGAACGAAGCCTTAACCACGTTCATTACATCCTTTATCTCGGGAAGTACTTCACAAGGATGTCCTCCCTCCTCAAGGGCCTTCTGGGCTTTCTGTACTTCTTTTGCCCTTGCAACATACTTAGGATCTTTTCTGGATAAAGTAAACTCGGCAAGTCCGAGAGGATTAGATCTGTATGAAGATGTCTCACCTGAAGGGATGAGCTCATCAGTAGACCATTGCTGGCCAGTCCTTTATATTGGGGCCAAATTTAATCTCTACGCTGTCATCGGCAACACCCTTTGAATCAAATACTCTGTTTTCGTAGATTGTGCTGTCAAAGTAGTATTTGTACTCTCCGATCTTGTCAGGCACATCGGTAGCCGGTGTGAGGTATCCCTTGTTTGCTGCTGTGGCTGCGATCGATCTGGCATCCATAAGGGCAACAGATGCGATCTGACCTGACTGAAGCTTTGAACCCTCACGGTTAGGGAAGTTTCTCGTAGAGTGTCTGATAGAGAATGCATTGTTGGAAGGTGTATCACCTGCACCAAAGCAGGGACCGCAGAATGCAGTCTTAAGGACAGCTCCGGTCTGCATGATCTTTGCAGCTGCACCGTTTTTAATAAGTTCCATATATACAGGCATTGATGCCGGGTAAACATTAAGTGTAAACTCATCAGGGCCTATTGAAGCACCGTTTAAGATATCTGCAGCAGCGCAGATGTTTTCAAATCCGCCGCCTGCACATCCGGCGATGACACCCTGTTCCACGTAGAACTTGCCATTTTTGATCTTGTCGGTGAGTTTGTAATCAACAGCTCCGTCAAGAGATACGAGGGCACGCTTCTCTGTCTCATGAAGGATGTCTTCAAGGTTTGCATTAACCTCTTCAATTGTATATGTATTTGAAGGATGGAAAGGCATTGCGATCATGGGCTTAATCTTTGACAGATCCACCGTGATCACGCCGTCATAGTATGCAACTTCTCCGGGATTAAGTTCCCTGTAATCTCCCGGTCTTTTATGAATCTCGTAAAATTCTTTAATCCTGTCATCAGTCTTCCATATAGAAGAAAGGCATGTAGTCTCTGTCGTCATGACATCGACACCGATACGGAAATCAGCAGAGAGTTTCTCAACGCCGGGGCCCACAAACTCCATTACCTTATTCTTGACATATCCGTTTTTAAATACTGCTCCGATTATGGCAAGAGCAACGTCCTGGGGACCTACTCCCTTTACAGGCTCGCCTGTCATATATACAGCCACGACGCCGGGCATATTAATATCATAAGTTTGGTTAAGGAGCTGCTTTACAAGCTCGGGGCCGCCTTCACCCATAGCCATGGTACCGAGGGCACCGTATCTTGTATGAGAGTCTGATCCTAAGATCATGCGTCCTCCGCCGGCCAGCATCTCTCTTGCAAACTGATGGATTACCGCCTGATGAGGGGGCACATATACACCACCATACTTCTTGGCACATGTCAGTCCAAACATATGATCATCTTCATTAATGGTTCCGCCTACTGCGCAGAGTGAATTGTGGCAGTTGGTGAGGACGTAGGGAATGGGAAATTTCTTCAGTCCCGATGCCCTGGCTGTCTGGATGATGCCTACAAATGTAATATCATGTGAGGTAAGCTTATCAAACTTTATCTTAAGCTTATCCATATTTCCCGATGTATTGTGACTCTCAAGGATACCGTATGCTATGGTATTTTTCCTTGATTCCTCTTTAGTCACATCTTTTCCTGTCTGTGCCTTGATTTTATTAATGGCCTCACTGTCATCTGCTATGAGCTGTGAACCGTTAACAAGATATGCTCCGCCTTCGTATAAACTGATCATTTTACAGTAAATCCTTTCGTGAAATTTTACGCGTGGTTATTATATCATAATTTCTCGGCGCTCACCATCCATGGTTCGCTATTCCCTCGAAATTACGACATAACATCCTTGTTATATCACAAGTAGATATTTCATTCAAAAAAAGATATAATAATAAGCAGTTATTTGTTTAGAAATTGTTTAGTATAAAAGGATTAAAAGGGGAACAAAATAATGCCTGAAGTGACACAGGAACTCAGTATACCTATGTTTTTTGCCCATGAGGGATTTCTCGGGGCCACAGTTGTAATATGTATATGCTGTTTCTATTACTGCATCATAAGAGGCCAGACAAAAATGCTCCAAAACAAGCTGTTTCTGTCCATGGTCGGGATCACACTGGTTGATGCCGTATGCAATCTGATATCCAACTTTGCCAAGATGCATATCGGCGAGGCTGATGTATGGCATTATATATTGACAGTACCGCAGTTCATTTATTTTCTGCTTCATGCGTGCCTTGCGGCGCTCTTTTGTTTTTATGTATCTGTAGTCACAGGTGCCTATCACAGTTTAAGGAAAAAATACCGGTTTGTTTATCAGCTGCCCATGTACGCGACGCTGCTTTTAATTGTCACAAACCCTCTGACTCATATTATCTACAGTTTTGATGAACAGGGCGGATACCACAGAGGGCCCGGTCACAAGTTGCTCTATATTGTGGCAGCATTTTATTTTATATTCTCCACAGCTATGCTCTTCGTATTCTGGAAGGCTCTTAACCTGAAGCTTCGAAGGGTTATGAGATTCTTCTTTGTAGTTGTATTTATCGCACTCTTCCTCCAGATGATATTTGTCAATCTCAGGATTGAGCTATTTGGCCAGGCTGTAGGTCTGTGCGGTGTCATGATAGTCCTCGAGGGTGAGGAGGGACGAAAAGATCCGAGAACGGGCATATACAACCACGCTGCCCTGTCATACGATGTAAACAGAAACATGCGAGTAAGAAAATCATTCTTTCTCATATGTCTTAAAATGGTCAACCCTTCATCAATGATGCAGATGATCGGTCCCGTCAATATCGAAAAACTCACCGAGATGACAGGCCAGTTTCTGACAACCCTTGTCCCCAAACATAATATCTATTATATAGGTACAGGAACATTCGTAATAATCACTGATGACAACGACAGAGAGCACAACATCGAGATTGCAAGGGCCATAAACGAACGATACAAAAAGCCGTGGAGTTTCCTCGAGAGAGATACTGTATTTTCTGCCATAGTTTACTGCGCCGAGATACCAAATGACTTAAAGACATATAAGGATGTCAGCACTCTTATTAACAGTCCCGCGTTTATAAAGGGCAACGATTCACGGGATATATACTACGGCAAGAGCCTCAGCTTTATCATGCGCAGAGGCCAGGTGGAAAATGCCGTAATGAAAGGCTTTCAGAAGCGTTCCTTCGAGGTTTATTACCAGCCTATCTACAATGCAAAAGACAAGACCATCTGCTCCGGCGAAGCCCTTATCAGACTTCATAATGATGAGCTCGGAGATATTTATCCCGATGAATTCCTCCCGATCATTGAAAAGGGCGGTCTCATTTTTGAACTCGGAGATTTCGTTCTTGAGGAAGTATGTAAATTCTTAAGTTCAGGTATACCCATGGAGATGGGCGTCGACAGCCTCAACATAAACCTGTCTGCTGTCCAGTGTATGCAGACCAATTATGCGGAGAGAATCATCCAGATCGTATCAAAATACAATATTTCTCCCTCAAATCTTAATTTTGAGATCACGGAATACATCGCAGGCATAGACTTTAATATAATCAGGCAGTTTGTTAAAAAACTGACCGATTACGGATTCCATTTCTCCATGGATGACTATGGTACGGGATATTCCAATATCCAGGCCTTGTTTTCACTCGACCTTAATGTAGTCAAGATTGACCGTACTATCCTCTGGGATGCCGAGCAGTCTGAAAACGGACGTATCGTTATGGAGAGTACCATCGGCATGATACGCCGTATGAATAAAAAGATCCTTGTATCAGGAGTCGAAAACAAGCAACAGCTCGACCTGCTTAAAGATTTTGAGATCGATTATCTCCAGGGATTCTACTTTAGCAACCCCTTAAACCAGAACGAATTCATCAGTATCCTGAAGGCTACACAGTTAGCAAAGATCGAGGAACAGAAAGCTCTGGCAGCCAGTGAATCCATGAGTAACTTCCTGGCCAATATGAGCCACGAGATCCGTACTCCCATCAATGCAGTACTCGGTATGGACGAGCTGATCATCAGGGAAAGCGGTGACGAAAAGATAACAGAATATGCAAAAGTAATCGAGGGCGCCGGAAAGACCCTGCTCTCGCTGATCAATGATATCCTCGACTTTTCAAAGATCGAAGCCGGAAATATGGAAATAGTCGAAGCTCCGTATGAGCTGTCATCCACTGTGATGGATGTCGTAAATATGGTCAGCATCAAGGCAAAGCAAAAGGGACTGGCTCTGTTACTTGATACAGATTCATCCACACCCGAGCATCTCCTCGGTGATGAGATGCGTATCAAGCAGGTGATGCTGAATGTCATCAATAATGCGATCAAATATACAGAAAACGGCTCTGTGACATTAAAGATAACCCATGAACCCATTGACGTAAAGAAAGAAAATATCATCATATCAGTAAGGGATACCGGCATAGGCATCAAAGAGGAAGACATCGACAAGCTCTTTGAGAAATTCCACAGACTTGACCTCGACAAAAACAAGACGATAGAGGGTAGCGGTCTGGGCCTCGCCATAACAAAACGCATAATCACTGCAATGAACGGTGATATCTCCGTAGAAAGTGTATATGGCAGCGGCTCAACATTTACCATCAGGATTCCTCAGGTTCTGATGACAGACACTGCAATCGGCAACCTGAAGGGTAAAATAACCCACTCTGATAAAAGTGACGTCCTCGATCATCAGAAGTTTATCTGTCCTGACGCCAAAATACTCGTAATCGACGATACTCCCGTAAACCATATGGTAGTAAGGGAACTCCTTAAGAATACAAAAGTTCAGATAGATGAAGCGACATCCGGTGAGGAAGG
This sequence comes from uncultured Lachnospiraceae bacterium, assembly GCA_902793845.1. Taxonomy (GTDB): domain Bacteria; phylum Bacillota; class Clostridia; order Lachnospirales; family Lachnospiraceae; genus NK4A136. Next base: position 9,844 of record CADBFE010000045.1, on the reverse strand, counting down.
ACTGCAGTATGCAAATGAGAAAAAATACGACCTCATACTCCTCGACTACCGTATGCCTATCATGGATGGTATACAGACCCTTAAAAAGCTGAAAGAAAATAAACAGGGTATAAACTACCATACGACTGTAATTGCCCTGACAGCCAATGCCATAGCCGGAGCAAGATCAAGATTTATCAACGAAGGTTTTGATGACTATATCACAAAACCTGTTGACTCCGGGCGTCTCGAAGATGCGATGCTGATGTACATACCCTCATCCAAAATACAGATGATCGGCAGCGATGTATCAAAAGAAACCGAAAGTAACAGTCAGCAAAGGACAAATCAGCCTGAATATGATAATATAGAGACTGAGGGTATCAAAAACTGCGGTTCAAAGGAATCTTATGAAAAGGTATTTGCCGCATTCCAGAATGAGATACCAAACAGGGTCGGCATTATAACTGAATCTCTTGAAAACGGGGACTATGAGCGGTACGCTATCGAGGTCCACAGTATAAAGAGCTCAGCCAGAATAATAGGTGCCAAGAAACTCTCTCTCTCAGCTGAACGTCTTGAGTCGGCTGCAAATGAAAAAAACATTGATTACATCAGGGAGAACAATGAAGAACTCCTTGAAATGTACAAAAAATTCTGCAAACACTGTAAAAATAATCAGGCAGACGATACCAAGAAGCCTGTACTTGATGAAAAAGTCTGGAAAGACGGTCTTGAGACTTTCCGTGATTTTGCCAGTTCAATGGACTATGATAACGCAAATGACCTGATCCTGCAGGTACATAAATACAGACTCACGCCCGAAATGCAGGAGATGGTAGACAAACTCGAATCCCTTGCATATGACCTTAAATGGGATGAGATAGTCGAGCTCATAGACAGCAAATCATCAGATGACACAAAGTAGTTAAAAGGGGTAAAATATGAAAAAATTTGAGATACTTATGGTCAGAAATGAGCATACTTTCATGGTAAATGCCATTGTAGCCAATCTCGGCAAGCTCGGCTGCAATGTTATTGAGACAGAATATAATGTAAAAGACATCAGCACCTATGAAGAGACCGCTGACATCATCATATTCTATACAGACAACAATATGGCTGATAATACCAATGCTCTCGTATACATCAAAGATCTGTGTATTGAGAAAAACAAGCAGGTGGTAGCAATAGGAAACAGGGAGGAACTCGACGAGATATATCCCATTATCCCTTCCATGCTGCTGGCTGATTCCATAGAGCGTCCCGTTGATATGAACACATTCTCTGACAAGATACTGCAGATGATGAGCAATGATGTGATCGAGCAGAGAAAAAAGAGTGTCCTCATCGTGGATGATGACTCAAGCTTTATACAGCTCCTCAGGGAATGGCTGAAGGACGACTACAGAGTCGGTATGGCCAAGTCCGGACTCCAGGCCATCACATGGCTTGCAAGGAACAGTGTGGACCTCATACTCCTCGATTACGAGATGCCTGTCATCAACGGACTCCAGGTATTTGAGATGTTAAAGAGTGAGGCTATCTCCAAGAATATACCGGTAATGTTTCTGACGGGAAAGAGTGATAAAGAAAGTATCATGAAGGTTATGGAGCTTAAGCCTGCAGGGTATATGCTCAAGAATATTACAAAGCAGCAGCTTCTGACACATCTTGAGAATTTCTTTGTGAAGCAGACTTATAATAATCTTTAATCAGGCGTTATATATTTAGTAAAAAAATCAGGTCCCACGCTGAGCTGACCGCAATGCGTGGGACCTGATTTTTTATACCTGCGTAATTATATTATTTTTTCTTGACTGTTACTTTATCAAGGTGCCAGATATCATCTACATACTCCTTGATTGTACGGTCTGATGTAAACTTGCCTGAGCATGCTACATTGAGGATAGCACTTCTTGCCCAGCCCTTCTCATCCTTGTATGCTTCCTCAACCTTCTTCTGAGCATCTGCATAGCTTCTGAAATCCTTGAGGATAAAGTATGTATCAGCCTTTGCAGTAGAAAGTGTATTAAGGAGTGAGTTGTAAAGGGGTCTGAAGAGATCGGGGTCATTAGGTGCATATGTACCGTTAATGAGCTGCATGATGATCCTTCTGATATCCGGGTCGTTGTTGAAGATATCGTTGGGGTTGTATCCGCCGAAGTTCTCATAGTGGATAACCTCATCTGATGACAGACCAAAGATAAATGCATTCTCGCTGCCTACTTCCTCAACGATTTCAACATTTGCTCCGTCCATTGTACCGATGGTAAGGGCACCGTTTAGCATAAACTTCATGTTACCTGTACCTGATGCCTCTTTTGATGCTGTAGAAATCTGCTCTGATACATCAGCTGCAGCAAATATCCACTCTGCATTTGATACGCGATAATCCTCGATAAATACGACCTTGATCTTTCCGCCGATTGAAGCATCATTGTTGATCACATCAGCTACCGAGTTGATAAGCTTGATCGTGAGCTTTGCATTCATATATCCCGCTGCTGCCTTGGCACCAAAGATAAATGTCCTCGGATAGAAATCCATTGAAGGGTTATCCTTGAGCATATTGTAGAGGTACATTACATGAAGGATATTTAAAAGCTGACGCTTGTACTCGTGGAGTCTCTTTACCTGTACATCAAAGATAGATCTGGGGTCTACCTCGATACCGTTGTGCTCCTTGATATATCCTGCGAGACGGACTTTGTTCTGATACTTGATGTTCATGAACTCCTGCTGTGCCTTCTCGTCATCAGCATATACCTTAAGTTTGTTGATCTTTGCCAGATTTGTGATCCAGTCATCTCCCACGTGAGCTGTAACCCAGTCTGCAAGGAGCGGGTTGCCGTGGAGGAGGAATCTTCTCTGTGTGATACCGTTTGTCTTATTGTTAAACTTCTCAGGCATAAGCTCGTAGAAATCCTTGAGCTCCTGATTCTTTAAGATCTCTGTATGGAGTCTTGCCACACCGTTTACGGAATAGCCGGCTGCAATGGCGAGGTGTGCCATCTTGACCTGTCCGTCGTAGATGATAGCCATCTTGCGGATCTTTTCCTGATTGCCGGGGTACTTCTCCTCAATCTTGAGGATAAATCTTCTGTTGATCTCCTCGATGATCTGATAGATACGGGGAAGGAGTCTTGAGAAGAGCTCGATGGGCCACTTCTCGAGGGCCTCAGCCATAATTGTATGGTTTGTATAAGCACATGTCTTTGTAGTTACATCCCATGCCTCATCCCATGTGAGGTAATACTCATCCATGAGGATTCTCATAAGCTCTGCGATAGCAACTGTAGGATGTGTATCGTTAAGCTGGAATGTTACTTTCTCATAGAACTTCTTAATGTCATCATGATTTCTCATGTACTTCTTGACTGCTTCCTGTACAGACGCAGAGATGAAGAAGTACTGCTGCTTAAGTCTGAGCTCCTTGCCGGCATAATGATTATCATTGGGATAAAGTACCTCAACGATATTTCTTGCAAGGTTGTCCTGCTCAACAGCCTTCTGGTAATCACCCTTGTCAAAAGAGTCAAGACGGAAGATATCAACAGGCTCAGCGTCCCAGATACGGAGAGTATTTACAACGCTGTTGCCATATCCCACAACAGGGAGATCGTAGGGAACAGCTTTTACTACCTGGTAGTTCTCAAGGTAGAAATTGTTTCTGCCGTTCTCATCGACACGTACGTTTACATTACCGCCAAATTTAACTTCCTTTGCATACTCGGGACGACGAAGCTCAAAAGGATTGCCGTTCTCAAGCCAGTTATCGGGTACCTCAATCTGGTATCCGTCTCTGATCTGCTGCTTGAACATACCATAGCGGTATCTGATACCGCATCCGTATGCACTGTATCCAAGTGTCGCAAGGGAATCAAGGAAACATGCTGCAAGACGGCCGAGACCGCCGTTACCAAGTGCTGCATCGGGCTCCTGATCCTCTACGGCATTAATATCAAGTCCAAGCTCTTCAAGGGCTTCTGATACAGCCTTGTATGCTTTCATGTTGATCATCATGTTACCGAGTGCTCTACCCATGAGGAACTCCATTGAGAGGTAATATACCGTCTTAGGATCTTTCTTCTCATAAGTTTTCTGGGTTTCAAGCCACATATCGATGACCTGATCCTTTACAGCATAGCTGACTGCCTGAAATACCTGCTGGGGAGTTGCCTCCTCAAGAGTCTTTCTGTAAAGAGTCTTGATATTGTAGATCACGCTCCTCTTGAAAAGCTCCTTATCAAACTCATCTCTGATGGTTGCACCTGATGAGGTTTCTGTCTTCTTAGGCATTACTATTCCTCCATTCTTTTATATCTTTATTTGATTTCTCATATTTTTTATACGCAAAACCAGACTCTACAATAATATCATAAAATCAGGTTTTTTTAAAGGTTTTAGCCATTATCATCTGACCCGTCGGAATCAGGCTCGGGAGTAGGCGATGGTGCCTCTTCCGGCGACGGAGCAGGAGACGGTGTCTCTTCTGCAGACGGTGACGGAGAGGGACTCTCTGCTACCGAAGGCGACGGTGACGGAGAAGGGCTCTCTGCCACAGATGGAGACGGCGTAGGGCTCGGCGAAGGCGACGGACTGGCAGCCACTGACGGCGACGGCGTAGGGCTCTGAGCCGCTGACGGCGACGCTGAAGGCGACTCGACTGCTGACGGGGTCGGTGATACGGTCTCCGTAGCAGTGTTGGCACTCGTCGTATCCGCAGTATTTGAAGAAGTACTGTTGTCGGATACGGTTGGTGGATTGTCCTCCGGGTGACTAAAGTACGTCGTATAGTAAACCCTGTTTGCAGGGTTTGAATAATCATAATTAAAGTCCGTATTGCTGTATGAACCCTTTACATAATCGGTCACGGGATGGGACACTATAAATGTAAAGATATCGGCATACGCACCTTTATTGTAGTGGAGGCCGTCTCCTGAGTTAAAGAGATTGACCATGGTTCCGTCATCATCCTTTAATATCTCATCGAAATTAAGATAATAAAGTCCCCTGTCTTTTGCCATCTCATACAGGAGGTTATTAAACTTTTCACAGAGCTCGTTGGATACAGTTGCGCTGTACGCACCGTCGTCTTCTACCGGCCATATTGAGCAGATGACTATCTTGGAGTCAGGACAGTATGACTGGACTTTGTCCACAAGGGTATTGTACGAATCCATAAAAGATTTATCCGATGAATGGAGGCTGTTTACGCCGTATCCGATATAAATGACTCCAGCCTTATGAGTAGTCAGGAAATCATTCATCGTATATCCGTTGTCAGCTTTTTCAGTCATGGCTGCGCTATGATTCGTACCGACTTTTGCAAGTACGCTCTCTGCAGGCATATAACCATAATTGTAAATGGCTACATATCTCGAATCACCGAGGAATATACAGTCAGCCAGATAATTGCCGTCGGTATTGCCATTATACTCAAGGGTCACACCGTCATCGTAGACATTTACCTCTTTGGTCTCGCCCTGGTCATCAACTACGGAAACTGTGGATGAGGGGTTGCTGCCTGAAGAAGGGTATGCGCCGACATTTAAGGTGTCGCCACTCAAGGTCAGGTCAATCACATTATCGGACGCAGAAGAAGCGCTCCTTTTAACTACCGAGAGAATGATCAGGATGATCAGTACGAGTCCTATCACTCCCGGTATTATAAAAGGCAACATCTTTCTAAACTTTTTTGATTTTAAAAACCAGATAATGTCATCAAACATAAGCTTTTAGTTCTTTTTTACGGAGATGGTAACGGTCTCGCCGTTTACATTCCATTCTTTTGAAATATCATAAACATCAGTATCGGAAATACCGTCTGCGAGAACCTTTGTTGATATTGAATCACTGTTCTTCTTTACGATATTTGCAATCCTGTCATTGCCTGTGATTCCGACGAGGATATGATCCATAACTTCAAATCCGGAATCCTTACGCATTGTCTGAATCTTGGAGATAACCTCAGCGGCAAATCCTTCCTCGATCAGTTCCTCTGTAAGGTTTGTATCAAGGACAACTGTCATATTGTTGTCAGCCTCCGATACATATCCGTCCTTCTGGGCCATATCTATGAGGAGATCCTCTTTTGCAAGGGATACTTCCGTGCCCTGTACATCAAATACAAGTGCGCCCTTTTCATTAAGTTCGTCCATTGCGGCATTGCCGTCAACAGATGCAAGGTGCTCTTTGATACCGCCAAGCTGCTTGCCGTACTTGGGACCTACAGTCTTAAGCTGAGGCTTGAATGTGTAGCTTGTGAAATCTCTTACGTCATCAGTAAACTTAACCGACTTAACATTAAGCTCATCCTCGATGATGCTGATATAGAAATCTGGCAGTTCATGTTCAGCCTTTATAAACATGGTGCTTATGGGCTGTCTGTTCTTGATTGCTGAAGCGTTTCTTGCGGCACGTCCCATAACAACTGCCTTAAGTACTTCCTCCATGTCATCCTCAAGTTTCTTGTCGATCCACTTCTCGTTTACTGCTGGGAAGTCGCAGAGGTGCACAGACTCGGGAGCACTCTTATCTACAGAACATACAAGATTTCTGTAAATCTCTTCTGCCATGAAAGGAACCATGGGTGCTGCTGCCTTTACAACAGTTACGAGGGCTGTATAGAGAGTCATGTAAGCATTGATCTTGTCCTGCTCCATTCCCTTTGCCCAGAATCTCTCACGGCCACGCCTTACATACCAGTTACTCATCTCGTCAACAAACTCATCGAGGAACTTGGCAGCCTCAGGTATACGGTAATTGTCAAGATTCTCATCAACTCCCTTTACCATGCTCTGAAGCTTTGATAAGAGCCACTTGTCCATAACGGGCAGGTTGTCGTAATCAAGCGTATACTTTGATGCATCAAAGTCATCAATATTTGCATAAAGCACAAAGAATGCGTATGTATTCCAAAGGGTTCCGAGGAACTTTCTCTGTCCCTCAGTAACAGCCTTGTCATGGAATCTGTTGGGAAGCCATGGCGCAGAGTTTGTATAGAAATACCATCTGATTGCATCTGCTCCGAGATTCTCAAGAGCGTCGAAAGGATCAACCGCGTTGCCCTTTGACTTGCTCATCTTGTTGCCGTTCTCATCAAGTACGAGGCCGAGTACGATTACGTTCTCATAAGGTGCTTTATTAAACAGAAGTGTTGACTCTGCCATGAGTGAGTAGAACCATCCTCTTGTCTGGTCTACAGCCTCGGAAATAAACTGGGCAGGGAACTGCTTCTCAAATACTTCTTTATTTTCAAAAGGATAATGATGCTGTGCAAAAGGCATGGCACCTGAGTCAAACCAGCAGTCGATTACTTCCGGTACACGCTTCATGGTCTTGCCACACTCGGGACATGTACATGTAATCTCATCGATATAAGGTCTGTGGAGTTCAACTGTCTTTGCCTTTTCGTTGCCGCTCATCTTAAAGAGCTGCTCTCTTGAGCCGATGGCATCTCTGTGACCGCATGACTCGCACTCCCAGATGTTAAGCGGAGTACCCCAGTAACGGTTACGTGATACGCCCCAGTCCTGAATATTTTCAAGCCAGTTACCGAATCTGCCCTCGCCTATAGACTGGGGAATCCAGTTAACAGTCTTATTATTAGCCACAAGGTCATCCTTAACGGCTGTCATCTTGATAAACCATGACTCCCTTGCAAAGTAGAGAAGCGGTGTATCACATCTCCAGCAGTGAGGATAATCATGCTCTACCTTGGGAGCAGAGAAAAGGATACCTCTCTTATCAAGTTCCTTAAGTACCTCGGGATCGCAGTTTATCGCACCTGCGTCGATCTCCTTCTGGGTAGGCTTGCAGCGCATGCCTGCAAAAGGAGTCTCCTCCTTCATGATACCGTGCTCATCTACCATCTGCACGAAAGGAGCATCATATTTACGACCTACTCTGGCATCGTCCTCACCAAATGCAGGAGCGATATGTACGATACCGGTACCGTCTGACATAGTTACATAATCATCGCAGTATACGAAGAATGCTTTCTTGTGCTGCTTTTCTACGCAGTCTGCAGCGCACTGATAAAGGGGCTCGTACTCTTTGTACTCAAGGTCTTTACCTTTATATGTCTCAAGTACTTCGTATGCAGCCTTGCCCTCTTCTCTCTCGATACCTCCGAGGATACTGTCTGCAAGAGCCTGTGCAAGTATATATGTATATCCGTCTGCTGCCTTAACCTTTGCGTATGTCTCCTCAGGGTTTACGCAGAGTGCTATATTTGAAGCAAGGGTCCAGGGTGTTGTGGTCCATGCGAGGAAATATGCATCATCACCCTTTATCTTAAATCTGACTACTGCTGTCCTCTCTTTAAGAGTCTTGTATCCCTGTGCCACCTCATGGGATGAAAGAGGGGTACCACAACGAGGGCAGTAAGGAACGATCTTGAATCCTTTATAAAGAAGACCTTTGTCCCAGATCTCCTTTAATGCCCACCACTCAGACTCGATAAAGTCGTCATGATATGTGACATAAGGATTGTCCATGTCAGCCCAGAAACCTACAGTCTGTGAGAAATCTTCCCACATACCCTTATATTTCCATACTGATTCCTTACATTTGCCGATAAACGGATCAAGTCCGTACTCTTCAATCTGCTCCTTGCCATCGAGACCGAGAAGTTTTTCAACCTCAAGCTCAACAGGGAGTCCGTGTGTATCCCATCCTGCTTTTCTTGGTACCATATATCCCTTCATGGTACGGTATCTGGGAATCATATCCTTAATGACACGGGTAAGCACGTGACCTATATGGGGCTTACCGTTTGCCGTCGGAGGTCCGTCATAAAATGTATATGTAGGGCCTTCCTTTCTTGAATCCATTGATTTCTGAAAGATATCATTTTCTTTCCAAAACTTTGCGATTTCCTTTTCGCGATCGACAAAATTCATGTCTGTGGATACTTTGCTGTACATACTTGTCTCCTTCTGTAAACAGCCGACTTCTGTACATACTTGTCTCCTTCTGTAAACAGCCGACTTATCCATCGGCTTAATATCAAACTATAATTATAAATAATTACTGTATAAAATGTCAAAAAACGACCATTTATTCCATCGCGGTGATCTCACCCTTAAGAGCCGTTGCTGCAGCGGTCTTTGGCGATGCCAGGTAGATATTTACCTTGCTCGTACCCATACGGCCGAGGAAATTCCTGTTGTTTGTAGCCACAACAGTCTCACCGTCAGATAAGATACCGCCGCCTCGTCCGCAGCATAGTCCACAGCCCGGAGTCGTGATGATTGCACCTGCGTCAGATAAGATATCAAGGGTTCCATCCTTAAGTGCCTCAAGATAAATCTTACGGCTTGCGGGAGTCACTATCATCTTAAGATAAGGTGCAATATGCTTTCCTTTTAAGATTTCTGCTGCTGCCTGAAGGTCTTCAAGACGGCCGTTTGTACATGATCCTAAAAATACCTGGTCAACCTTTGTACCCTTAACTTCCGATACGGGTTTAATATTATCAACGAGGGAGGGACATGCCGTAACGGGCACAAAATCCTCTGCCTTATATTCCATGACTTTTGCATATACCGCGTCCTGATCAGGGCGAAGGGATTTAACCTTATCATCATAGGCGATACCGCAATACTCGCACGTCTTTTCATCGGGAGCAAACACTCCGCACTTGGCGCCTGCCTCAACTGCCATGTTGGCCATGGTCATCCTCGATGACACCGACATAGCGTCTATAGTATCTCCCGAAAACTCAAGAGCCATATATGTGGCGCCTGATGCTGTCAGGTCTCCTATAATCCTTAATATCACATCCTTTGAGGTTACATTACCGGGGAGTTTTCCGTTTATGTTTACCCTGATGGTCTCCGGAACCTTTATCCAGAGC
>CADBFE010000044.1 GCA_902793845.1 uncultured Lachnospiraceae bacterium | reverse complement strand
GAAGCCTTTCGCAGGTATCAACGGATCAGGTAAGCACAACAACTGGTCACTTACAACAAATACAGGAGAGAACCTGTTAAATCCCGGAAAGACACCCGGAGAGAATACACAGTTCCTCGTTTTCCTCTCAGCAGTAATAAAGGCAGTTGATGAATATGCAGATCTATTAAGACTTTCTGTAGCAAGTGCAGGAAATGACCACAGACTCGGAGCCAATGAGGCACCTCCCGCAATCATTTCAATATTCCTCGGCGACGAGCTCTCTGCGGTTATAGATGCGATTGAAAAGAATGAATACTTCAGCAACGCAGAGAAAGTAAAGATTGAGACAGGAGCCCAGGTACTTCCTCATTTCACAAAGGATACTACTGACAGAAACCGTACATCACCTTTTGCATTCACGGGTAACAAGTTTGAGTTCAGATCACTTGGATCGTCAGTATCTGTTGCAGGACCCAACATCATCCTCAACACTGCAGTTGCAGAAGCACTCAGCTCTTTCTACGAAACACTTAAGGATGTAAAGAGTGAAGATCTCGAGAAAGCAGTTCACGACCTGGTAAGAGATACGATCATAAAGCACAAGAGAGTAATCTTTAACGGAAACGGATATACAGATGAATGGGTAGCGGAAGCCGAGAAGAGAGGTTTGTACAACCTCAAGGCAACACCCGATGTAATGCCTGTTTTCATTGCAGATAAAAACGTGAAACTCTTTACCAAGCATCATATCTACTCAGAGACAGAGCTTCATTCAAGATATGAGATACGTATCGAGAATTATACAAAAACACTTCATATCGAAGCACTCACTCTTAAGGATATGGTACTTAAGCAGTTTGCTCCGGCTCTTATGGAGTACATTGATGAGCTTACAAGCTCGGCACTCACCAAAAAGGAACTCGGCATTGAAGCTGCGGTAGCAACCCAGACAAAGCTGATTAACGAGCTCTCAGGATATTATGAGAAGGTGATAGCTGCAACAGACAAGCTTATCGAGGATATAGATAAAGCGGAGAAGATGGAATGTGATATTAATCAGGCAAAGTTCTATCACGACACCGTTCTTAAGGATATGGAGGAAGTCAGAGTATACGCCGACAAGGCAGAGCCGCTCATTCCTGAAGGATATCTTCCTTATCCTACATATGAGCAGATTTTGTTCTATGTATAAATAATAAAATAAACGATTTTACGCAAGGGCGCGTTTCCTTTGGGAAACGTGCCCTTTTTTATGGAAAAAACCGGAGGAAAATATTATGGCAACTGAAATTTTAGATGCAATACACGGAGAAGTGTATGGCGTATGGTTCCTGATAGGAGCTGCGCTGGTATTCTGGATGCAGGCCGGATTTGCAATGTGTGAGGCCGGCTTCACCAGAGCAAAAAACTCAGGAAATATCATCATGAAGAACCTGATGGATTTCTGTATCGGTACGGTGATGTGGTTTATCTGCGGTGCGTCACTTATGCTCGGCGAGAATATGCTTGGCGGATTCGCCGGAAAGTTTTCATTTGATGTATTTTCAAACTACGGAAATTTTGATTATTCATCATTTGTATTCAACCTGGTATTCTGTGCAACTACAGCAACTATCGTTTCGGGTTCAATGGCAGAGAGAACAAAGTTTTCATCATACTGTATTTACTCTGCAGTAATCTCGGCAGTTATCTATCCGATAGAAGCTCACTGGACATGGGGTGGCGGATTCCTTGCTGAGTGGGGATTTCATGATTATGCAGGTTCTAACTGTATCCACATGGTCGGCGGTATATGCGCTCTCATCGGTGCATGGATGCTTGGCCCCCGTATCGGTAAGTTTGTAAAAGACAAAAACGGAAAAGTCACAAAAGTAAATGCTTTTCCCGGACATAACCTTGTAATCGCAGCACTTGGTGTATTCATCCTCTGGCTTGGCTGGTATGGATTTAACGGTGCGGCTGCAACGGATATCGATACACTTGGATCTGTATTCCTCACCACAACAGTTGCTCCCGCAGTTGCAACAGTTGTATGTATGGTATTCACATGGGTTAAGTATGGCAAGCCCGATGTATCAATGTGTCTCAACGCTTCACTTGCAGGTCTTGTAGCTATCACAGCTCCCTGCGATGTGACTGACTGTGCAGGATCGGCAGTCATCGGTGTGGTTGCAGGACTCCTGGTAGTATTCGGTGTATGGTTTACAGATAACGTACTTCATGTAGATGATCCTGTCGGTGCTGTCGCAGTACATATGTTTAACGGTATTTGGGGAACTATTGCCGTAGGTCTCTTTGCTACAGATGCAGCACCCGGATTTGAACTTGCAGGTATTACAAAAGGTCTCTTCTACGGAGGCGGCGTAGACCAGCTTATCAAACAGCTTGGTGGTATGGGCGTAACAATTGCCTGGACAGTAGTGACTATCCTCATTACTTACGGTCTCATCAAACTTATTAACGGCCTCAGGGTTTCAGAGGAAGAAGAAATCATCGGTCTTGACAGAACAGAGCACGGACTTACATCTGCTTATGCAGGCTTCTCAATCATGGATATTTCAAACACCATGACAATGGATGTAAACGAGAACACAAGTCTTGGTTCAGACGAGTACGAAGAAGCAAGCGATGCAGCAAAGGATGCGGCAGTAAAGGTTGTCAACGCTTTACCCTCAACCGGAATCAGCAAGGTGGTGATCATCGCAAGGCTCTCAAGATACGATACTCTTCGTAAGGCCATGAATGATCTTGGTGTAACAGGTATGACAGTGACCCAGGTAATGGGATGCGGTGTCCAGAAGGGTGCCGGCGAGCGATACCGTGGAGTCGAGGTTGATGCAACATTACTTCCTAAAGTAAAAGTAGAAGTGGTAGTAAGCAAGATCCCTGTTGAGTCAGTGATCGATGCGGCAAAGAAAGCACTCTACACAGGACATATAGGAGACGGAAAGATATTTGTATATCCTGTTGAGAAAGTCGTAAAGATAAGGACCGGCGAAGAGGACTTTGATGCACTTCAGGATGTTGAATAATTAGGAAAAGAAAAATGCACTGATTGCATTATTCTAAGGAAACGTCGTATATTGCGGCGTTTCCTTAGATGTATTTTTGATAATAAACAGGAGGAAAACGATATGTGCTCCATTATGGGATATAAAGGAACAGGTATTACAAAAGATGAATTTAAACTGCATTTTGACAAAACTACTTCAAGAGGACCGGATATGCAGCGCATCACATCATACGGTGATGTGACACTCGGATTTGAGAGGCTGGCTATCATGGGACTCCATGAGGAAGGTATGCAGCCCTTTGAACTAAACGGCAGGGCGGTTGTCTGTAACGGCGAGATATACGGATTCAGAAAGATCAGAAAAGAGCTTGAGCCAGAGTATACATTTGTCAGCGATTCGGACTGTGAAGTATTGCTCCCCATGTATGAAAAGTACGGCACGGACATGTTTGCAATGCTTGATGCGGAATATGCCTGCATCATATATGACGGAGAAAAAGATGAACTGATCGCATCAAGGGATCCGATAGGTATCAGACCTCTCTTTTACGGATATACAGGTGATAAAGAGATAGTATTTGCCAGCGAGGCAAAAAACCTGACCGGACTGGTAGAGGAAATCAAAGCTTTCCCACCGGGCCATTATTACAAGGATGGCGAGTTTGTATGCTACAGGGATATGACTAAGGTAGATACAGTAGTCAGGGATGACATAGAGACAGTATGCAAAAATATCCATGACAAACTTGTAGCAGGTATTGAAAAAAGACTTGATGCGGATGCTCCCCTTGGATTTTTGCTGAGCGGTGGCCTTGACAGTTCTCTTGTATGTGCAGTATCGGCAAAGCTTTTAAAGAAACCGATCCGTACGTTTGCCATCGGTATGAACACTGATGCCATAGATTTAAAGTATGCAAAGGAAGTTGCTGATTACCTTGGCAGTGATCATAAAGAGATCATCATCACAAAAGAAGATGTCATAAATGCTCTTGATGAGGTGATCGGAATCCTCGGTACATACGATATCACAACGATCCGTGCAAGTATAGGAATGTATTTAATCTGTAAAGCCATTCATGAGCAGACAGATATCAGAGTGCTGATGACAGGTGAGATATCTGATGAACTCTTTGGATATAAATATACAGACTTTGCTCCTGATGCAAAGAGCTTTCAGGATGAAGCTGCAAAGCGTATCAGGGAACTTTATATGTATGATGTACTCCGGGCTGACAGATGTATATCATCAAACTCCATGGAGGCAAGAGTTCCTAGAGTTCCTTTCGGAGATCTTGATTTTGTCTCATATGTAATGAGCATCGATCCCGAGATGAAATTAAACAAATATAACAAAGGAAAATATCTGCTCCGTCATGCATTTGAGGGCGACTACCTTCCTTATGACATTCTCATGAGAGAGAAAGCTGCATTCTCAGACGCTGTCGGTCATTCAATGGTTGATTACCTGAAAGAGTACGCAGAGCAGAAGTACACAGAAGAAGAGTTTGAGGCAAAGGCTTTAGAGTACGATCATGCAAGACCTTTCACAAAGGAATCACTTTTATACAGACAGATATTTGAGAAGCATTATCCCGGTCAGGCAAGGATGGTAGTTGATTTCTGGATGCCTAACAAGGAATGGGAAGGATGTAACGTAAACGATCCTTCAGCAAGAGTGCTTTCAAACTACGGTGCATCAGGAGAATAAAAAATGGTTAAGTATGTATTTGTGACCGGCGGTGTAGTATCCGGTCTCGGCAAAGGAATAACGGCGGCATCACTCGGAAGGCTTTTAAAAGCCAGAGGGTATCATGTCACCATGCAGAAATTTGACCCGTATATCAACGTGGATCCGGGGACGATGAATCCCATCCAGCACGGTGAAGTATTCGTCACAGATGACGGTACTGAGACAGACCTTGACCTTGGCCATTATGAGAGATTCATAAATGAGAGCCTTGACAAAAATTCAAATGTCACAACAGGAAAGATTTACTGGTCCGTATTAAATAAAGAGAGACACGGAGATTACGGCGGCGGCACAGTTCAGGTCATTCCTCATATTACAAACGAGATCAAGGACAGGATATACAGAGCCAAAAGCGATGATGAAGAGACCATATCGATAATCGAGATAGGCGGTACGGTGGGAGATATCGAGAGCCAGCCGTTTCTTGAGTCAATCAGACAGTTCCAGGCTGAAGTTGGCAGAGACAACGCAATCATCATACAGGTCACACTCATACCTTATCTTAAAGCATCAGGAGAGATGAAGACAAAACCTACGCAGATGAGTGTAAAGAGTCTGCAGAGCATGGGTATATGGCCGGACATTCTGGTATGCAGATCCGATTATCCCATAGATGAACATATGCGTGAGAAGATAGCACTTTTCTGTAATGTTAAGAAAGAACATGTCCTTCAAAACCTTGATGCGAAATCATTATATGAAGTACCACTCATGATGGAGGAAGAACATCTGGCACAGGCAGTATGTGAATGCCTGAAGATAAAATGTCCGGAGCCTGACCTTTCAGAGTGGAAGCAGATGGTAGAGGCATATCACTCACCAAAGGAAACTGTAAAGATTGGACTTGTTGGAAAATATGTTGAACTTCACGATGCTTATCTAAGCGTAGCAGAAGCTCTCCGTCACGGCGGTATAGCAAACAGAGCAGAGGTGGAGATCAAGTGGATTGATTCTGAAGAGATTGATGAGAACACAGTAGACAGTCATTTATCAGATGTGGACGGAATACTGGTTCCAGGCGGATTCGGAACGAGAGGCACGGACGGAAAAATCCTCGCTGCAAAATATGCAAGGGAAAATAAGATACCATACCTCGGAATATGCCTTGGAATGCAGCTTGCGATAATAGAGTTTGCCAGAAATGTATGTGGTATTAAAGATGCTGACAGTATTGAGTTTAATCGTACTGGGTGAAGGTACAGTTGCATACGGACTGTACGGAAAGAAAGACATATCAGAGAGACACAGACACAGGTATGAAGTAAACAATGATTACAGGGAAATCCTTAAAGAAAACGGAATGACATTATCAGGAATATCTCCCGACGGAAGAATAGTTGAGATGATAGAGATTGAGAATCATCCGTTTTATGTGGCCACTCAGGCTCATCCGGAATTTAAGTCAAGACCGGATAAGCCCCATCCATTGTTCAGGGGATTTATAGAAAGTGCAGTAGCCCGAAAAAGAAAAAAGGAGGCAGGAAATAATGAATGACAACAATCAGCCGGTAAAAACACTATATGATGAGAGCTTTGAGCATGACAACTGTGGTATCGGTGCGGTGATAAATATCCACGGAAAGAAAAGTCACGGTATAGTCGATGATGCACTGAAGATTGTAGAAAACCTGGAGCACCGTGCAGGCAAGGACGGCGAGGGCAAAACCGGTGACGGTGTCGGTATCCTCACCCAGATACCTCATAAATATTTTAAGAAGATTACAAAGAAACTTGGAATCAATATCGGTAATGAGCGTGAGTACGGTGTAGGTATGTTCTTCTTCCCTGCAAATGAGCTTAAGCGTAATCAGGCTATGAAGATGTTTGAGATCATCGTTGAGAAAGAGGGACTTCTTGGCTGGAGAGAGGTTGCCGTATTTGAAAAAGTCCTTGGCCAGAAAGCTCTCGACAGCAGACCTTATATTTATCAGGCATTTATCGAGAGACCTGCTGATATAACAGACGACCTTGATTTCGACAGAAAGCTTTATATCGTAAGACGTGTATTTGAACAGAGTAATGAAAATACGTATGTGCCTTCACTCTCAGGCAGAACAATAGTATATAAGGGAATGTTCCTGGTAAGTCAGCTTCGTACATTCTTTGCTGACCTTCAGGATGAAGATTATGAATCTGCAGTTGCACTTGTGCACTCAAGATTCTCAACAAATACAAATCCAAGCTGGCTTCGTGCACATCCTAACAGATTCATTGTTCACAACGGTGAGATTAATACAATCAAGGGTAATGTCGACAAGATGCTCGCAAGAGAAGAGACTATCAGCACGAAGACCTTTACAAGTGAGGAACTCACAAAAGTCCTTCCTATCATATCTGCAGAGGGTTCTGACTCAGCAATGCTTGATAATGCCCTTGAGTTTATGATTATGAGTGGCATGGAGCCTGCCCTTGCAGCAATGGTGCTTATACCTGAACCCTGGGAGCACAACGATACAATCACTCAGCAGGAGAGAGATTTTTATCAGTACTATGCAACCATGATGGAGCCGTGGGACGGACCTGCATCAATCCTCTTCTCAGACGGTGATGTAATGGGAGCAATCCTTGACCGTAACGGACTTCGTCCTTCAAGATATTATGTAATGGACGATGGCAGAGTAATCCTTTCATCAGAAGTTGGTGCTCTCACAGTAGATGAGAAGCACATCTTAAAGAAAGAGAGACTTCATCCCGGCAAGATGCTCCTCGTTGATACAAAGCAGGGCAAGATAATCCTTGATGAAGAGTTAAAACAGATTTACGCAGCAAGAGAGCCTTACGGTGAGTGGCTTGATTCAAACCTCGTAAATCTCTCAGATATAAAGATTCCCAATGAGAGAGTTAAGTCATATACTCCCGACGAGCTTACAAGACTTCAGAAAGCATTCGGATATACATATGAAGAGTATAAAGAGCAGATTTGCAACATGGCCCTTAACGGTTCAGAGCCTATAGGTGCGATGGGTGTTGATACTCCCCTTGCAGTTCTCTCAAAACAGTATCAGCCACTGTTTAATTATTTCAAACAGCTCTTTGCCCAGGTTACAAACCCGCCTATTGATGCTGTAAGAGAAAAGATTGTAACAGCTACAACAATATATGTTGGTAAAGAAGGTAACCTCCTTGAGGAGAAACCTGAAAACTGTGAAGTACTTAAAATCAAGAATCCCATTCTTTCGGATCTTGACCTTATGAAGATTTCCCAGCTCGACAGACCGGGACTCAAAGCAAGCAAAGTTTCAATGCTTTATTACAAGAGCACTCCTCTCGACAGAGCTATCGAGCATCTGTGTGTAGAAGTAGACAGAGCATATAAGCAGGGTGTGACAATCCTCATCCTCTCAGACAGAGGCGTTGATGAAAACCATGTGGCTATCCCTTCACTCCTTGCGGCAGCTGCAGTGCACAACCACCTAGTTCGTACAAAGAAGTGTACGGCAATGTCACTTATCCTTGAGTCAGGTGAGCCTAGAGAAGTACATCACTTTGCAACACTCCTTGGATTCGGTGTATGCGCGGTGAACCCTTATCTTGCACATGCTTCAATAGCCAGACTTATTGATGACGGTATGCTTAATAAGGATTACTATGCTGCTGCAGGCGATTATGACAATGCGGTTATTCAGGGAATAGTAAAGATTGCTTCAAAAATGGGAATATCAACAATACAGTCATACAGAGGTAGCCGTATATTTGAGGCTCTTGGCATTGATAAAACCGTGATTGACAAATATTTTACCGGCACAGTTTCAAGGATTGGAGGTATCACCATAGAAGATATCTCTGCCGCAACAGACAGACAGCACTCAAGGGCATTTGATCCCCTTGGCCTTGACTGTGATATGACAATCGATTCCATCGGACGACACAAGATGCGTTCCGGAGGAGAAGAGCACAGATATAATCCTCAGACTATCCATATGCTTCAGACTGCTACGAGAGAGGGAGATTATAACAAGTTTAAACTCTATACAGAGATGGTTAACAAAGAGGAGTCCGGCAATATCAGAAGCCTCATGGATTTTGCATATCCGGAAAAG
Source organism: uncultured Lachnospiraceae bacterium (assembly GCA_902793845.1). GTDB lineage: Bacteria > Bacillota > Clostridia > Lachnospirales > Lachnospiraceae > NK4A136. Next base: position 15,794 of record CADBFE010000044.1, on the reverse strand, counting down.
CCTGTTGATATAAGTGAAGTAGAGAGTGCAAAAGAAATTGTAAAGAGATTTAAGACGGGCGCCATGTCATACGGTTCTATTTCAGAGGAGGCTCACGAGGCACTTGCAATCGCCATGAACAGACTTCACGGCAAGTCAAACAGTGGTGAAGGCGGTGAGAGCGATGAGAGACTTGAGAGTGCGGGAACCGATCATGACAGAAGCTCAGCTATAAAGCAGGTAGCAAGTGGACGATTTGGCGTAACCAGCAGATACCTTGTGAGCGCAAGAGAGATACAGATTAAGATGGCTCAGGGTGCAAAGCCCGGTGAAGGTGGTCATCTTCCCGGTAAAAAGGTTTATCCATGGATCGCAAAGACAAGACATTCAACACCCGGTGTAAGCCTTATATCTCCTCCGCCTCATCATGATATTTATTCAATAGAAGATTTGGCCCAGTTAATTTACGACCTTAAGAATGCGAACAAGTATGCCCGTATTTCGGTAAAGCTTGTTTCTGAAGCAGGTGTAGGTACCATTGCAGCCGGTGTTGCCAAGGCAGGTGCGGGAGTAATCCTTATCTCAGGATATGATGGAGGTACAGGTGCAGCACCACTTAGCTCAATACATAATGCCGGACTTCCCTGGGAGCTTGGTCTTGCCGAGACTCATCAGACACTTAAGCAGAACGGACTCCGTGACAGAGTAGTAATCGAGACAGACGGTAAGCTCATGAGTGGCAGGGATGTTGCCATAGCAGCAATCCTCGGTGCAGAGGAATTTGGTTTTGCGACAGCTCCCCTTGTAACACTTGGATGTGTAATGATGCGTGTATGTAATCTCGATACTTGTCCCATGGGTGTGGCTACACAGAATCCTGAGCTTAGAAAGAGATTTATCGGAAAGCCCGAGTATGTTGAGAACTTCATGCTCTTTATAGCAGAGGAACTTAGAGAGTACATGGCTAAGCTTGGTGTACGTACAGTCGACGAGCTTGTAGGCAGAACAGATCTCCTTAAGAGAAGAGCTGACCTTACAGGTAACGGTGCAAAGATTGATATCTCAGGAATCCTTGGTAATAAGGATGATATCAGAAATATATTTAATCCTGATTCACTTTATGACTTTGAACTTGATTCCAAGAAAGATGAAGTACTCCTTACAAACAACAAGGAACTCCAGAAAGCCATAAAGACAGGAAAGAAGATTACATGCAATGCTGATGTATGCAACACAGACAGAGCATTTGGTACTCTTATCGGAGCAGAGATAACGAGAAATCATCATGAAGGACTGCCTAAGGATACAGTTGCTATTGAGTGTAACGGTGCAGGCGGACAGAGCTTCGGAGCATTTATTCCTTCAGGACTTTCGCTTAACCTGACAGGTGACAGCAACGACTACTTCGGAAAAGGACTTTCAGGCGGACTCCTGTCAGTCAAGGCTCCTGCTGATGCTCCCTATGATGCTGAGAACAATATTATCATCGGTAACGTTGCACTCTACGGAGCTACATCAGGTGAAGCATATATCGCAGGTATGGCAGGCGAGAGATTCTGTGTCAGAAACTCAGGAGCCAAAGCTGTTGTAGAAGGTGTCGGTGAGCATGGCTGTGAGTACATGACAGGTGGTGTTGCTGTTATCATCGGTACTACAGGCAAGAACTTTGCAGCAGGTATGAGTGGTGGTATCGCTTATGTCCTTGATGAGTACAATTCACTTTATAGAAACCTGAATAAAGAAATGGTACTTATGGAGAAGGTAGAGCACAAGACAGATAAAGAGATGCTTAAGACGCTGCTCGAGAATCATGTGCAGTATACAGGCTCTGTAAAGGCAAAGGCAATCCTTGATGACTATGAGAATTATCTTGGTAAATTCAAGAAGATAATTCCTGCTGATTATAAGAAGATAATGTCATACACAGAGCAGTATATTGAGGAGGGCATGAGCCCTGAGGAAGCACGAAGCACAGATAGAAGCATTTAACAAGTGTGTTTCTTAGGAATACTTAAGGAGGCAAAGACCATGGGAAAACCTACAGGATTTATGGATTATGAGAGAAAAGACAATCCGACCGTAGCACCTGAAAAGAGAATAAAGAATTTTGATGAATTTCATACACAGCTTTCAGATAAGGACAGAATGACTCAGGGCGCCAGATGTATGGACTGCGGTGTGCCTTTCTGCCAGGCAGGCGTGATGATATCGGGTATGGCAAGCGGATGCCCTCTTCACAACCTTGTGCCTGAGACAAATGAACTCGTATATAAAGGCAATCTTGAGCAGGCATATTTAAGACTTAAAAAGTCTCACAGCTTTCCGGAGTTTACTTCAAGAGTATGTCCGGCTCTCTGCGAGGCAGCATGTACATGCGGTCTTAACTGCAAGCCTGTCACTACAAAAGATAACGAGAGAGCAATCATTGATTACGCATATGAGCATGACCTTGTAAAAGAAGACATACCTAAAGTGCGTACTGGCAAGAAAGTAGCAGTCATTGGAAGCGGCCCTTCAGGACTTGCAGCGGCTCAGCTCTTAAATAAGAGAGGCCACAGCGTAACTGTATTTGAGAGAAATGACAGAGTCGGTGGACTCTTGAGATACGGTATTCCCAACATGAAGCTTGATAAGCGCTCCATAGACAGGCGCGTAAAGCTTATGGAAGAAGCAGGTATCGTATTTAAGTGCAGTGTAAATGTCGGAAAAGATGTTAAGGCATCTGAACTTCTTGCAGAATATGACAGCATCGTACTTTGCTGCGGTGCATCAAATCCGAGAGACATTAATGCGCCGGGCCGTGATGCAAAGGGTATTTATTTTGCAGTTGATTTTCTTAAGGAAGTTAGCAAAAAGCTCATGGATAATGAATATGACTCATCAAAAGTAATCGGAGCAAAAGATTTTTCATTCGGATCATTAAAGGGAAAGAAAGTAGTCGTAATAGGTGGAGGAGATACAGGTAATGACTGTGTTGGTACAAGCATCAGATTAGGTGCTGCAGATGTGACTCAGCTCGAGATGATGCCTCCTGCTCCAAAGGAAAGACTTGAGAGCAATCCATGGCCCGAATGGCCCAAGGTATTAAAGACAGATTACGGCCAGGAAGAAGCAATTTATTTATATGGCAGAGATCCCCGTATCTTTAAGACCACGGTAACGGAGTTTGTTAAGGATGATAAGGGTAACCTGAAATCTATTAAGACTGTGGAGCTTGAGAGAAAGGTTGATAAAAAGACAGGCAGAATGACAATGGAGCCTGTAAAGGGAACAGAGAAGGAGCTTGAGGCTGACCTGGTACTCATTGCAGCAGGATTTCTTGGAAGCGAGAAATACGTGACAGATGAGTTTAAGGTAGATCTTGACGGCAGGACAAATGTGGCTACCGGCAAGGGTTCTTACAAAGCATCTGCTGATAAAATATTTACTGCAGGTGACATGCACAGAGGTCAGTCCCTGGTTGTATGGGCTATCGCTGAAGGAAGAGCTGTGGCTAAGGAGGTTGACGAATCTCTGATGGGCTACACAAACCTTTAAAAAAAGTACTTGCATTTGATATTTCTTTATTGTAGAATAGTCTCTGCGAGCGAAAAAAGCTCGCAGGAATAGCGCCATGGCCAAGCGGTAAGGCAACGGATTCTGATTCCGTCATTCCAAGGTTCGAATCCTTGTGGCGCTGGCAGACCGGTTGAGAGATCAGCCGGTTTTTTATTTTACGGCAGATATGCGAACCATGGATGGTGAGCACCGAGAAATTATGATATAACAAGGATGTTTTGTCGTAATTTCGAGGGGATATGCGAACCATGGATGGTGAGCACCGAGAAATTATGATATAATAAATTGTTAATGCGAAATGCATTTTAATAGGAAGAGGTTTTTAAAAGGGAAATGAAAGGCAGAAAGATTAAAAAATCCGCAGTTGTATCTGTAATAGCAGTTCTTGCAGCTTTAACAGGTGTATTATTTATAGCTGCAGCAGGCGGAAAAAGACCTGTCACAATACAGGGAACATATACGGTTTTCCGTGATGGAGCGGATGTTACCAATGATGAGAAATTCAAATTTATGCCCGGTGACCGGGTAGTAACAGCATCAGGCAATACGGCACTGGTGATGATCGATGATAACAAGAGCATAGGTATGCTCGGAGATACTGATATGGTCCTTACGGCAAAGGGTACGGCGGGTAATACAGATGTCATATTAAGTGTATCATGCGGAGAACTCTCTGTAGGGCAGACAGGCTCGGAGGGTAAGATGTCCGTTGAAGTGACCCTGCCCCATTTTGGAGCGGCATTTGAAAACGGCACGGCAGAGATAAAGGCCAGAGAAGATATAGAGGAACTGGTTATGGTGACAGGTACTGCAACAGTGATAGCCAACGGCCAGACCATTAACTTAAATACCGGAGACGCCTGCATGTACAGGGAAGGCGAGTTCATGTACGGCGAAAAGGCTGTGATCGATGAATATCTCATGGCTGAGTGCGAGACAAACGCAGAGCAAAGGGCGAAAGAGGAGACAGAGGCTTTCTGGGCAATGAACGACTCTGATCTGTCTTTAGCAAATGCCGGAGATAAAGTATATTTTGGCAGATACGAACAGGACGGCGGTGAGACGGAAAAAATCGAGCCCATAGCCTGGGACGTAATAGCAAAAGAGGACGGCAGACTCCTGATGGCAACCCATATGTGTGTTGAATCAATGCCGTATAATGATACGGATGAGAGGGTGACGTGGGAGACATGTTCCCTCAGAAAATGGCTTAATGAAGAATTTTACTATGCGGCCTTTATGGAAAATGAGATGGCATTTATAGAGACAGCCGAGGTGACAAATCCCGGTTCGTACGATTTCTTTGGAGCATTTTATGAAGGCACCGATCAGGCTGTACAGGGCGTGGCCGGAGGAAATACGGTCTATGATAAGGTATTTCTCTTAAGCTATGAAGAGATAATTAAGTACATGAATCCCGTAAAGCTAGGAAACGGCTGGTGGAAATACGCCTCTTCTGACCTGATCATAAAGGGCTGTCTGACTGCCGGAATCGATAATACAACATTCCTTCAGTGGGATTATGATACTCTCACAAAGACTGAGCCGGACTGGCCTGAGGATTCCATAGGGCTCACGGGTTGTAACTGGTGGCTTAGAGACCCGGGCGATACCAGGGACACAGCTCTTAACGTGTCATATTACGGTTATATAACGGGCGGAAGTGTTGTCACAAATGATTATGGCGTAAGACCTGCAATATGGGTTAAAGTTGAATAAAATAACGGCGTAGTAGTATAATTTATGTGTATATTTATGGATTTTACCGGAGGAATTAAATGATAATATCCACAAGAGGACGTTATGCCCTCAGGGTTATGATTGACCTGGCTGAAAATTGTAATGGTAAATATATACCTATGAAGGAAGTGGCTGCCAGACAGGAAATATCGCTTAAGTATCTTGAGCAGATCCTGCCTGTACTGACAAAGAACGGCCTCGTAGAAGCAACTCACGGTAAATGCGGTGGATACAGGCTGAGTGTTGATCCTAAAGAATGTATGGTCGGCATGATCCTCAGACTGACAGAGGGAGAGCGTGCGGTAGTCACATGCCTCACAGGTGACGGAGAGTGCAGCAGACAGGATTTTTGCAGGACCAAGGATTTCTGGAGCGGCCTTAATGAAACGATCAATAAATATATAGACAGTTATACACTGGCAGACATGATGAAGAAGTAAGCTTATTTTTACTTGGAAAGAAATGTAATTTATGAAAAACAAAATGTGGATTAATAATAAAATTACATCTGTTTTGCTCATATTTTGCCTGACGGTTTCTTTTGTCCTGCCGTTTCTTACGGTGGATGCTGATGCTGCTGTGTACAGCGGATCATCAATAGTCTCAAATAATATCCACGATCACGATTATTCCGGTTATCAGAATGTGACAAATTCATATCTCGTCCCCTACAGTGATGGCAGCTTCACAAGAGTGGAGAGTTTTGGCGATGTCATCCTGCTTGAAAAGTACAATTCCAATTTTACTCTTGCATGGCAGGCGACAGTACCCATGGAGCTTGAACTGTTCGGAGGATTTTTCAGCGGTGATGACAATTATTATTTTGTCTTTGGACAGCCAAACTATTCCCACAGCGATAGCGTCACTGAGATACAGATAGTTAAATATACAAAGGACTGGGCGAGAAGCACTGTATATACAGTAAAGGGCCAGAATATAGTTTATCCGTTCTACGGCTGCAATACTGATTTTGCAGAGGTGGGAAATAATATAATAATCAGGTGCGGACATCTCACATATCCTGATGATTCCGGCATGTGCTATCAGGGGACCATGACGATGGTTGTCGCTGAGGAATCAGATTTTATCAGAAATATCAAGACGGATGTGATAGACGCGTCCGCAGGAACCATAGAAAATGCAGGAGCCACATACATAGATGCAACATACGGTACGCTGGCCGCTGTAGACCACTCAAGGACAAATAGGTACGGACTGGTCGGTATGGCGTACTCCAATCATGCCGGTTCTGATGCCCCCCTTAACGGAAAGTGCAAAACGGTGACGGCTCTTGGACAGTATGATGCAACTTTACTCGGAGGCTGCCCGGAGATGATGCTCGGCGGATTGGAGACATCATCCCAGTACTATCTCGCAGCTGTAGCGACGGCTCCTATGGACTGCTCGACAACCAGTACAAATGTAGGTATAGTTGCAATTCCCCGTGCCGATTTTTCCGGCTCTCAGATACAGATTAATTACCTGACAGGTTTTGCTGTAGGTTCTACAATGACATGCAGCAATCCGTTTATAGTAAAAGTTGACTCTACAAAGTTTTGCGTCTTATGGGAACAGAGAGACGGTTATACGGATACTGAAAAAGTTTATTATGCTTTTATCGATGGGTCCGGAAACAGACTTACCGACACAAAGACGATTGACGGATGCTTATCAGACTGTCAGCCCGTTGTTGTAGGATCGAATATTGTATGGTATACGACAAACGGCGCGGAGATGAAGATTTATGCGGTATCGACAAGCATCACATCAGGCTCATCCAGCGGAGTATACAATAATTCCGCAGCAGTATACGGAGGCATAGATTACTCGGCAGTATTTGATTTCAGCTATTACTGCGCTGCTTATCCCGATATCAGAGTGCTCTATGGCAATGATCCCCAGGCGGCACTCGTACACTTTATCACTTACGGAATGAGCCAGGGCAGACAGGCTTCTGCAAACTTTAATGTCTATACTTATAAAAACAATTACACAGATCTGCAAAATGCTTACGGAGCCGATCTGAAAAAATATTATATGCACTTCATCAGCTGCGGTAATGCAGAGGGCAGAAACGGTCGTAGTACGATAAAGTAATCATGATTTTCATGAGGAGGTATAAAGGGTAATGAGCAATGTAGAGCAGACTATTGAGCGTGTGCGGAATATGGTATCGGAATCTGAAAAGATAGTGATACTCATCGGTGTAGGTACGCTTATTGAGAGTGGAGGGGAAAACATCTGGTCATCCAGGGAGTGCTACAGGATGGAGGATATTTATCACAAAACTCCTGATGAGATGATGTCTGTTGAGTTTTACAGTACCAGAAGAAACAAATTTTTTGATTTTTACAAAAATGAGATCATAGGACATGAGTATGAACCGTCATCTCTTTACTACGACATAAAGAGACTCCAGGATACAGGCAAGGTCAGAAAGATCATAACTCAGAATATTGATACGCTTCATACAAAGGCGGGCCTTAATAATGTAGTGGAACTCCACGGCAATATAAACAACAACTGGTGCCCGCACTGCGGAAAGAAGTTTGGGGTGGATTACATCAAGCATTCCAAATCGGTACCTCTTTGTGATGAGTGCGGTACGGCTATCAGACCGGGTATCAGACTCTTTGGAGAGAGCATCGGAAACCATCTGATGACTGAGGCAGTAAATGCCTGTGAGGACGCGGATCTGATCCTGTGCCTCGGTACGAATATGTACGACAATATGGTAAGGTTCTGTACGGAAGCATACAAGGGCAATCGCCTCGTGCTTATCACCAAGGAAGAGCATTATATGGATAAATATGCAAATGTCGTGATCCATGACAATGTGTATAAAGTTCTTCCAAAGATATTTTAATAAAGATAATTTAATAAAGATCATTTAATTAGGTTCATTATTTTTTGCGGGGTTACATATGAACGAAGAGATTATAAGCAACGACAATACGGATATTAACGAAATACCTGGTACGGCAGCCATAAGAAAGCTTGGTGGTATGCTGACTCCCATGGAATTGCTTGAGCTGTCTGCGAGGATGGCAAAAGAGGGACTCGACAAGAAACTCTGGAGTGTGCTGTCAAGAGTATATGCAGACAAAAAGAGTTTTGAGTACATCCATGAGGATGGCATGGACGGATATGTCAGGGATATCCTTGATTCAAAGGTGCCGGCCCAGTTAAAGCTTCAGACATATACATCATTTAAACTGCCACCGGTACTTTTGCCGGATGCCGATACGGTAAAAAATCTGCTTTCGGAATGTAATGAAAAGAGATACAATATAGCAGCCCACTTTATAGATGATTACGATAAAGATGCGGATATGATAAACACCCATTATGATACCATCTTAAATAACGGCAGGCTGTTTAAAGAAGTAGTTAAAGTACTTAATACCGATTCTCTCGTAAATCTGTTTAAGAAGATATTTACAACCGAGGACAAGGAACGCATCACAGGTGCAGTGAGAGTGCTCGGTGAGGCAAAGAGAAAGTTTTATTATAAAGAAAAAGATAAGATAGCAGAGCTTACGGATATCGCTTTTTCGGAAAAGAATGTATTTTTTACCAGCAAGCTCCTGTTTTGCAGTGTATTTAACGTACCTGAGGAAATAGTAAAGCAGCAGGAAAATATTGAAAAGATTCTGAAAATATCGGTTAATTATGAAGAGCATATCACAAAGGAATTTGTCAGAAATTATCACATAAAGTTTGATATTTCCGACGAGGCGATGTGCAGATATTATATAGGCAACAAGAAGGCCAAAAATCAGAGAGCCCTCGTAAACAGATTTGCGTATCATCTGGTCAGGATAGACGATAAATCAGTCAGGGATAAACTCCTGCGTGGTGCTTTTAAGAGAGGCGGAGCCTTCAGAATGTATGCAGGATGCATGCAGGACGGACGTATCATACCTGAAAAGATGAAACGCTTCAGGTACAGTGATGAGGAAGTTAAGTGGTGCAGTTCGCTGCCGGGCTTAAATAATAAATGATTATAAATCAGGAGGAACACCTTTAATGGGCGGTTTTTTTGGAGTAGCATCAAAAGGAGATTGTGTATTTGATCTCTTTTTCGGAACAGACTATCATTCACATCTTGGTACGAGACGTGCCGGTATGTGCGTTTATGACAAGGAGAATGGCTTTGACAGAGCTATCCACAGTATAGAGAACTCACCGTTCCGTACCAAGTTTGATAAAGAAGCAAATACCATGAAGGGATGTTACGGTATCGGATGTATATCAGATTTTGAGGCACAGCCCGTACATGTCAGATCCCATCACGGATCGTTTGCGATCACTACAGTAGGAAAGATAAACAACAGCGAAGAGATAGTAGAAAAGATATTAAAAAACAGCGTTCATTTCTTTGAAATGAGCAACGGTGATATCAGCCAGACTGAGCTGGTAGCTGCAATCATAAACCAGAAGGAAAACTTTATCGACGGTATAAAGTATGCCCAGGAGATAATCGACGGTTCAATGAGTATGCTCATCCTCAATGACAAGGGTGTATATGCAGCCAGAGATAAGATGGGCAGGACTCCCATCATAATAGGTAAAAAGGATGACGCATTCTGCACGACATTTGAGAGTACAGCATATCTGAATCTCGGATATACCCAGTATAAGGAGCTGGGCCCCGGTGAGATAGTTGTGATGACACCGGATAAAGTAACTACCCTGGCTGAACCCGGCAAGGATATGAAGATATGTACATTCCTCTGGATTTACTATGGCTATCCGTCTTCATCATACGAGGGTATCAGTGTTGAAAAGATGAGATATAAATGCGGTGAGGCCATGGCAAAGCGTGATGATGCCAAACCTGATGTGGTAGCGGGAGTACCCGATTCCGGTATAGCTCATGCAGTCGGATATTCAAACGAGTCCGGTATACCGTTTTCAAGGCCGTTTATCAAATATACTCCGACATGGCCGAGGTCATTTATGCCGACTATCCAGAGCAAGAGAAATCTTATTGCCAAGATGAAGCTCATCGCTGTAAAGGATTTGATCGAGGACAAGAGCCTCCTGCTCATAGATGACTCTATCGTAAGAGGAACCCAGCTTCGTGAGACCACAGAGTTTCTCTACAATTCAGGAGCAAAAGAAGTACACATAAGACCTGCATGTCCTCCGTTATTATTTGGATGCAAGTATCTGAACTTTTCAAGATCATCTTCTGAGATGGAACTCATCTCGCGGAGAGTGATAGAGGAGCTTGAGGGAGGACCTGTATCAAAAGAGGTTCTCCAGGAATATGCTGATCCGGATACCGAAAAGTATGCAAACATGATTGAGAAGATCAGAGAGAAACTGAATTTCACGACACTGAGATTCAACAGACTCGATGATATGATGGATGCGGTAGGTATCGACAAAGACAAGCTTTGTACATATTGCTGGGACGGAAGAGAATAAGATAATAAAAAGGCAGCCGGATGGCTGCCTTTTTATTATGTCTTATTCCTTCCTGGGACTCTTCTTTACAGGTATTTTTAATGATACTTCCGAACCTTTTCCTGGGACGGTTTTTATATATATTTTTTCGTTATACAGTTCCTTTAGTCTCCTGTTGATTGTGATGATACTGCTGGTGTTTTCATCATTATCGTCGGCATTGTTTATTACGGTTAAGGCTTCTTTGCTGAATCCGCATCCGTCATCCGTCATCACAAATGTCAGATATTTTTTGTCACTCTTTATCTCTACATTTATATGACCGCTTGCGGTTGAACTCTTTTTGCGTATACCGTGATTTATCGCATTCTCAAGGAGCGGCTGGAATATAAGGGCCGGCACATTTATGGCAGGCAGCTTTTTCTGGATATCATATGTAAGATGTATCTCGGGGAAGCGCTCCTCTTCAATGTATCCAAAGGATTTAAGGAGCTCTATCTCATTGCTTAAAGAGTTCATTGCGTTTACATCACAGTTTTCAAAAAACTCTTTAAAGTATGTGGATAGTGAGTCACAAACCTTTTTGGCTTTATCCGTGTCAAACAGAGCATATCCGGATATGATATTTAATGCATTAAACAAAAAGTGAGGTTTTAAATGGGCGGAGAGATAATTGTTTTTAGCCCTCTGGGTAGCCTTTAGAGTATCATTGTATGAGGAAACCAGCTGGTACTCGGCTGTATATGTCATTGCCATGTTTGAATAGTTGATAAAGCACATGGTGATAATGAGAAACAGTGTTCCTACCAGGAGTCCGAAACTGTATCCGAAGACCGTATCATAAGACCTGATATCCAGGCCCAGTGAAATGTATAAGATAATAAGTGCAATCAGCTGGGATATGTGGAAGTTGGTCTTGTCCCTTGCCTGCTTGGCCGTCCTTAATGTAAAAGTAACAATGCCTGATACAAAGAGCAGGGAGGTGATCGGATGTATAATATACATCACATCCATACGCAGCCACGGCATGAGTACGCTGAGGAGACAGTTATTTATAGTGAGGCTACGAAGTATCGCAGCAAAGGCAAGGAGCAGTATGGGTGTTGATGTGATACTGAACACACTGTGACGGGCTGTCGTAAAGTACAATGTTGTGAAAAATAACAGCGCCATAAACAGGAAAATATCCATACCGATCATTCTTGCAAATATTGTATGGGTTGTCAGTATCGATCCGATGATTATGGGATGTGATACGGTGAAAAAGTCAAAGTCAGGTGTGAAAAACAGTTCAATCTCGACCGTGTCGGTTGGGGCAAAGAAATCAAAACTGACAGCTCCGGAAATTGTTGACGGGCCCGAAGCATATATACCGCTTTGGTATACATTGTTATGATTAACCCTTACCATACAGTCTCCGGGTAATTTGGGTATGATCATGGCATATACTGAGTGAGGTTCAGGAAGTTTTACAGTGACTGATACGGCAATCTTTTCCATATTATTTTTATACAAAATATCAGGCATCGTAACAGGACCGTCTATTGAAGTCCATTCACCGTCGAGCTCGGCATAAACATTCATCCAGGTTGAATCCGACAAATCGATATAGCCGTCTTCAACGTCATGAGATGTAGGATTTATATGGAGATTGAGATACAGGAATATGCCGGTCAGCATCAGGAACAGTGCGGCATGAAAGAAAATGATGGATCGTTTTATCATCTTACAGCAGCCTCCTTCCTGTTTTTGGTCTCAACAAGAGGAACCTGGAAATACACTCTGGTATATTTATTTGTACGGCTGTCTATCCACAGTTCAGTATCAAATTCATCTTTAAGATGCTGGTTTAAGTGATAGATACCGAAAATAAGTGTAAAGCTCGGAATATTCAGATATTTATTTATCTCTTCACGGGTCATACCCTTGCCGTTATCATACACGCTGACAGCCACATGATCTCCTGATGTGGTCACATCGACTTTTATCTCCGGATGAAGTGTTCCTCCAAAAGCATGGAGCAGAGAGTTTTCTATTAAAGTCTGAATGGAAGATCTTGGTATCTTGGAATCCAGTGCCGCTTCATCGCAATTGATATCAAACTTTACTCCGGGATATTTCTTTTCCATAAGAGTGATATATGCATTGCACAGCTGCAGTTCGTCCTCTATGGTATATGTCGACAGGTATTCTCCGAGTTCATCCGGATTCATTTCCGGTATGCCGGATAATAATTTATCTGATGAGAAATCAAGAGTGTGACGGAGATATTTTGACAGTGCCTGAATCATGTTATCTACAGTATCCTGATCTGTATCAATATTCTCTCTGATGACATCCAGTGAATTGTAGATAGTAGAAGGGCGCAGATGAGCAGTGATATATGTACTTCTATCATCCTGAACCTTAAAGATTGCCTCTTTCATGCTTGCGGAAATATTTTTGATATTATCCATGGATTCCGAATATATCTTTCTGGTCCAGCTGTTTACAAAGAAGATAAACATGACGAAGCTTAACTGAGTGAAACCGTAATATGCCGTATATCCCTTTACGAGAGCGGCAGACAGGAAATTACCCATAATAAGGACAATACAGCCGCATATATAATATGATGTACGTGTTACAGACCTGAGCCTGTAGTAGATAAGGGCAAGGGCAAGACAAAAACCAAGGCATATGATACTGATGATCTGATAGATGTAATACAGATAATAGTAGAGCATATTCGGAACAAATAAAGGAACCAGCTGAAGAGAAGTCAGAGTGACTATCAGCAGGATATAAAAATTCTTAAGCAGGTGAATCCGGAAAATATGCATGGTAAGAAGCATGATAAGCAGGTTTCGGATAGTATACGTAACTATGATGATCTTTAAACCGGTTGTCATGGAGATAGGATCAAAAAAGTAACGATGCAAAAACTGCCCGTGGAATAGTATTTCTATTGCAATAGTTAAAGAATAAATAGCTAATACAATATTGAAGAAATGATTTCTCCTGTAAAAATATTCAATCAGCTGGGAATAACAGTAAAAGAGACATAGCAAAAATAATCCGAATTCAAATACTTCTGCAATGTCCTGGAACAGCTTGATCTCCTTGGAATAACCTATGTAGAAATCACATGTCCTCGTAATGTTGGCATATGCGGAATTGATTCCGTACGTGTTGTCATCTATATAACAGGTAATTGTAAATGTGGGTTTTTCAGGATGATAGGAGAGGAGTCTGACAGTAGGATACTCCGCATCTTGAATATCGCTCCATCTTATGGAGATCAGCTTCTGATCGTCTATAAATATTCTGAACTTTGAAAATGTGGCGGGAATTCTGAAAAAAACATCAGCCTTTACTGTAGGCAGAACAACTTTAAGAGTATATTTTTTCATACCTGATACATCACTGGGGACTTCCTTAAAGAAATCACCCATTGATACCAGGTTGTGATTATTTGCAAGCTCGGCACCAAGGATCAGTTCTCCCTCACCCTGGCCTGTTTTTGATGCCGGTGCATTCGAAAAAGCAATACCAATAATGATAATGCATACTATGAGCGTCACTATTATCATCATGGTGCTTTTATAATAATTGTTCATAAAAAGTTATTCCTCTGAATCAGGTCCGAGAAGTGCTCTTATATTCTTTGACGGCTTTAATTTAAACTGTTCGTAAAGCTTTGCTTTAAACGTATCATATATTGCGCGGACCCGGTTCATCTGGCCAAGGTCGGCATACAGTGTCATAAGTTTCTCGACTATCTCTTCGTTGCATGGATCGCCGATGAGATATTTTTCAAGCTGTTGGGCGGCCTCAAGATCTCTGCCCTCATCAATATATGCATCAGAGAGAGAGAGCAGTATCCGGCGGGAGATTGTCTCTACATATGTCTTTGTTTCAAATGCCCATTCATATGCCCTGCCCATGAGATACTCACCGTTGCACTGTTTGGCAAGGCTTTCAAGCTCCTCAAGTGACATGGAATTCATTTTGTCGGATGCTTTTACTATATTTATGTAATCGCACTCAACTATATCCGTGTTTAACCTGTAGCTGTCATTTTCTCTGATGAGGAGATCTGTGATGCCATATTTTGCAAAAGCACTCCGCAGGTATGAACAGCTCACGTAAAAGAGCTTGTTTGATTTTTCATCATCCGTATCGGGAAAGATGGCATCAAGTATGGAGTACTTTGACATAGGTGCATTGTAATGCTGGATAAGGAGGGCAAAGAGCTCTGCAGTCTTGGCAGTTCTGAAGCTGACGGGCTCCTTTTCCTTGCCTGCACAGTAGCATGAAAACTGGCCTATACAGTGGACGGTTATCTGCTTTGTATCTGCCTGAGAAACTGCTACGGGCATATCTTCTCTCGGCTGTTTTGTACGCTCAATCTGGTCCACCTGAGCCTTTAAATCCTTTAGATCAAGGGGCTTTAACAGATAGCCTATGGCGTGGGCCTTAAAGGCCTCGAGGGCGTACTGATCGAAAGCGGTTACAAATACCACGCTGATATACGGATCTGCCTCAAGTAAAAGCTCCGAGAGTTCAAGTCCGTTTGGAGAAGGCATCTCTATATCGAGAAATGCGATGTCTATTTTATTGTTTTTGACATATTCGAGAGCCTTGTTTGAGTCGGTAAAGGTGGCAACCAGATTCAGCCGGTCCTCCTTTTGAACAATGTGCTCGAAACGTCTGATGGCAAGTGCCTCATCGTCTACTGCTATGACACGATACATAAAATTCCCCTTTTCATAAACACTTGTATATATTCATACTATACCAGCATATTATACAATAAATTTTGATAAAGTCCTACTGTTGAAAGAATAATGAGCGTTTGTTAAAATATTTTCTATCTAATCTAAAGATGCATTCCAATATATTTATCAAGGAGAATCCGTCATGGGTATCACAAGCAGCATGGAAGAAAAAGTCATCGTAATCGATTTCGGTGGTCAGTACAATCAGCTCGTGGCAAGACGTGTCAGAGAGTGTAATGTATACTGCGAAATCTATTCATATAAAAAAGATCTGGCTGAGATCAAAGCCATGAATCCCAAGGGTATCATCTTAACAGGTGGTCCTAACAGCGTCTATGAAGA
>CADBFE010000043.1 GCA_902793845.1 uncultured Lachnospiraceae bacterium | reverse complement strand
TACATTCTTTGTATGATTGGCATTATACGGAGTACGTCCTTCAATTGCCTCTGCAAATGCTTCAGCCATGGAAAAAAGCATTGTCTGTGTTTCAGCCTGTCTTTTCCTTAATAGTTCAACATACTTATATAAAAGACTTATGATAAATGCGATCACAAAACCAAGGGTTGTCGCAACAAGTGGTAATTTTACAGAGAAAAATCTGAATGCAAGATATGCAAGGATTATATATCCTGTCTCAAATCCTGCAAGAATCATAATTGAAGTTTTGATATTTACAGCTAAAATCAGGTAGCAGAAAATCAGAAATAATACTAATGCAATAACAAAAACAGCAGATAAAGGTATATCATTTACCACCTTATGATTAAGGAAAGCCGATATACGGTTTGCCTCCAGTTCTATACCATACATCTCTCTTGAATAATCACATGGTACTTTATATGAATCCATCATACCTCCGGCATATGCGCCGATTAAAACTATGCTGTCCTTAAAGTATGAAGGATTTACATTTCCTTCAAGGACATCAACCATTGAGACAGTTTCTATCTCTCCGGGAATGGTGGAATATACTATCTCCTCGTTGATATTGTACGGTGATATATCGGAAATCTTTGATGCGATCAGATAAGCAAAACTTTTATGTTCTTCATCTATCAGTGAATATGCTTTTCGTACTATTCCGTCACTGTCATTTAGAGAGTTTGTAAAACCATATTCAGTGGCAGCCGCCAGTTCATCGTATGGCTTGTATTCATTGCTTACATATGTCTTCCTGTAAAAATTATCGCCTTCCCTGACAATCCTGTTATCAAATTCAAGGACTGATGCCAGAATAATATTGTCATACCCTGCAACAGTCTCTGCCAGCATCGTATCTTCATCCGAATTGTTTGTACCCGAAAAAATAATATCGATACCGATTATTTCCGGTCTGTTTTCTGTATCTTCATTCAGGATATTAATCAGGTCAGCAAAATACTCTCTGTTCCAGTCTGAATATGGGCCGAGGATATCGAGGGTCTTATCATCTATTCCTATTATCTTTATGTTTTCACTGATTCCATCAAGCTTTCTGTAGAGATAATCTTCCCCGTAGTTTTCAAGTCGCTGAGGTATCCCTTTTATTCCTGCAAATGACACAGCAGCCGAAAATATCAGGCACATTATTACCGTTATGATTTTTTTGATCTTATCAGTGTTGTCTGTAAACATTTATCCTGCTCCGTTAAACAGTTTTATCCGGGTTGGTATAATCCCATACAAGACTTAATTTTAACACATCATAAATAAAAAAGAGACTGTCTACAGCCTCTGTTTTATCTTAATGTTTTCTTTTAATAACTCAATATACTCTTCTCCGATTTTACTGAGCAGTATATTTCTTTTAGTCACAAATCCTATATGCATCACTGCATCCCCTTCCTCGCCCCCGAGCCTCAGCATTTTATACCCGGTTCCGTTTATGTCATCATTTATTATTCCGGAGCAGAGAATATATGCATTAAGCTCGTTTATCATACCAAGAGCAGACCCTCTGTCATTAATTGTAATCTTTCGATGATAATCTTTTTCTGCCAGTATCTCCTCTGAATAATATATGGGGTCCGATTCTCTCTGCTCAAATGAAATGCAGGGATATGGTGACAGTTCCTCAAAATCAACCGATGATTTTACTGCCAGCGGATGATTTTTCGATAAATATACACAGGCTTTGCATTCTATAAGAGGAGTAAAGACAAGGTCGTTATCCCGAAGATCTTTTTCAATTACTTTACTGTTGTAATCACTGAAAAAGAGAATCCCGATCTCACTTTTTAAAATACCCACATCATCGATGACATCCCTTGTAGTAGTCTCTCTGAATGCAAAATCATAATCGGCCGTATCATATTTAAGTACGAGTCCCGTAAATGCCTTTAATGCAAACGAGTAATGCTGGGTGGATATTCCAAACTTTTTTCTTCTGTTGCCTTTTGTTCCAAATTTATCCTTCAGGACATCGTACTGCTGACATACCTGCTTGGCATATATGATAAAATCCCGGCCGTCAGCTGTGAGTTCCACACCTCTGCCCGATCTGATAAAGATCGAAAAGCCGATTTCCGATTCAAGTTCTTTAATCGCTTTTGTGAGTGTGGGCTGGGAGATAAACAGACATTCGGCAGCCTTATTCATTGAACCCGATTCTGAAATTGTAATTGAATATATAAGCTGTTGTAATGTCATCACCTGATTTTTATCCGTGTGAAAAAGTATCCTTCACGGATATTCTCCTTAAATAAATCTGATCCCCGTAATCCTTTTCTCCGGGTACACCGATCGCATCTGCCCTGCAATGCTGGCAGTGTCTGAATACATCGATATACTTTTCCGCCTTTTGTCTGGCAAGATCTATCTCTGCACATTTTGGTGCGGGGACATCCTTTAATTTATGCTGGGGTATAAGCGGTATGATGTTATAGATTGACGCACCGTGTTCCTTTACGGTTTTTGCAATTGTCTCTATATGATCATCATTTATTCCCGGTACCAGTACCGTATTAACTTTAACCGTTATCCCTGCATCCGAAACCTTCTTTATTCCTTCAAGCTGGTTTCTGATAAGTATTGTTGCCGCTTCAACTCCGCTGTAATATTCTCCGTGATAATGAATTCCGTCATTAAGTTTTGCTTCTATTTCGGGGTCAACCGCATTGACTGTCACTGTCAGTGAATCTATTCCAACCTCGATTATTTCATCAGCCTTTTCCGGCAAAAGCAGACCGTTTGTACTCATGCATTTTATCAGTTTCGGAAAGTTTTCTTTTACTATCCTGAATGTCTTAAGGGCATTATCGGTTGCCAGTGTATCGCCGGGTCCTGCAATTCCAACTACACTGATATCACTACAGACATCCAGTGAGCGCTTAATGATATCAGTAACCTCTTCCGGCTTAAGTATGCTCCCGGTCACTCCGGGCCTGTCCTCATAATCATTGATCTGCCTGTCACAAAATCTGCATTCTATATTGCACCCGGGACTCACGGGCAGGTGTATCCTTCCGTTTGTCCCTTTCTTTCCCATTGCAAAGCAGGGATGGGTAAGTTTTAGTTCTTCGAAATCTCTCGCCATTTATCTGCCTCATATAATCTGTTTTTATTTATGCTCCCCAGCACATCTTCCGCCCTGGAATAAGATTCATAAATCACATATCCCTTTGACTCGACAATCCCTGCAGCGCCGACGCCTATTTTTGATATGATGATTGCCCCTACATCATAAAGCTTTTCAAATACATCCGAAAAAGCATCAGATGATGAATTGCCGCACTCGCAGAAAACATCAACAAAACGTCTCTCAACAAATTCATAAGTATCTGTCTGATCGTCAAATTCGTAAATATAATATTTTTTTGCATGACCAAAATGCTGATCGACATACTGTCCGTCAAAGCTTGCGAGTGCCGCTCTGTATTTCATCTTACTTCCTCTTAAATCTTATAATCATCCTGCAGACTGTCCATAAGTCCGTACTCCATCAGAATCTCTTCAAGTCTCTCCTGGGTAAGAGGCGTAGGGATCACAAACTGCTGATTATTTTCTATCGCCTCTGCAAGACTCCTGTATTCATTGGCCTGTCTGCACGCAGGTTCATATTCTATAACTGTCTTTTTATGTATCTCGGCTCTCTGTACCACATTGTCCCTGGGTACAAAATGAATGAGCTGGGTTCCAAGTTCTTTTGCAAAAGCCCTGACAAGCTCTTCCTCTCTGTCTACATTTCGGCTGTTGCAGATGATACCGCCAAGTCTCACGCCGCCTGTTCTGGCATATCTCGCAATACCTTTTGAAATATTATTAGCCGCATAGAGTGCCATCATCTCACCGCTTGCAACTATATAGATTTCTTTTGCTTTTCCTTCACGGATGGGCATAGCAAAACCACCGCACACAACATCTCCGAGGACATCATAAAAAACATAATCAAGATCCTCTGTATATGCTCCGAGTCTTTCGAGGAGACCGATTGATGTGATGATACCTCGTCCGGCACATCCTACACCGGGCTCGGGACCACCGGACTCAACACACCTTACTCCCTTAAAACCGGTCTTCATGATCGCATCAAGATCTATGTCCTCACCTTCTTCGCGAAGTGTATCAAGGACTGTCTTCTGAGCCAGTCCGCCAAGCATCAGTCTCGTTGAATCTGCTTTTGGATCACATCCGACTATCATAACGTTTTTACCAGCATCAAGAAGTCCTGCCGTAAGATTCTGAGTTGTTGTTGATTTTCCTATACCGCCTTTTCCGTAAATTGCGATCTGTCTTATTGTTTTTTCTGCCATTTCTTTTTGTTCTCCTGATTCTTTTTATTGATAACTTGAAAGTA
Organism: uncultured Lachnospiraceae bacterium; assembly: GCA_902793845.1. Taxonomy (GTDB): domain Bacteria; phylum Bacillota; class Clostridia; order Lachnospirales; family Lachnospiraceae; genus NK4A136. The sequence goes on along the minus strand of CADBFE010000043.1, from coordinate 20,612 downwards.
CTGTATTGTATATGTCCTCAATTACATGAAGACCGCCTGTATATCCCACCCAGTTTGTCGACAATGTAAGTCTGTACTGAATGGGATGGAACGCTGCGACGAAATCCGAGTTTGTCTTTTTCGCAAGGTCTCTGTCCCATCCGCTTCCGATAATCAGTCCTCTTCTGCTGTGGTCAAGTGCGAGGATTTCCTTCTGCGCTTTTCCTGCATCGGGATCAAACGATACGGGGATATCTCTTTTCTCCGAAATATTTGCAAGTTCATCTGCTATTTCCTGCTGATATTTCTTTGGAGTGTTGTCTACGATATACTGCTCTTTCGGAATGATTCCTGTCTCCAGTAACAAAAACTTTGAAAGACCGATTACATATCCTGAATCACCGATAATATGTACATGTCCGGGTAATCCGTATCTGAACTCTGTTATAAATGTTGTCAGATTATCAATCTCCTCATAGAAAGCTGACTCTTCACGATATATAAATTCGTTTGCTTTCTTTTCGTCTATTTCAGCTCCGTTTTCTTTTGCAAATTCAAGTACACCCTTAAGGAACTTTGTTGTCTCATTTCCTCCGATAGGCACATAACCGAATTTGTAATATGGCTGATCGTATAAATTCTTAAGATTCTCCACAACCGGCTCACCGTACCAGGGTGAAACAAGAATGTTAAAGTTTGCCGAAGGAATTGTCTGCCATTCCTTAACACCGCCTGAGAAAGGTCCGAATAAAATGTTTACTTCAAGACCTATTCCTTCAAGAAGTCTCTTGTACTCTTTAAGATTCTCTTTCCAGAAATTATCCTGATAAGGAATTGATGCAAAAACGTTTACAAGATTTTTTTTGCTTCTTGCAGGATTCTGATCTTCAAAATCTCTTACATACTGGTTGATGATCGCATTTATTACTTCACTGTGAGATCTGTAATTGTTCATCTTAAATCCGGGAGTATCAAGATAAACGATTGGCTTACCCTGATCTTTAAACTCCTCGGCAACGGAACCTATATCATCTCCCGTAATACCTGCGGTACAACCGCTGAGTATAACTTGAAGATCCGTATCAAGAATTTTGTATGTATTCTCAACTATCTTTCGAAGTTTATTAACTCCTCACTATCTTTCGAAGTTTATTAACTCCTCCGAATACAACGTCCTTTTCCGCAAAGTTTGTACAGGGCATTGTATTTCCGCCTGCATATCCTGTAGCTCTCTCAAAGAACCCTCCGATCATTGTTCCGCATCCGGGTCCCGAATGAAGAATCGGAACCGCCCTCGGTATTGCCACTACAGTCTGTAAGGCTCCTATTGCACAGGTATATCTCTCCTGCTCTATAAAACCTGACATAATATTGTTTCCTCCTATTTCATAAATGTATCAACGGGCTGCTCGAACCACCACTTTGTGTAAGGTACGAACGCGTGCTTTTCAAGATTCTTTACAAACTCATCATTCTCGATGGTCTCAAGTATTCGTTCACCGTATTTGACAAGTCCTTCATATCCCATTCCGAAATGCTCATCACCGATAAGCAGTGAAGGTATTCCGAGTTTTGCACCCCATCTTGACATTCCGCCGTGTCTTGCGAGAAGAAGATCAGGCTTAAGATTATATAATCTGTTTACAAGTTCGTATTCCTGCTTGTTACATACGTTGAAGTTAGGTACATCACCGTAATTGTTTACTACTTTTTTAAGTACGTCCGTTCTCTCACTTCCGCTGTCAAATCTCGGCTCATGATGGAATATTCCGGCACCGATTGCTTCCATTCCGAGTTCTCGCAGTATTGCGAGAAGGTTATGGCCGTATGAAGCACCTGCGGCAACATATACTTTCTTGCCTTTAAGTTTTTCTCTTAACGCTTCAATCTTAGGTAAGTACTCTTCTTTCTTTTGCTTGATTATTTTCTCTACTTCATCTTCAAGTCCCAGAACTTCACCAAGGTTTCTGAACCATGCATCTGTCTGAGGAATTCCGTAAGGCGGTGCCTCCTTTATTTCAGGCACTCCGTATTCCTGCTCAAGGACATGTGCAAGGTACGTACCAAGTGTTGGGCAAACCTGCATTGTCGCAGCAGCTTCTGATGCATATCCCAGAGATTCTACAGTTGCATAAGGAGCAATATAATTTGCTTCATATCCAAGAGGCTTAAACCATTCATTAAATAAGTCATATCCCCAGAAGTTAATTACATTTATTATCTTTCTCTTCTGCTTCGGTGGTTTTACAAGTTTTCTTGCAATTGCATGATATGCAGCATCGAAACCGGTAGTCCATACTCTCGATCTGAATCCTTCACAGTATACGGCACATACGGGAATTCCGATTTCCGCTTCCATCTCATTTACTACCGATTCAACATCGTCTCCGATTATTCCGGCTGCACATGTCGTAACTATAAATATGGCATTTGGATGCTCTCGCTCATATGCGGCTCTGATTGTATCCCTGAGTTTCTGGGCTCCTCCGTATATGGTTTCTTTCTCCTCAAGGTTTGTCGAATAAACATGTCTTTCTTTTAGATCTGTGAGTCCTCTGTTTGCACCGCTCACTCTGTAGCTGAAAGCGAAATCATGGAAACATGATGAACATCCGACAGGTCCGTGACTTATAAGTACCGAATCCTGAACCATGATTGTCTGACATGCGCCGTGTGTTGTCGAACATCCGAGGCACTGTGAGAAAGTTCTCTGTCCTTCTTTAAGACTTCCACATGATGCCTGCTCAACAAGCTCTGCTGCGCTTCCGCCGTGCCATGATGTAATTGCACCAAGTCTTTGCTCTCTTACTTCAACAGACTCGATATCAAGATTTACATTTGTCTTATTCATAACTCCTCCTTCACAAAAGATATTTTAATCATCTGATGTGTTTTTTATTTCTGTTAACTATAGCATCCAATTGCTTTTGTGAATAATCGTAATTATTTATAGCCTGTTATAACTTTTGGCTATATAAAAAAAATATTTTTTATCAAATGTCATAACCGAAATTTTGAAGTTTGATTTTTATAAATAAGGAAGAAACTCAGAGTTATAGCCAAAATGCATAACTGACCATGATATTTATCAATTATCGGAAAGAAAAAATATATGCTACCATGCCGTTAAATCAAACAAGACAGAAATGCAGCCAGAGGAGAACGCAGATGGCGTACATACAAATAAGGGAACTGAAAAAAACATTTAAAAACAAAAAAAGCGAATCAAATGAAGTACTAAAGGGAATCGATCTTGATATTGAAAAAGGAGATATCTACGGAATAATCGGTTACTCGGGAGCAGGTAAGTCAACACTCATACGGTGTATAAACGGACTGGAAAAACCCGACTCCGGAATAATATCAATTAACGATGAAGATATAACCAATCTTAACGAAAAGCAGCTGATGACTCTTCGTGAAAAAATCGGAATGATTTTCCAGCACTTCAATCTGCTAAAGTCAAAAAATGTTTTTGAAAACATTGCACTGCCGCTCAGATACAAGAAATACCCGACAAAAGAAATTGAGGAAAGGGTAGACAAACTTCTTGAGACGGTCGGACTTACAGATAAAAAGAAGAGCTTCCCCTCTTTGCTCTCAGGCGGACAGAAACAGAGGGTCGCAATCGCCAGAGCTCTTGCAGCAGAGCCAAGCCTTCTTCTTTGCGATGAAGCAACATCAGCACTTGATCCTCAGACTACAGATTCAATTCTGGATTTGCTTAGCAGCCTTAACAAAGAACTTGGATTAACAATTGTACTTATCACTCATCAGATGAATGTAATCCAGAGAATATGCAACAAGGTTGCTGTTATCGATGAAGGCACAATAGCAGAACAGGGCAATACATTTGATGTATTTTCAAATCCGCAGAAAACGATTACGAAAAAGTTTTTGAGCAGCATATTTAAAGGTCCTACGGAAGAAGAACTTGACAGAGTGGCCGGTGACACAGAAAACGGACGATTATTTCATCTGATATTTACAGGGGAAAAAGCAAACGATTCCCTCATATCAAAAGTAACGAAAAAATTTGATACAGACATAAATATACTGTTTGGTTCAATTGAATATATTCAGAACAGACCTATCGGAAATCTGTATGTAACAGTTAAAGGAAATAAAGAAGATATTGATAATACGATAAGCGAACTGAAAAAAGAATCCGTCAGGATAGAAGAATTCATCAAGACAGAAGAAACCGGAGGTGATTGAAATGATTGAGACTCTTTTTCCAAATGTGCTTGAATATGCATCCGACATGGTGGTTGCATTTAAAGAAACCGTGATAATGGTCCTGATCTCCGGAGCGATAGGCCTTGTCGCCGGTCTGATACTGGCCATCATCCTGGTAATCACAAAAGAAAACGGTTTGTATGAAAACAAGGTTTTACACAGAATTTTGGAAACAATAATCAATATATTCAGATCCATCCCATTTGTAATACTCGTGGCAATGCTCGTTTCATTTACAAGACTCTTAATGGGTACATCAATTGGAATAAAAGGTGCTCTCGTTCCCATGGTGATAGGAATCGTACCTTTCATTTCAAGACTGGCCGAGCAGGCACTTTTGGAAGTTGATAAAGGTGTGATCGAAGCGGCATGGGCAATGGGAATATCCAAAAAATATATAGTTTTCCATATTCTGATACCCGAGGCAAAACCGGGATTAATACGTTCTTTTATAACAGGTACCATCAGCCTGATCGGTCTGTCTACAATGGCAGGAACCGTAGGTGGAGGAGGAATAGGCAGTTTTGCTGTCAGGTACGGTTATTCAAGATATATGAATGACATCACATTTGTAACAGTAGTCATTCTCGTGCTGAGCGTAAATATCATTCAGACACTCGGCAACAGGGCAGCTTCAAAAATTACACATTAAAAAAATTTTTAGGAGGATTTTTATTATGAAGAAGTCAAAATTTTTATCACTTATTTTTGCGGGAGCGCTCGCTCTCTCACTTACAGCATGCGGTGGAAATGATACCGCAGCACAGCCTTCACAGACCAATGTCGCTGATGCATCTGCAATAACAACAGATACCGGAAGCGACGACTCAAGTGTAGCAGCAGATGACGCTAATGCAGACACAGATACAACATCTGCATCATCAACAGGATATGTTCCCACAGAAGAACCCATAACAGTAGTTATCGGAACAACATCTGACGATCCGAGATTATGGGATGCTCTTCAGGAAGAGCTTGATGCAAGAGGCGACAATATTATTATTGAGTACAAAAATATCGACGGAGCGCTCCTTAACCAGGCTGTAGCAGACGGAGATATTGACCTCAATTCATTCCAGCATTATGCATATTTCAATCAGGTTAAAGAAGATCAGAGTCTTGATCTGACTGCGATCGGTGAGACACTCATAGTCCCCCTCGACCTGTTCTCAAACAAGTATACTTCTCTTGATGAGATTCCCGACGGAGGCCAGATCGCTGTTCCCGCCGATGCAACAAACCAGGGCAGAGCTTTAAATGTACTTAAGAATGCCGGCCTCATCTCACTTGATCCCGAAGCAGGTACATCAGCTACAGTCAAAGACATTACAGACAATCCAAAGAATCTCACAATCGTAGAGCTAGAGGGTTCCCAGATAGCAAGATCTCTTGATGATGTGGATGCAGCTGTTATCAACTGTGGATATGCTGTGGATGCAGAGCTTGATATAAACAATCCTTTATACAAAGACGAAATCGATCTCTCAAATCCCGAGCAGCAGCCTTATATCAACATTATCGTCGCAAAAACTTCAGAAGCAGAAAACCCTGTTTATCTCGAAGTCGTAGATGCATACCAGAGCGCAGGTGTATATGATGCAACAATAGACAGATTCAGCGGTGCAGCCATTCCGACATTTGACAGGGAGTAATATTATGAGTATCAGTCATTTGGAAGAAGCTAAAAAAATACATGAATATATAACGGAACTAAGGCGGTACTTTCATCAGTATCCCGAGTCATCAACAAAGGAGTTTGAGACCACAGAGAAGATCCGTGAAGAATTAAAAAAGCTTGACATTCCATTTGAAAAAGCCGGAGATATCGGAACAGTGGGACTAATCAAAGGAAGCTGCCCGGGTCCTACAATTGCACTCCGTGCAGATATTGACGGTCTTGAGATCACCGAAAACACAGGTCTCTCATACTCATCAAAGATAAGCGGTCTCATGCATGCATGCGGCCACGATCTTCATACCGCCGCTCTCTTTGGAGCAGCCAGAATACTTAAAGATCATGAAAACGAAATAAAGGGAACAGTTAAACTTATCTTTCAGCCGGCTGAAGAAATCGGCAGAGGCGCCCGCTTTCTGATTGAACATAATCTGTTATCCGATGTGGATGTATTCTTTGGAATACATAATACTCCGGATCTTGAAACCGGATATATATCATTAAGCAGCGGATGTGTATCTGCCGGGGCCAACAGTCTCAAAATCTCTCTCACCGGAAAAAGCGGTCATGCCGCTCATCCGGACCAGACGATTGATACGATTGCTGCAGGTGTCGCCATAGTCGAAGGCCTCCAGCACTTTGTATCAAGAGAGCTTAATCCGACTACTCCTGCTGTAATATCAGTATGTGAATTTCACGCGGGGACCAGGGGAAATATTATAGCAGCCCATGCGGATATAGGCGGAACCGTCAGGGTCACGGATGATGCGACAAGAGCGCAGGTAAGAGAAGCTGTACATCGTATCGTGGAATATACTGCTAAAGCCCATCGGGTGGAAGCAACTGTTGATTGCGAGTACGATACTCCCATCGTTTACAACGATGAAAATCTTTATCAGGTTGCCTTTGAAGGAGCGGCAAAAATTGAGGGTGCCAAAATCGTACCCGAGCCATTATCAATGGGTACTGAGGACTTTGGAGATTACGGGAAGATCGCTCCTGCATTTTATGCAAGAGTCGGCGTAGGAAAGGGATCTCCGCTTCACAGCGATACATATAATCCCGATGAGAACGCTCTTCCATACCTCACTGCCTTATATACATCATTTGCAGAGACATATTATAAAAAGGGGCTTTAAAGCCCCTTTTTTATATATCATTCTTTATAAATCTGATCGCATCCGATACTGATTCTACACCTGTTATCTTGCACTCTTTTACATTCTTAACCCGGTCCAGACATACCTTGGGGACAAGCACTGTATCAAAACCAAGCTTAACCGCCTCCCCTACTCTCTGCTCGATCATACTGACTGCCCTGACCTCGCCGGAGAGTCCGACCTCGCCAACGGCCAGAACCCTGTCATCAACAGGCACATTTAAAAAGCTTGATACTACAGCCATGGCTATGCCAAGGTCTACAGCTGTCTCCTGGACTTTCATACCGCCTGCCACATTTACATACGCATCACAGTTGCCAAGGTGGAGCCCAAGCCTCTTTTCAAGGACAGCCATCAGAAGGTTTACCCTGTTTATATCCGCTCCCGATGTCTGGCGCCTCGGATAACCAAAGTTTGTCTGACATACGAGGGCCTGTATCTCAAGGAGTATGGGTCTCGTGCCTTCCATGGAACAGGTTGTGACAGTACCTGCCGCTCCCTTTGGTCTGCCGTTTAACATATATTCGGACGGATTCTTTACTTCCGCAAGACCCTCCTCCCGCATCTCAAATACGCCTATCTCATTGGTTGAACCAAACCTGTTTTTCACTCCCCGGAGTACTCTGTATGCGGCATGTCTGTCCCCCTCAAAATAAAGGACACTGTCCACCATATGCTCGAGTATCCTGGGACCGGCTACCATACCTTCTTTTGTCACATGACCTACGATAAATATGGTTATCCCCAGGGATTTGGACAGTTTTAAGAGTACTGCCGTGGATTCCCTGACCTGGGATATACTGCCGGGTGATCCCGACGCCTCCTCACTGTACATGGTCTGTATCGAGTCTATTATCACAACTGCCGGCTTTTTGTTTTCAAGTACAGTCCCTATATGACAAAGGTCTGTCTCACAGAGCAGTTCCATATGATCATCAAATCTGCCTATACGCTCGGCTCTCATCTTGATCTGCTTTGGTGATTCCTCTCCCGAAATATAGAGGACGCTTTGCCCGGCTACTGCCAGATTCCTGCACATCTGGAGGAGCAGGGTGGATTTGCCTATACCCGGGTCACCACCAACCAGCACCAGGGATCCCGGCACAATGCCACCGCCAAGTACCCTGTCAAGCTCGTCCATGCCTGTAGGTATCCTGTCCTCATCACTTAAGCTGATCTCTGATATCTTTACGGGCTTTGGAGACTCTCCCCGGTTTACTGACGGCACAGCCTTTGAGGAGGCTGATACCACTTCCTCAGTCATCGTATTCCACGCCTTGCAGGCAGGGCACTGTCCCATCCATTTTGCCGATTCGTATCCACAGTCTTTGCAGAAAAATACGGATTTCATTTTTCCTTTTGCCATATTATTCTCCTAAATCAAAATAAGAGCCCGCCGCAAAGCATACTCCACCGATTTTACGGTTTTGGTTAAGTGCCATGGGGACAGCTCTTATTTTGAATCATTCAGTTTATTATTTATTTCTTAATCTCTACCTTTACCTCACCTGCACCTGCAAGCTCTACAGAAAATGAAAGCTTTCCGCCGAGGTTTGTTTTCATTTTGCCGGAATTGACTCCGTCAACCATGATCCTGTATTCTGTATCTTCCTCGAGTCCGACGGTAATCTGAGCATCGCTCGGTCCCTCTACCTTAAAGGAAATACCGTTTTCAGTTTCCTTAAATGAACTGACTGCCGTACCCGGAGTAGATTCATATAAAAACAGCCCGTTCTTTTCAAGTCTCGTAATCTCGTTAAAAGTCTTGACCTTGAGTATATCTCCCTCATGCTGATAATCTTCAAGCTTTGTCTTCTGACTGAGTGTGTAATCTCCAAAGCTCACACTTCCGTCTGCTTCCGATCTGATGAGTTCCTTAACTGCTGCCATATTTCTGTAACCTCCTTAATAGTAGTCTTTAAATCATCTGTTTAAAGACACTATAAGTATACTATTTTTTCCGCCTCTTTTACAGTATTTTAAGGCAAAAATCGTATCTAAAAAGCGAATTTTTTGTGAACAAAATATTATTTCATACCAAAGATAAACAGCGTATCCGTCTCGTCCAGTCCCCGGATATTATTGTCATAATATACAATAACGGCTTCTATCGTATCCCCTTCTTTAAGATCTGCCATATTGTCACATAATCTGTCATAATCCTTGTAGGAAATGGTATTTTCTATGAATCTCTCCGAATAATACATAGGACCGTTATTTAACATAAGCTCCATTCCGTTTTCATCTTTTACGATAAAGGTGAGGATATTGTCATTGTCCTTTTCCATACTGACGATATCCGCTTTAACGGTTTCTATGATCATTCCGTATTGATTCTCATAATCGGTACTCATGTCGGATGTCTCGTCTGCGGACTCCTCTGCCGCCTCTGAATCACCTGCAGAGCTGTAATCATCTGAATTTATAAACAGATCATCAGACTCCTCTGCCTCTGCACATTCCGCATCGTCATAATATGTTTCTTCGGAATACTTTTCGTCACTGCCGACAGCAAATGCTTCCATATCTCCGTAGCTGCCAGTTCCATCTCTCTTGCTCTGATGGGGCTCAGGTGCCTCAGCCTCATTTGTCGCAGCATACCTTGTATTCATGAGTACAGGTACCGCAATGGCTATACAGAGTACTGCCGCTGCTGCCACACCGTAGTATGCCCCGAATTTCCTAAAGTGAGCTATGATACCGCCCTTTTTCTTTAAAGGTGCAGCTACAGGCGCGGTTTCTCCCGGTGCGCTCTCCTCCCCGATCCCTGCGACTATCCTGTCCCAGATATCGGGAGTCTGCTCCGCCATCCTCTTTTTATACTCGGCAGCAAAAGCTTCCGGTATCTTTGGAAGATCACTCTCATTTACAATATTCAATTCTTCAGACTTTTTCTCATCACTCATTAATCATGTCCTCGGAATTATGCAGTCACAAATCCTTTTAGTTTCTCGATTGCTTTTCTGTAATGCCAGGTAACTGTTCCCATAGGCATCTTAAGTACTTCTGCTATCTCTTTAAAGCTAAGGTCTCCCATAAGCTTCATATTGATGATCTCAGGCTCGGGAGGTTTTAGCATGGCTATCGCCTCATCGTATCCGAGCTGACCTACTGCCTCGTCCTCCGCACTCTTTGTATCGGGGGTAATACCTGCCTCTTCAAAATCTTCCGTCAGGTCTTCTCTGCCCCGCTTTCTCATATGGTCTATGGCCATATTTCTGGCGATAGTAGCTATGAATCCTTTATGGCCGGACCCCGGCCTGTAATCGGGAGGATTCTTAAAGAGCTTGATAAAGAAATCGCTGCATATATCCTCCGCATCCTCTTTACTGCCAAGGTACGAAAAAACAACAGAATATATATAGCTCATATATTCCTCATACACAGCCCTAAGGCCTGTCTGGTCTCCCTTTCTGATCAGGTTTAAGTTGTCCGCAAACTCGCGGTCAGTCATCCTTTATGCCCTTTCATTAATAGATACGAATCAAATACTAAAATTTATGGTTTGAATTTTAAAAAATTATTTTACTTTAAATATTGCCTTGTCATCCTTTACGGATACAGTCACCTCGTCGCCTGGATTGATCCTGCCCTCAAGTATCTCTACTGCAAGAGGGTCCTCTATAAATCCAAGGATACCTCTCTTTAAAGGTCTCGCACCCATCTTTACATTCGTAAAGTGGTCAACCAGGTAATCTCTCACTCCCGCACCGGCCTTTAGCTTTATGTTTATCTGAGCTTCACTGCGGGCTGCCAGATTCTTAATAAGGAGCGATGCAATATTCTTAAGATCTGTCTTGTTAAGACTCTTAAATACGATTATCTCATCAATACGGTTGATAAACTCCGGCTTAAAGAGACGCTTGACCTCCTCCATCACTCCGTCTTTCATCCGCTTGTAATCCTTTTCCGCATCGGCGCTGGCTGTAAATCCAAGGTTCTTTGGATCGACTATCCTGCCTGCTCCGGCATTTGAAGTCATGATGATCACAGTATTCTTAAAGCTGATCTTTCTGCCCTTGGAATCGGTAATATGACCGTCATCAAGGACCTGCAGTAATACATTAAATACATCGGGATGAGCTTTCTCTATCTCATCAAATAATATCACCGAATACGGATTGCGCCTTATCTTGTCAGCGAGCTGGCCTCCCTCATCGTGACCTACATATCCCGGAGGTGAACCGATCATCTTGGATACGGAATGGGCCTCCATAAATTCCGACATGTCCACTCTGATAAGAGCATCTTCTCTGCCAAATATTACCTCTGCAAGAGCCTTTGAGAGTTCTGTCTTGCCGACACCGGTAGGACCGAGAAACAGGAATGAACCAAGGGGACGTTTGGGATCCGAAAGTCCTACTCTCTGTCTTCTGATTGCTCTTGATACGGCGCTGACTGCCTCGTCCTGACCTATCACTCTCTTATGGAGAGTATCCTCAAGACCGATAAGTCTCTCGCTCTCCTTTGCTGTCAGTCTCTTGATCGGTATCTTTGTCCACATGCTGACTACATCAGCTATGGCATTTTCATCTATCTTAAACAGATCGGATGCACGCTTTTTCTCGTATGCATTGATCTGCTTCTCAAGTTTTTTCTTTAATTCATTCTGGACAGCCTTTAACTCACTGGCCTGGCCAAGAGCTTCTATGCTGATGGAGCGTTCTATCTGGTCCTGCTTTTTTGATATTTCCGCCTCAAGCTCCCTGATACTGCCCGGCACTATCATACCGCGGAGTCTCGCTGCGCTTGATGCCTCATCAATAAGGTCAATGGCTTTGTCAGGAAGGTTTCTGTCATTGATATATCTCTTTGACAGTCTTGCGGCTGCCTCGATAGCTTCGTCTGTAATGACAACGCCGTGATGCTCCTCATACTTATGCCTGATGCCCTTTAATATCTCTATGGTCTGGTCAACAGACGGCTCCTCAACAGTCACGGGCTGGAAACGTCTCTCAAGTGCAGCATCCTTCTCAAAATATTTTCTGAACTCATCAACCGTAGTAGCACCGATGAGCTGGAGCTCGCCCCTTGCAAGGGAAGGCTTTAAGATATTGGATGCGTCAATGGCACCCTCTGCTCCTCCCGCGCCTATCATGGTATGTATCTCATCGAGGAAGAGGATGACATTGCCGCTTGCGATGACTTCACCGATCACACGCTTGATGCGCTCCTCAAACTCACCTCTGTATTTGCTGCCTGCCACCATGCCTGAGAGATCAAGTGTGAGCACTCTCTTGTTTTTAACTGTCTCCGGTACATCTCCGTTAACTATTGCTTCTGCAAGTCCCTCTACTATGGCAGTCTTGCCGACGCCGGGCTCACCAATGAGACACGGATTGTTTTTAGTACGACGTGAGAGTATCTGGATGACTCTCTGGATCTCGTCTTTTCTGCCTACAACAGGATCAAGTTTACCCTCTTTTGCCAGCTTCGTTAAATCCCTGCTGTATTTATCAAGGGTCTGGGTCTTGATCTGGCCGTTTCTCTGACGGCTCTTCTCCCGCTTCATCTCCTCAAGATATTTTTCCTTCTGGCCTGTTTCTTTATATATCTCAGCAACGATCTTGTTTATCGCTATGCCCATGGCCATGAGGAGTCTGACCGCCACCGACTCCGGCTCATCAAGGAGCGCCAGCAGTATATGTTCTGTGCCTACTGTTTTTGAGCCAAAATCGACTGCGACCTTTTCGCTGTTTTCTACGACACGTTTTGCCCTGACCGAATACTCCTTTTTTTCTTTAAGGAGCGTCTGGGTCTCCACATGGATGGACTCCTCGATCATGGATACAAGTCTCTCCTCGTCAACCTTGTTGTCTTTAAGCACTCTGGCTGCCACACCTGACCCCTCGCGGATAAGTCCGAGGAGTATATGCTCCGTACCTACATATGAGGCGTGCATTGTCTTTGATGTCTTCTGGGCAAGTGCAAGTGCTGTTTTTGATTTGTCAGTAAATTCAAGTCTCATATCATACCTATTAGTAAAAGTGCATCACATAAAGTGATGCACTCTGAATTTTATTAAATTTCGTTATGAAAATAATCAAAGAAATTATTCGTCGAAATCGTCCTCATCAACCTTGGTCTCAACAGGTCTCTGGGTCTGAACCGCGCTGCCGGGTCTCCTTCTGGCCTGTACTACTCTCTGACCGTTGGCATTGATCACTACTCTCTGACCCTGAGCATTTGTAACTACTCTCTGGCCCTGAGCATTTGTAACCACGCTCTGACCCTGGGGATTTGTGACTACTTTCTGGCCCTGGGCATTGACTACGATTCTGCGTCCCTGTGCATCTCTGACAATCCTTGTACCCTGCGAACCGGCGGGAGCTGCAGGAGCAGCCTGCTGTCTGACAGTTCTCTGAGCAGGTCTTCTTACAGGCTCGTCATCCTCATCATCCTCGTCGTCATCATCTTCATCATCATCGTCTTCGTCGTCATCATCGTCATCAAATGACTTGCTGAACTTCTGGAAGAGGCCGCCCTTTCTTCTGGGACGCTCGTCTTCCTCATCGTCGTCATCCTCATCATCCTCGTCGTCGTCATCATCGTCGTCATCGTCATCGTCGAATCTTCTTCTGGGTCTGGGTGAATTCATACCACCGCTCTGGTTGAGGAGCTTCATACCCATAAAGAGTGATGCGATAACAAGGAGGATACATACAATCACAAGTATCACTACTGCTGCATTTGATCCGCCCTTGCCATTCTCTGAAACACTGTCGCCTGATGCTACGGAACCTGCCATAAAGCTGGGATCGTATTTAATATATGCTCCTGAATTGGCTTCATAAATAATCCATGATGTCTCGCCTGACTCAAGCATTGCATAGAAAATATAATATGCGTCATTTGTCCATGCGGGAATCTCTGTACCGTTGATTTTTACATATACGCTTCTGAATGTCTCAGGTACAGCTGAGGGCTGTCCGTCGCCTTCCATGGGAGTAAATGTACCGTTGCCGCCGGGAGTGATATCGCTCTGCTGATCTGCAGGCTGCTGCTCCTCAGTCTCTGTACCGGCACCGTCATCCGCGGGTGTATCGGCAGGTGCCTCATATGTTGTGAGGTACTGTCCGTAAATATATCCTGTATAGGTAACACCTGTTGAGCTGTTTGTAAATGTGACATTATACCATGTGTTGCCTGATGCATCGTTCTTTGTACCGAGTACATCGACTATCTGTCCGGTGTTAACCTGTGTAAGCTGTGTTGAATTGGAATCTGCATCCGAACGGACATTAACATTTTCCGTCGTAACCTTCATCTGTGTGGTACTGCCATCCGATGTATCGTTTTCTTCTGTGGCAAATACCGTAATGGCCATGGCCATTGTAAGTACTATCGCCGCGATAAGCGTGGTGATAAGCTTAAATGATCTCTTTGTGACGCTTTTCATAACTATTTCCTTTCCAAATTTATTTACATGCTTATTATGTAAACTCATCAATTTTATATTCTATAACATTTTTCAAGCTTCGTCTATGGCTTTTCCGATATCATTTCTTTTATATTTATTGGCAAATGATACCCACTCCGACGCCTCGTAAGCTTTTTTTCTGGCTTCCTTAAGGTCTGCGCCCTTGGCTGTGATGCCAAGCACTCTGCCTCCGTTTGTCAGGATCTGTCCGTCATCTGAAAGCTTTGTACCTGCATGGAAGCAGAAATAATCATCTTTTCCTTCAAATGCTTCAAGACCTTTAATGGGAAGGCCCTTGTCATATTTAACGGGATATCCTTCAGAAGCAAGGACTACACATACAGCTGCATTGTCCTCAAACTCAAGGTCGATCTTATCCAGAGTTCCGTCAATACATGCCTCGCAGACATCGATTATATCATTCTTCATCCTCGGGAGTACTACCTGGGCTTCGGGATCACCAAATCTCGCATTGTACTCAAGGACTCTCGGTCCCTTGGCGGTGATCATGAGTCCGAAGAAGATGATGCCCTTAAACTCTCTGCCCTCTGCTGCCATCGCATCAACTGTCTTTTGATAAATATATTTTTTGCAGAATTCATCAACTTCTTTTGTATAGAAGGGGCTGGGTGAAAATGTACCCATTCCGCCTGTGTTGAGACCCTTGTCTCCATCCTGGGCTCTCTTGTGATCCTGGGCTGATGTCATGGTCTTTATGGTCTTGCCGTCCACAAATGAGAGTACGGAAACCTCACGGCCTGTCATGAACTCCTCGACTACCATCTTATTTCCCGAATCTCCGAAATGCTTGTCGAGCATGATCTCCTTTACGCCGGCTTTTGCTTCCTCAAGGGTATTGCAGATAAGTACACCTTTTCCAAGTGCCAGTCCGTCTGCCTTGAGCACGATCGGCATATCTGCATGCTCGAGATATTCAAGAGCTTTGTCTGCATCATCAAATGTCTCGTAAGCAGCTGTCGGAATATTGTATTTCTTCATCAGATCCTTTGAGAAAGCCTTGCTGCCCTCAAGGATTGCAGCGTTTTTCCTGGGTCCGAATGTCTTAAAGCCCTCTGCCTCGAGCTTGTCCACAAGACCTCCTACAAGGGGATCGTCCGGTGCCACAAACACAAGGTCCGGCTTTATCTCTTTTGCATATTCCACAATCCTGTCAAACTCCATAACTCCTATGGAAGGATTGCACTCCGCTATCTGTGCTATACCGGCATTGCCCGGTACACAGTACAGTTTATCAACTCTCTTACTCTTCTTCATGCTTGTGGCAATAGCATGCTCTCTGCCACCGCTTCCGATTATGAGTACATTCATACTGCATTGTCCTTTCGTTTTAAATTTCTCCGTTTGCGATCATATCAATTGCCTTCGGAAGTATTATCCACTCCGCTTCTTCCATAACTCTCTCTTCTGGAGTACTTCAGGGGTATCGCCGTCTTTGATATATACGGCTTTCTGCAGGATTATGGGTCCTGTGTCCGTGCCTTCATCAACAAAATGCACAGTGGCGCCGGTCACCTTCACACCTCTTTTAAGAGCTGCCTCATGAACCTTAAGGCCGTAGTATCCGTCTCCGCAAAATGAAGGTATTAATGAAGGATGGATATTGATTATCTTTCCTGCATACTTCTTTACTATAGCCTCCGGCAGTACCACCAGGAAACCTGCGAGGACTATCAGATCAGGACTGCAGTCATCGATTGACTTAAGAAGTGCCTCGTTAAACTCTTCTCTTGTACCATACTCCTTTGGAGATACGACTGCTGACTCAACGCCGGCGTTCTTTGCCCTCTCGAGTGCGTATACTCCCGGTTTGTTGCTGATGATCCTTACAATCTCTGCGTTTCTGATCGTACCGTCTGCGATCCTGTCAATTATGGCCTGGAGATTTGTGCCTCCGCCTGATACACATACAGCTATTCTTAACATAAGATAACTCCGTCACTTCCGCTCACAGTCTCACCGAGTATGTAAGCTGTCTCTCCTGCTGCCGTGATAGCCTTTACAGCCTGATCAACATCGGTGGGATCTACTGCGATGACCATACCGATACCCATGTTGAAGGTATTGTACATCATGTGCGAATCGATATCTCCGGTCTTCTGAAGGAGTTTAAATATTGCAGGTACTTCATAGCTTGATAAGTTAATCTTGGCCGTAACATCCTTAGGCAGCATTCTCGGAATATTCTCATAGAATCCTCCGCCTGTGATATGACTGCATCCCTTGACCTTTACGCCTGCATCCTTGACAGACTTCATTGCCTTTACATAAATCTTTGTAGGCTCGATGAGGGCCTCACCCAGTGTCCTGCCAAGCTCATCACAGTATCTTGAAAGATTCTGCTCAGACATCGTAAATACTTTTCTGACAAGAGAAAAACCGTTTGAATGAACACCTGATGATGCAATACCGATGAGAGTATCGCCTGCCTTGATATTCTGACCTGTAATGATGTCCTTTCTGTCAACGACACCTACGGCAAATCCTGCAAGATCATACTCATCCTCCGGCATGAGTCCCGGATGCTCTGCTGTCTCACCTCCGATAAGTGCAGCGCCTGACTGCTTGCAGCCCTCTGCTACACCGCTTACGATAGTAGCGATCTTTTCGGGATAGTTTTTACCGCATGCGATGTAATCAAGGAAAAACAGAGGCTCTCCGCCTGCACATGCAACATCATTTACACACATGGCAACAGCATCGATACCGATGGTGTCATGCTTGTCCATGATAAATGCGAGTTTAACCTTTGTACCGCAACCGTCCGTACCTGATAAAAGTACGGGATCTTCCATATTTTTAATTGCCGCAAGCGAGAATGCTCCGGAGAATCCTCCGAGGCCTCCGAGTACTTCGGGTCTCATTGTACCTGCGACATACTTTTTCATGAGTTCTACCGACTGATATCCTGCTTCGATGTCTACTCCGGCTTTCTTATAATCCATAATCCGTTAATCCTCCGTATTATTTTTCGTAGTTGGCGTATCCGACTTCTGATAACTTTTTATCTTTTGCTATTACGGCTTCTTTCTGCTTTTTGCTGTAATCCTTGAGTTTTGCAAGGAGACTCTCATCGGATACAGAGAGTATCTTTGCTGCAAGGAGTCCCGCATTGGCTCCGCCGTTTATGGCTACCGTTGCCACAGGGATGCCTGAGGGCATCTGTACGATCGAATAAAGTGAATCCCTGCCTCCGAGTGATGTGGTATGCATGGGGATACCGATTACGGGCATCGGGAATATCGCTGCGCACATACCGGGCAGATGAGCTGCCATACCTGCTCCTGCGATGATGACCTTTACGCCTCTCTCCTCGGCAGTTTTTGCATATTCAAAAAACTCATCAGGTTCTCTGTGTGCCGAGATGATGCGCATCTCAAATGAGATACCGAGCTCTGTAAGGACGTCTGCCGCTTTCTTCATGACAGGCATATCCGAATCACTGCCCATTACTATACTGACTGTAGCCATTATTTTTCCTCCAATATTTTATCAATATAAATATTTAATTCCTCAAGTCCCGGTAGGACAAACCTGCCGTCTTTTATGATGGCCGTCCGCTCTCCGTTTTCCTTAACCGCCTCTATGAGCCCTATCTCGTCGTACGGGAGAGTCACATCTGTATGACAGTTAAAGTATGCCTTGTCAGGACTGTCCTTTCGGCATATGCTGACCTCGTTGTCCCTTGCCATTATCTCCTTGCCGTCAGGATTGTAAACCTTTACATCCTCTGCATGAGAGTAGCATGTATCTCCGAATGCAAAATGGGGTCCCGTCTTTTCCGCGATGAGGATAGGGAGTCTCCCTGCTATCCCCAGTTTTTTACCCATGGCATACGCTCTCGTGTTTGTACCGATCGCAAATTCTCCCATAGGGAGGGTCTCATGATTGTAGAGCACATTTTCTTTAAAGTACTCTTTATTTTTTTCCTCGCTGTCATAGTTCGCCAGACTGTAATCCGTGACAAATCCGTCCGTGACAGTGATAGCCAGATCCCTGTATTTCAGTTCATCCAGGAATACTTCACTCACATGAAGGAGTCCCGTCGTTCCCTTAAGTACCGGTGAAGTGAAGACTTCCCCGACAGGTATATTCACATCTGCCACGCAGTTTTCAAACTTGGTCTGACTGCCGGGATCCTGTATATCAATGAGATTAATGTTTATGTCTGTCCTGTTGCCGTTTTGTCCGAGGACATGGACATATTTTGCCTTATCAAGCTCATCTATTATTATCTGCTGCATATTTCTGTAGAGATAATAATCAAGGGTATTTATCTCAAGTGTCTCATCAAATACCTCGGTAAATATATCACCGATTGCAGGAGAAGGGAAAGCCATAATGGTAAAGCTCCTCTCCTCACCCTTAATGTATTCGTTTGTGATCATGCCTGCCTTTGAGGTACCCTTTACAAACAATGTCTGCTGCTGCTTTGACAGTTTGTACGCGCTCTCGTTTTCTGCCGGAACAAACGGTTCCTCGCCGAATATCTCCATTACGGCAGGGCCTGCATGTACGTATGCCTCTTCTTTATATTTTTCAAAAGATGCCTTCAGACATTCCAGTTTTCTGGTAAGGAGCTGACTGTCCAAAAACAGTGCCTCATCCTTGCTGTGGTCACAGTCATACTGTTTATTCGGATTGGCTCCGAAATAACCGACTTTCTGAACGTTCTGTCTTCTGAAAAAAGAACTGCCTGCTCTGTATATGACCGGGGTTAATCCCATCTTTTCAAAATTGCTGACGGCTTTTTTTATCACTCTCTCAAAACCGAGGGGATATCTGATATTTACCGTTTTTTTCTTTGACAGATCTTTTCTCGTAACCTCAAAACCTATCCTGTAACCTTCGGAAAAAGTATCTGCGATCTTTGCTATCTTTTCCTCGGGCTGGGCTGCCAGATACTCGGCAGTCTTTATCTCATTGTCCGTAATGTATTCACCGTATTTATATAAATATGATGTATCACCGGGATCATATTCATCGAGGATATCAAGGGGCAACTGCTCGCCCTTTACAAGCTCCGATACTCGATGCTCCTGTTCTGTCTCGTAATAATCACTGACATACCAGTAGATAATATCCTTAAGACTGCCGGACAGAGCCTCATCGCCATCAGATGCCAGGTCGCATACACTTCCGTAAAGCTCTACCAGGAGCTCTGCTCTCATGAGGAGCCTCTGCATCTGACCTTCAAACACATGAGGAATGGCACATCTCATCTCATAAGCGGTAGATGATAAAATACGGCCAATGTCCATGCCAAAAATATTTGTGGCATACCCGGGATTACAGTATGATGAATCATAATTGCCGGGCAGTATATCCTCATACAGTTTTTTGTTTATCTCTTTATATTCAGTGCCGGAAACATTTTTGTCCCTGAGCCTGTCAAAAACCGTTGTGAGATAATTTACAAAAGCAAACTCCGTCTTAAAAAATTTATCATATCTGGCATCACCTGTATCAGCGGTGTCACAGAGTTCGTTTAATTTTTCTTTTATCAGATCATATCTCTCTGCGATAAAATCTTCGCATTCTGTATATTCCTGTTCTGCTTCCAATTGCTACGCAGCTCCAATCACTATGATAATCACGCCGAGGATTACGGTCACTGTATTGATGACCAGTCCCACAGACGGAAAAAAGGCAAAAGCGCCCTTTTTAAACCTGCCTACAAGGCCAAGCACTATCCCGGCAATAGCGTAGAGAAACGAGAGCGCCATGATAAATGCATACCGCTCCGGTTCTTTCTTGCCAAGATACGGGATAAAAATCGCAACCGTCTCGGAGATAATGCCTATAAAGCCCAAAACCACAGACATTATACCTACGGCCGGATGTTTTCTGTCGGTAAATTTATAATTATCAAAAAGTTTCATAAAACTTTAGAATGTAATCTTGCCCTTCTGAGATATGAGCTTTGCACCCTGGATCACGAGGAGCACGCCTGTCACAACTCCGACCACAAGGCTGACTACACCGAGAACTATACTGCATGCGCCTGAAGCAGCCATTACTTTATATGTCTTTTCCTCTTCCATGTCACATACCGCCTTTCTTACTTTGATGCTCCGTATAATTCATAATATGCATCAATCGACTTTTTCATCTCATCATC